>NZ_BAAGRA010000002.1:0-243076 GCF_054783195.1 Hymenobacter coalescens | reverse complement strand
CTGCCACACCGCGTACATGTCATGCCCCAAGATACAGATAGCTATGAGGTTGTAGCAATGCCACACCTAATTCGCGGTCAGTCTGGGCTAGGGCAGCTGCGGCGTAGTTGCTCTGTTCTCGGCTGCCCCAGCCTGGATTTCGGGCACGGCCCGCTTCACCGATTCCCTCACGCTGTCTTTCAGCATCATCGGCGACATGAGGTATTACCGCAAACGCCCAGGATGCACAACTCCGCTTGCTGAGGCGACGTACCAACGATGCAGAATAGCATATTTACTATGATTGACGCTGGTGAAGGGGATAACGCTACATGGAGTTGGGTCGGCGAGGTCTTGTTTTGACATTCAATTGCTATGAAACCAATTGCACGCGCCGGCCTTTTCTTATTAGCAGTCTGCTTTCTTTCCGGCTGCGACCGGAAAGAAAAAGGGCGCAGCCCGGAGCCGGCTCCAAAAGTCCTGGTGTTTTACAAGACCGCCGGCTTTTATCACAGCTCTATTCCAGTCGCTATTGAAGCCCTGCGGAAGTTGGGCGCCGATAATAATATCCAGGTCGATACCACCAGGGTCGCCGCTAATTTCACCCAGGCTACTCTGGCGAAGTACAAGGCGGTGGTTTTTCTGAGCACTACCGGCGACGTACTAAACGATGCGCAGCAACGCGCCTTCGAAGAATACATTAAAGCCGGCAACGGCTTTGTCGGCGTGCATGCTGCTACCGATACCGAGTACGACTGGCCTTGGTACAACGGCCTGGTGGGGGCGTACTTTGATGGGCACCCGGCCATTCAGCCGGCTACCGTGGAAGTCGTGGATAAAAACCACGATGCTACCGTCATGCTGCCCGATGCCTGGCCCCGAACCGACGAGTGGTATAATTTCCGGAATTTAAATCCCGGCGTTCAGGTATTGGCGAACATAAACGAGCAGAGTTATTCCGGCGGTATTCACGGCGCGGAGCACCCCATTGCCTGGTATCACAGTTACCAAAACGGGCGCGCCTTTTACACCGCCGGCGGCCATACCGACGACAGCTACCGGGAACCCCTGTTTCTGCAGCACCTACTGGGCGGCATCCGCTACGCCAGTGGTCTTTCGCAGCGGGCCCTGACGCCCAAGTCGACCCCCACCTACTTGTGGACCAGCCTGCTGGACCAGAGCCTGAGCCGATGGGAGAAGTTTGTCGGGGTGCCACACTACACCGTGAATATTCCCGGCCACCCGAGCGGCGACGGCATGAACGGCATTCCACTGGGCCTCAACAACGACCCGCTGGAGGTATTCAAGGTCATCACGGAGAACGGACAGCCCGTGCTGCGGATTTCCGGGCAGATTTACGGCGGGCTGAGCACCCGGCAGGAGTACGGCAACTATCATTTGAAAGCCGAGGTCAAATGGGGCACGCGCAAGTACGAGCCGCGCTTGAATGAGAAGCGCGACACCGGCATTTTGTACCACGCCCGGGGAAACCAGGGTGCTTTCTGGAACGCGTGGATGCTCTCCCAAGAGCTGCAAATTCAGGAAACCGACATGGGCGACTATTTCCCCATCGGCACGGGGGTCGACATCAAAGCGGCCTACCGCACGCAGGACAACGCCACAAACTGGATCTACGATCCGGCGGCGCCCTTACGGTCTTTTGGCCTGTATAGCCCGGATGTGCATTGCCGGCGCAGCCACAACAACGAGAAACCCTTTGGCCAGTGGAACACCGTGGAATTGATCTGCCTGGGCCAGAAAAGCCTGCACGTCGTCAACGGGCAGGTGGTCATGGTGTTGGAAAACTCCCGGGAACGGCAGCCAAACGACACGCAGGGGCCGCTGACCACCGGCAAGATTCAGCTGCAGTCGGAGGGCGCCGAAGCCTACTTCCGCAATATCCGGATTCGGCCCATTGCGGAAATTCCCAGCGAGTACCGGTAATCGAAAGCCGGGTGGCTGGCTATGCCTAACATCAGCGCGCCCCGCCTCCGCCGAAACCGGCAGAAGCGGGGCGCGCTGATGTTAGGCGGGCACGTTCGAAAAACGAACAACCAATAACGAAAACCGAACCTAGTTGGGCGTCGGGACCGGCGTGGGCGGCTGCGGGCGGCCTTCCTGTCCGGCGGGCTGCGGCGCGGTGGCCACGTTGACAGCCTCCACGGCCCGGATTTCGGGCACGGCCCGCTTCACCGATTCTTCCACGCCGGCTTTCAGCGTCATCGGCGACATGGGGCAGGTGCCGCAGGCGCCCATCAGCTCCAGGCGCAGCACCATGTCCTCGGTGATGTCGAGCACGCGTACGTTGCCGCCGTCGGCTTCCAGGTAGGGGCGGATGCCGTCGAGGGCTTGCTCGATGCGCGACAGCAGCGGGTGTTCAAACAAGGTGGCGGTTGCAGACATACTTACGAGACACTTGGCCGGGCCACGAAGTTCGCACATTCGCGGCACTTACAGCCGTTTACTTCATTTCGACCACCTGCGTGCGCGGGGCCACGTTGTTGCGGATCGACACCTGTCGGGCTACTGCCTCGGCCAGCTGCTCGAACACCGCCGCTACCGGCGACGAGGCCTGCAGCACCACCGGGATGCCCTGGTCGCCGTTTTCGCGGATGCCCTGCACCAGCGGAATCTCGCCCAGCAAGGGCACTTCGTGCTTCTGCGCCAGCGCCGCGCCGCCGCCCTGCCCGAAGATGTAATATTTGTTGTCGGGCAGCTCCAGCGGGGTAAACCAGGCCATGTTCTCGATGACGCCGAGCACCGGCACGTTGATCTGCGGTTGGCGGAACATCTGCAGGCCCTTCTGCGCGTCGGCCAGCGCCACTTTCTGCGGCGTGGTCACGATGACGGCCCCCGTGACGGGCAGCGTCTGCACCATGGTCAGGTGAATGTCGGAGGTGCCGGGGGGCATGTCGAGCAGCAGGTAGTCCAGCTCGCCCCAGTCCACCTCGGTGATGAACTGCTTGAGCGCCGACGAGGCCATGGGGCCGCGCCACACGATGGCCGACTCGGCCGGCGCCAGGAAGCCAATGCTCATGATTTTGACGCCGAACCGCTCGATGGGCTCGATGAGGTTGCGGCCGTCTTCGGTCTGAAACACGTGCGGGCGGGCGTCCTCCACGCCGAACATCACCGGCATCGACGGGCCCGAAATGTCGGCGTCGATCAGGCCGACCTTGGCGCCGGTGCGGGCCAGGGCCACCGCCAGGTTGGCCGTGACGGTGCTCTTGCCCACGCCGCCCTTGCCCGAGGCCACGGCCACGATGTTTTTGACGCCGGGCAGGATGTCGCGGTTCTGGCGCATGGTCGTCACGCGCGAGGTCATGTTCACTGTCACCTCGGCGTCCTTGTCCACCATCGTGTGAATGGCGCGCACGCAGGCGTTGTGAATCAGCTCTTTGAGCGGGCAGGCGGGCGTAGTCAGCACGACGGTGAACGATACGTTCTTGCCGTCAACTTGCACGTCCTCAATCATATTGAGCGTAACGAGGTCCTTGCCCAAATCAGGCTCCTCCACGTAGCTCAGGGCTTTCAGTACAGCTTCTTTCGTGATGCTCATGGCAAACTTGGGGCGGCCAGACGGGCCACCATCCGGCAAAGATAACCCCGAAACGCACGGGGCCGTGCCCTGAAAACCGGAAAAGGCCGGCGAGGGTTGCCGGTGCCCCCGGCAACCCGCCTGGGCGGGCGGCCCCTATATTCGGGCATTTCTTAAGCTGGTAATTACCAATCGACATGTTGCAACAGATTATCAAAGCTGCGGCGAAGGGCCGGGCCGTCGGGATGTGGCTGGGGGTAGCAGGTAGTATAGCCGTGGGTAGCGGCGCCCGCGCCCAGGCCCCGGCGCCCGCCGATACGGCCTTTGTGCGGCTGATGCGCAAGTACCAGGCGCCGCTCACGGCCACGGGCACGCAGCTGAGCGGGCCGGGCTGGGACAAGCTGCAGCAGGACATCCGGGAAAGCGCCTGGGTGCTCATCGGCGAAGACCACGGCCTGGCCGAGATTCCCGCCTTCACGCAGGCCGTGGCCCAGGTGCTGCAGCCGAAAGTGTACGTGGCCGAAATCGACCGGTACCAGGCCCGCGACCTGAGCCGCCTGGCCGCGCAGCCCGGCCTGCCGGCGGCGTTTTCGCGCCAGCACCCGATGAACCTGTCGTTCTACAGCTGGGCCGAGGAGTTTGAGCTGGCCCGGGCGCTGCGGGCGCAGGGCACGGCGCTGGTGGGCGTGGAGCAGGTGGGCTATGCCACGCCGGGGCGCCTGTTTGCCCTCATGGCCGATGCGGCCAAAAGCAAGACGACGCGCACTTACCTGCAGCAGCTCTCGGCCCGGGCGCAGGCCCAGGACCGTGCCGCCTTGGTCACGGGCCAGTACGGGCGCATGACCATCAACAGCCTGCGCGCCACCCTGCTCGACAGCCTGCGCACCCTGGCCCGCACCGAGCGGCCCGAAGTGCGCCGCATGCTGCAGGACCTGGAGGCCAGCTACGGCATCTTCCAGGCCAACGCCGCCGGCAAGCCCACGGCCCACCAGACCCGCATCAACCTGATGAAGCGCAACCTGCTGGAGGAGCTGCAGCCCTACCAGACGGCCGGGCAGCCGCTGCCGTCCGCGCTGTTTAAGTTCGGCGCCAACCACCTGGCCCGCGGCCGCAGCGTGTGGGGCGACATCTACGACGTGGGCAACCTGGCCGCCAACCTGGCCGACGCCCACGACCAGAAAAGCCTGCACATTTTCATCATGGGCAAGCAGGGCGGCAAGGTGACGGGCCAGAACCCGGACGACTTCAGCCAGAACAGCGGCCGCTACTCCGCCGCCGACGAGGCCATGCTCCGCCCGTTCATGGCCGCCACGCCCGCCGGGACCACGTGGCAGGTGTTCGATGTGCGGCCGATGCGCCGCGCCATGCTCTACCGAGGCCTGCCCGTGCCCGATCAGGAGCAGCAGGCCGTGCTGCTGGGCTACGACTACGTGGTCATCATTCCCGAAACCACCGCCAGCCGTAACTTTTAAGCGGGGCCGGGACTTTGTCGGTAGTTTTGCAGTCCCGCTCGCCTCCTCACGCCCTATTGCCCCTACGTTTTGGCCCTCATCCCCAAAGAAACCATCGACCAGGTCCTCCACTACGCCGACATCGTGGAGGTCGTGGGCGACTTTGTCTCCCTAAAGAAGAAGGGGCAGAACATGTGGGCCTGCTGCCCCTTCCACCACGAAAAGTCGCCCTCGTTTTCGGTGGCGCCGGCCAAGGGCATCTACAAGTGCTTCGGCTGCGGCAAGGCCGGCGACGTGGTGCGCTTCGTGATGGACATCGAGTCGGTGAGCTACCCGGAGGCCATCAAGTGGCTGGCCAAGAAGTACGGCGTCGAAATCAAGGAGGAGGAGCGCACCCCCGAGCAGCAGCTGGCCCAGAACGAGCGGGACTCGCAGTACATCGTGTCCGATTGGGCCAAAAACCGCTACAAAACTCTGCTGCAGGACTCGGAGGAGGGCGAAAGCATCGGCTGGGCTTACCTCAAGGAGCGGGGCCTGAACCAGCAGACCATCGAAACCTTCGAGCTGGGCTACTCGCTGGACAAGTGGGACGACGTGCTCAACTCGGCCCAGCAGGCGGGCTTCGACGTGAAGTACTTGGAGAAAACCGGCCTCGTCATCAAGCGCGAGGAGGACGGGCGCCGCTACGACCGGTTCCGCGGCCGGGTGATGTTCCCGATTCACAACATTTCGGGCCGCGTGGTGGGCTTCGGGGCGCGCACCCTGCGCCGCGATGAAAAAGCCGGCGCCAAGTACCTGAACTCGCCCGAGTCGGAGATATACCACAAGTCGGACGTGCTGTACGGCCTGTTTCAGGCCAAGCAAGCCATCCGGCAGGAGGAGCTGTGCTACCTGGTGGAAGGTTACCTCGACGTGATCAGCCTGCACCAGGGCGGCGTCAAGAACGTAGTGGCCTCCTCGGGCACCTCGCTCACCGAGGGCCAGATTCGCCTGATCGGGCGCTACACCGACAACGTGACGGTGCTTTACGACGGCGACGCGGCCGGCATCCGGGCGGCCCTGCGCGGGCTCGACATCATCCTGGAAAACGGGCTGAACGTGCGCGTGGTGCTCTTCCCCGACGGCGACGACCCCGACTCCTACATCCGCAAGGTGGGCGACAAGCGCTTCCGCGAGTTCGTGGAGCAGAACTCGCAGGACTTCATCAGCTTCAAAACCCGCCTAGTAGCCCGCGAGGCTGCCCAGGACCCGGTGAAGAAGGCCGAGGCCATCCGCGAGGTGCTGCAAAGCATTGCCAAGGTGCCCGATCCGCTGAAGCGCCAGGTGTTTCTGCAGCAAACCTCCGCCACCTTCGGCATCGACGAGCAGGTGCTCATCGACGCCTACAACAAGCAGGTAAAGCAGTCGGCGCCCGGCCCGCGGCCCGGTGGCGGGAGCGGCGCGGCCGGGGGAGGCAGCCGTGGCTACAGCCACGGACCCAACAGCGCCAATAATCGTCCGGACAGCGCCGCCAACAGCGGCGCGGCCGTGCAGCCCGGCGGCCAGCTGACCGGGCTCGGCGGCACCCGCCCGGCCCCGGCCACCAGCCCCGGCTACGACGACGAGCTGCCGCCCGAGGCGTACGGCTTCGTCGACGAGGACGAGCCCACCGGCGACGCCCTCGACAACGACCCGGTGCCCGACGTGCAGCAGAGCTGCGAGCGGGAAGTGGTGCGCCTGATCCTGAACTACCCCTCGCAGCCAGTGGCCGACGACCTGACGGTGGCCACCTACCTGCTCGGGCAGGTCGACGAGACGCCGTTTCGTACCCCGCTCTACGCCGATTTGCTGCACCTCTGCCACGAAGCCGTGCAGGCCGGCCGCTTTCCCGATGCCCGCGAGCTGGTGCGCCACGAGCGCGCCGACATCCGCGCCGCCATCAGCGACCTGGTAACCGAGCCCCACGAGCTGAGTCCGAACTGGATTACGCACTCCATCTACGTGCCGCGCGAGCTGGACATGCTGCAGCAGGCCTGCGAAAACGCCATCCTGCGCCTGAACAAGTGCAACGTGGAGCGCGAGCTGGCCGACTGCCTGGCCACCATGAACTCCCTGGGCCCCGGCAACGTGGAAGAATACCTGGCCCAGATGGCCATCTTCAAGAGCCTCAAGCAGCTGGACATGCAGCTGGCCGCGCTGCTGGGGACGATTATCTCAAGGTAGGCTGGGCCGGCCGGGGCATCAGCGGGCGCCGAAATGCTTTTCGGCCCGCCCGTAAATGACGCTGTAGCCCCAGGTCGACTGCACCGGCAGCGCCTCGGCAGGGCGGGCACTGTTAGCCGCCACAGGGCTGGGGAGGCCCGGATGCTCCTCCCGGCGACTGTAGCGCACCGCTCGGTAGCCCTGCATGACCACCGTGCCCGGCGACCAGCAACTGCACTCCACTGTGAAGGGCAGCTCCAGGGAGTCCAGCTCAAACGGCCGGCAGCCCAGAATCAGGGCGTTGCGGGAAGTGATGGTTTTGATGTGGGCCAGGCCTTGCTCGATGATGCGGCTGCCGGCGATGCTCTCGTGGGTCGGTGGGGCGTCGCCGACCCAGTCCATCAGGCCCGCGTAAAACTCCCGCAGGCTTTTTTCCTCGGCGGGCGGCACGTCGAGCACCCGGCCGCAGGCGAAGCGCCCGGAGCTGAGTGGAATGGCCCAGAACTGGCCCGGCAGCAGAAAGCGGTTGGATTTGGGGAGGAAGGGGTAAGCCGGCGACATAGCAACCAATACAATAACCGGCACTCGCGGCGTGCCGGCCGCAAAGCTAGCAGCCGCTGCTATTTCAGGCGCGCCGTCAGGGCATTGGCCTGCGCCAGCAGCGCGGCTTCGGTCACCTGCGCGTCCTGCTTTGCCAGCCTTCGGAGCCCGTCCACCAGCTCCGCCAGGGCCGCCATGGAGGTGCCGGCCGCCGGCGACCAGGTGCTGCCGCCGCGTAAGCCGATACCGGCCCGAAAGGTCAGGCAGTGGAAGGTGGTGCCGTCGGAGCGCATCGTCTGGCGGGGCGCCGGGTAGTGCGCCTGATCCACGGCCCGGTTGAGGGCATAGCCGATGGCCGCGGCCGTTTCGGGCGCTATGGCAATGAAATGGGTATCGACTTGCGCGGGGGCACCTTCCTGCCGCTGCAGCTGGCCCCAGATCTGCTGCCTGGTTTGCCGGTACCACAGCGTCGGCTGGCCCTGCGTGATTTCCACGGAAATGACGTATTCCGGGGCAAAGGAAGGCAGCACGATGACCCGGGCCAGCGGGGTGACGCTCAGGTCACTCAGCAGCGCTTTTCGTACCGCCGGGTGGTAGTCCTGGGTATGTGTGTAGCTGGTGAAGTAGCCTTCGGAGGGCACCAAAAAGTCATCCTGATCCTGGGCACTCATGGCCCGCAGAACACTGATGAGGACGGACAACAAAGGGGCGCGTTTGTGCATCGGCAGCACGTGGTTAGGAGTGGTGTTGGCTACTGGATGCGCCGCGCCCCCGGAATCCACACCGCAAAGCAGAAGCGGATGCGGCAACTCTGACGCCGCCCGCTACCTTCGTGCCACGCAATATGTGGAAACGCGCCAACCTTAGCCGGCTCATGCTGGCCATTATTCTGACGGTGCTCAGCCTGGGCATCGGCATGATCGGCTTCGTGGCCATCGAGGGCTACACCCTGATGGAGGCCTTCTACATGACCATCATCACGGTGAGCACCACGGGGTTCGGCGAGGTACACCCGCTTTCGGCGGGTGGGCGCTTGTTCGTCTCCCTCTACATCATGTACAACCTGGTGGTGGTGGCCTACCTCGTGTCGGTGCTCACCCAGTACCTCTTCGACGGCGAGCTGCGCAACTTGTTTAAGATGTTTATGACCGATCAGGAAATCCGCCACATCCAGGGCCACGTCATCGTCTGCGGCTTCGGGCGCAACGGCAGCAAAGCCTACCACGAGCTGCGCGCCAACGGGGCCAAGGTGGTCATCGTGGAGCAGGACCAGGAACTGATGCGCGCCGCCGCCGAAACCCTGGGCGCCGATGCGGTGCCGGTGGTGTTTGGCGACGCCACCGCCGACGACACGCTGCGCCAGGCCGGCATCGAGCGGGCCACCGCCCTGATTTCGGCCCTGCCCAAGGATGCCGACAACGTGTTCGTGACCCTGACGGCCCGGGAGCTGAACCCGCAGCTGAAAATCATTGCCCGCGCCTCGCTCAAAACCTCGGAAAGCAAGCTGCTGCGCGCCGGCGCCGACTCAGTAGTAATGCCCGATGAAATCGGCGGCTCGCACATGGCCAACCTGGTGATGCGCCCGGAGGTCATTCGCTTCCTGGAAATGATCAGCGGTCTGGGCCCCAACCGCCTGCGCCTGGAAGAGCTGGCGTTTCAGGACCTGCGGCCCGATCTGCGCGGCCGCTCCATCCGCGAGCTGGAAGTCCGCTCCCGCACCGGCGCCACCGTTATCGGCCTGAAAGACCACGCCGGCCACTTCCGCGTAAGCCCGCCCGCCGACCTGCGCCCTAGCCAGGGCGACGTGCTGCTGCTGCTCGGCACCGACGAGCAGATCTTTGCCGTGGTGCGCGAGCTGCGGCGGTAGGGTGAGGGAGAAGGGATACGCTGGCATCAGAACAGAACGTCATCCTGAGGCGCAGCCGAACAACCTTCCGCGAACCTGCACCACCGCTGCCAACCACGAGCAGTCACCCATCGGCCCTGCCGAGCCACCGCGGCCCGGACGATTGGGCGTCAGGGGGTGCGCTGCGCAGTCAGGACAAGGTTCGAGCAAGGTTCTTGACTTCGTCGCCGGCGGTTCGCTTTGCTCAGGATAACGTTCTGGTTTTATGCGGGGGGCCCGGGCTACCGAATCACCTCGCTGCCTCCTTATCTTTGTGGTCCACTTGCTTAGCCGTCTCGGTCTGTGAACGTACTTCAGCTTTGCCCCCGTGTCCCGTTTCCGCCGACCGACGGCGGCGCCATTGCCATGTACGACGTGGCAGCCGGCCTGGCCCGCGCCGGCCACACGGTGACGGTGCTGGCCCTGAATACGCCCAAGCACCGCCAGCCCGCCGACGCGCTGGCCCACCTCGGTCCCAACGTGCGCCTGGTGACGGTGGACGTGGATACCAGCCTTTCGCCGCTGAAGGCGCTGCGCAACCTGATGCTCAGCCAGCTGCCCTACAACGTGGAGCGCTTCATGTCGGAGGACGTGGCCGCCAAGCTCGCGGAACTGCTTACGGCGGAGCCCTTCGATGTGGTGCAGATGGAGGGCACTTTCGTGGCCTGGTACGTGGACGTGGTGCGGCGCGTGGCGCCCGGCGTGCCCACCGTGCTGCGCGCCCACAACGTGGAGCACGAAATCTGGGACCAGCTGGCCCGGAACGAGCGGCAAACCATCAAAGCCGGCTACCTGCGCCACCTGGCCCGGCGCCTGAAACGCTTCGAGGCGCGGTTTCTGCCCCGGTTCTCGGCCGTGGCGGCCATCACCGAGCCCGACCAGCGCCGCCTGCGCCAGCTCGGCTGCCAGGAGCCGGTGGTGTTCATCCCGGCCGGCGTGGACCTGACGCGTTTTCAGCTCGACCCGGCCATCAAATCCAAGCCCAAAACCCTGTTCTTCCTCGGCTCCCTGGATTGGCGCCCCAACGTGGAGGGGCTGGAGTGGTTTCTGCAGTACGTGTGGCCCGAGGCCAAAAAGCAGCACCCCGAGCTGGAATTGCACGTGGCCGGCAAGAACATGCCCGCCCACATTGAGCGGCTCAGCCTGCCCGGCGTGCGCGTGCACGGCTTTGTGGCCTCGGCGGCAGAGTTCATGCAGCAGCACGAGGTGATGATCGTGCCCCTGCTCTCCGGCGGCGGCATGCGCGTCAAGATCATCGAGGGCATGGCCCTGGGCAAGTGCATCATCAGCACCGGGGTGGGCTCCGAGGGCATTGCCGTGCGCCACCTGCACGACATCCTGGTGTGCGACGAAGCCAGCCAGTGGATTCAGCAGTTGAGCCGCTACTACCACGGCGAGTTCTGCCACCGCGGCGTGGGCGAGGCCGCTCAGCGCACCGCTCGGCTGCTCTACGACAATACCCAGGTCGTGCAGCGCTTTGTGGAGCTGTACCAGCGCATCGGGGCGGGCGAAGGCGTAGCTTTGCCGCCCCGATGAAGCTACTGGTTCTGCTGTCCCGCTTTCCTTTTCCGCTCGACAAGGGCGACAAGCTCCGCGCTTTCCACCAGCTGCGCTACCTGGCGCGCCGTTTTGAGGTGTGCCTGTTTGCCCTCAGCGACGAAGACGTGACGCCCGAGGCCCACGCGGCCGTGGCGCCGCTGTGCCGGGGCGGCGTGCACGTGCACCGGCTCCAGAAGCCCGGCATCGCCGCCAACATGGCCCTGGCCGGCTTGCAGGGCCAGCCCTTTCAGGTAGGCTACTTCCACGACCGCGCCGCCCAGCGCCGCCTGGCGGAGGTAGTGCGCGCGTTTCGGCCCGAGCGCGGCTACTGCCAGCTCATCCGCATGGCCGAATACGCCCGGCCGCACGCCCGCGCCGTGCCCTTCACGCTCGATTACATGGACGTGTTTTCGACCGGCATGGCGCGCTGGGCCGACAAGGCCCCGGCCTGGCAGCGGCCCGTCATGGCCCTGGAGGCGCGCCGCCTGCAGCAGTACGAGGCCCGGGCCTTCGACTGGTTTCAGCACCACACCATCATCAGCGACCAGGACCGGCAGCTCATCGACCACGAGCAGCGGCAGCGCATTCAGGTGGTGCCCAACGGCATCGACACCGAATTTTTCCGCCCTGGCGCCGTCGCGGCCGAGGATTCCTTTGAGCTGGTGTTCTGCGGCAACATGGCCTACCACCCCAACGTGGAAGCGGCCGCGTGGCTGGCCGAGCAGATTCTGCCGGCGGTGCGCCAGCGCCACCCCGAGGCGCGGCTGCTGCTGGCGGGCACCACGCCCGCGGCCCGGGTGCTGGCGCTGCAGTCCGAGCACGTCAAAGTCAGCGGTTGGCTGCCCGATATCCGCACCGCCTACGCCGCGGCCCGCGTGTTTGTGGCGCCCATGCGCACCGGCACCGGCCTGCAGAACAAGCTGCTCGAAGCCATGGCCATGGGCCGCCCCAGCGTGACCACTCCGCTGGCCAACAACGCCCTGGGCGGCACGCCCGGCCAGCACCTGCTCGTGGGGGCCGACACCGCGGGCCTGGCCGAGAGCATCTGCCAGTTGCTGGAGCACCCGCTGGAAGCCGAGGGGCTGGCCGCGCACGGCCGCGAGTTCGTGCGCGCGCGGTACACCTGGGAGGGCACCACCGGCCGGCTGGCGGAGCTGCTGCAGGGCTGAACGGGGCTGCCGATGACCCTCACACGATGATGTGAATGGCTGGTTTGGAGGGCTATGAATACCTATTCTTGCCTTCCCAACCCACTTCTACATCCCATGGCCCAAACGCCTAAAATGGGTCAAACGACCGTCATCGACCTTTCCGTGCTGGCCCTGTCGCTGCTATTCGCCGTGGGCTTCGCCTACTGGGTCGGCCACCGGAGCCGCCGGCCCGTGTCGCTTACCTTGCTGGCCGGCCTGAGTTTGGGTCCCGCCACGGCCTTCGTGCACATGTGGGCCCACATGTTTGCCGTGAGCCTGGTGAACGTGCTGCGGTTCGCGGAGGGCAAGTTCGAGTACACCCTGCGCCTGTACGCCCTGCTGCAGCTCGGGGCGGTGCTGCTGCTCATCAGCGGGCTGTCGTTGCACGTTATCCGGCGCTGGGCGGCAAGCGGTGCGCCAGCCCTGGAGCGTCCCTTGGTGGGGCTGGCGCTGCTGCAGATGCTGTTCAGCTTCCCGCTGTTTCCCTTCAATCCTATTGGGATTTTGCCCGGATTGGCGGCTGTGCTGCTGCTGCTCACCCTGGCCGTGACCCGCCGGCAGCTACGGGACGTGGAGCAGGCAGAGGCTGAGTACGCGCTGGCGTAGCCAGCCGCGGGCTTAACAGTGTCGCCGCCGGCAAAGCAGGCGAACGGGCATCGTCCCAGCGCCGCCGCTGGGACGATGGTGGTCCAGGTCCGGCCCGGTGCTGGTACCTTTAGGCCCGCCCAACCCCCGAAGGAAATGAACGCCAGCGTCCAGCTTATCACGCGCGCAGAAGCCCTGCAACAACCTTTGCTCCGCAGCCAGGCCGCCCGCCTGCAGCGCGGCTACCTCGACGAGGACTACCCGGCCGCCGAAGCCATTGAAATGGGTTTCGAGCCGGAGCTGCTGGCAACGCCGGACCTGCCCGTGCGCAGCCTGGTGCTGTACCCGCCGGTAGCGTTGCCGGGCCAGCTGGAAGCCGCGTGGCGGCTGGTGCTGCGCAAATTGGGCGCAGATTACTGGCGCTGCCTGCCGTTTCAAGCGAAGCCGCTGCTGGGCAACCCCCGCCACCCGTACCGCCCGGTACAGCTGGCCCGGCGCCGGCTCGCGGCCTGGGGGGCGGCGCCCACCTACCGCGGCGCCTACCAGATTCCGCTGGCCGCTACCGCCGAATTCATGCGGGTGCTCTTCCGCATCAGCCGCTACGATGGCGCCGCGCCCGAATACATATTGTTTGCGCCGGGCACCGACGATTGCGTGGCTTCCCTCTGCCGGTACGGAAACCTGCACGTGGATTGCCGGCCCGAGCAGCTGGAACTCTTGCGCGCCGTTTTTCGGAGCGCTGGCCTGCACGAGTGGGAGGGCGAGGAATACGAACGGTATTCGGCGCGGGGCGCGGGGCACGGGCGGCGCACCCGCCGGCGGTGAAAGAGTAGCGGAGGGCCGGCTGCGCCGTCAACAGGCTGCCTAACGAGTGTTTGGGAAACGGCACCAATGATTCCGGCCGGTCGGCTAACTTTGCGGGGCCGCTGGCGGTTGTCAGCCCAAACCCCCCACCGCGGCCGATTCTCTCACCGGCCGCCCTTTCCCGCAAGCCATGCTTGACCCCATCGAAGACGCCATTGCCGACATCCGCGCCGGCAAAGTGGTCGTGGTAGTGGACGACGAAGACCGCGAAAACGAAGGCGACTTTATCTGCGCCGCCCGCTGCGCCACCCCCGAAGTCATCAACTTTATGGCCACCCACGGCCGCGGTCTGGTGTGCGCCCCGCTCATCGAGGACCGCTGCGAGGCGCTGGGGCTGGAGCTGATGGTGGGCCGCAACACGGCCCTGCACGCGACGCCCTTCACCGTGTCCATCGACTTGCTGAAGAACGGCGTGACCACCGGTATTTCGGCGTCGGACCGCTCCAAAACCATTCTGGCGCTTATCGACCCCGAGACCAAGCCCGAGGAGCTGGGCAAGCCCGGCCACATTTTCCCGCTCAAGGCCCGCAAGGAAGGCGTGCTGCGCCGCGCCGGCCACACCGAAGCGGCCATCGACCTGGCCCGCCTGGCCGGCTTCGAGCCCGCCGGCGTGCTGGTGGAAATCCTGAAGGAGGACGGCGAAATGGCCCGTCTGCCCGAGCTGCGCGAAATAGCCAACCGCTGGGGCCTGAAGCTGATTTCGGTGCAGGACCTGATCAAGTACCGCCTGCAGCAAGAAAGCCTCATCGACCGCGAAATATCGGTGAAAATGCCCACCCAGTGGGGCGACTTCGACCTGGTGGCTTATACCCAGCGCAGCACTGGCGCCCAGCACCTGGCCCTGGTAAAAGGCGACATCTCGGGCGAGGAGCCCGTGCTGGTGCGCGTGCACAGCAGCTGCGTCACCGGCGACATCTTCGGCTCCTGCCGCTGCGACTGCGGCCCGCAGCTGCACCACGCCATGCAGCAGATCGAGCGCGAAGGCAAGGGCGTGCTGGTGTACATGAACCAGGAGGGGCGCGGCATCGGCCTGCTGAACAAGCTGCGGGCCTATAAGCTGCAGGAGCAGGGCCGCGACACGGTGGAAGCCAACCTGGAGCTGGGCTTCGGCATGGATGAGCGCGACTACGGCGTGGGTGCCCAGATCCTGCGCGACCTGGGCCTGCGCAAGCTGCGCCTGCTCACCAACAACCCCCGCAAGCGCACCGGCCTGATCGGCTACGGGCTGGAAATCGTGGACACGGTGGCCATCGAAGTGCTGCCCAACGAGCACAACGAGCGGTACCTGACCACCAAGCGCGACAAGCTGGGCCATACCATCCTGACCAAAGACCGCGGCCCGCACCCGGCCCAGACGGCCGCCGAGATGCTGCCGACGGAGTAGCCCCGGCTTACGCCGGGCGCGGGCAAGCCGGCCCGCCCGCGCCCGTAAAAAAGCCCGCTGCCCGGAAGGGGAGCGGGCTTTTTTGTGCCCGTTTCTTCGTATCTTATTTGGGTCATGAAACCGTTCGTTCTGTGCGCTTTAGCGGGGCTCGGATTGGCGGCGCTGCGGCCGGCGGCGCACGCGCAGCGCGCCCTGGTGCAGGAGTTTGCCGGCAGCACGGTGCTGCTCACTTCCGGCGACACACTGCGCGGCCCGCTGACCTTGTACGCCGAGCGCGACGTGCTGCTGGTGCACCTGCCCGACCGCACGGTGCGCACCGTGGCGGCCATGAGCGTGGCGGCTTTCGCCGTGCGCGGCGAACTAAACCATCCGGGCGACTACTTCGAACAAGCACGCGACTTTTCCGAACCCCGCCGGGGCTACGCTTCCGCCGGCTCGGCTTGGGTGCCGGCCGTGGTGGCCCGCGAGCGGCCGCCCGATACCCTGCGCACCCGCCTGTTCCGCTCGCTGCCCTGGAACCACGGCTACGATTACGCCGATTACCGCACCCCCGCCTTCTTCGAGCAGCTAAGCCGGGGACCGGTGCTGCTGCTGCGCCGGCAGTCCCTGATTGAGCGCGCCGTTTCGGCCGCCGACCCGATGTTCATGCCCACTTACAGCGGGGCGGCGCTGCCCAGGGGCACCGTGGGCTACTACGTGACGGCCCGTAGCCAGTTCTTTCTGTGCACGGCAAGCGGTGAGGTGCTGCCCCTGCGCAACCCGCGCCGGCATCTGCTGGCCTATTTCCGGGCCGAAGCCGCCGCCCTGGAGCAGTACGCCCGGCAGCACCGCCTCAGCTTCAGCAGCTCCCGCGACCTGGCCCGCCTCGTCGACTATGCCAACGCGCTGCGCGAGCCGCCGCAGCCCTGACCAGCGCCGCCGGGAGCCAGAATACCGGAATCGGTGCCCCGGCCACGAAAGGGCGGCCAAGCAACTCTTTCTTACTCCTCTGTGCTGCCGACGGGAAGGAAGCCGTTGGGCTACTTGCGGTTGCAGCCGCAGCTCCAATTCTGCGTGCCCGTGGCGGTGCTGAACTCAATGCCGAGCTGCGCGGCCTTGTCGTCGGCGGAGAATGTGGTTTTGGGCTTGCCGCGCTCGGCGAAATAACCAGTCAGCCAGGTAAGCTGCCGGGTGGTGGCGTCGTAGGTGTAGCGGCCGGGGGCGCCGCCGTCGAGGTAGCGGTAGGTGCCGTTGGCGTTGAGCTGAATGGCGCCTTTGGGGATGAAGTTCATGCGCTTGCCCGCCGCATCCCACAGGTTGTAGGTGCAGAGGTAGTCGCCGTAAACCAGGTGGGCCGCCGCCATCGGCGCCGCGCCGCGGGGGCCGCCGGCTTTGGCAGCGGCTTCCGCCGCGGCCCGCGCCTGCAGGGCCGCGGCGGCACGGGCGCGTACGGCAGCGGCTTCGGCCTGGCCCCGGGTCTGCGCGTCGGCCGCTGAGTTGGCCTGGGCGTCGGCCTGCGCGCGCAGCGCGGCGGCCTGGGGCTCGTAGGCAGGGTGCAGCGTCACGGCGCGGGCCAGCTCGGCGCGGGCTTCCGGCAGGCGCCCCAGTTGCGCGTAGCACTGGCCCAGCAGCAGGTGCGCCTCGGCGTGCTCCGGCTGCCGCCGCAGCAAGGCTTCCAAGCGCAGGGCAGCGCTTTCGTAGTTTTTGGCGGCCAGGTATTCGCGGCCCAACGTCAGCTCCGGCTCAGTGGACGCAGGGGTTTGCTGGGCAGCGGCCGCAAGGGACAGCGCCAGTAGGGCGCCGGTAAGAAAAGCAGTCGGGGAGATACGCATTGGGCAGTCGGCGAAAAGCCGCGGAAGCAGCAAAGGTAGCGGCTACAGGTCGCGGGTGCGCAGCAGCAGCACGCTCAGCAGCCAGAAAAGCGCCGCATAGCCCAGCGCCACCGGCACGGCCTCGCCGGGTAGCAGGGCGCCGCTGGGGCCGAGTACGGTGTCGAGCGTCTGGGCAAAGGGTGAGGGCGTGAGGATATCCAGCGCCTTGACGGGCAGAAACCGGTCGATGGCGTCGGGCAGAAAGTAGCGGATGAGGCGCTCCACCACCCACACGTAGAGCAGCAGCGCCACGATGGCGGGCGTGCTTTTGCGAATGAGTACGGCCAGCAGCGCCGCCAGCGCCAAGTAGCCGGTCAGCTGGGCCGCGTACAGCAGCAGCGGCCGGGGGGCGGCGGCCAGCACCTGCCCGGCCTCGGCGCCCGGTGCCCGCGTCAGCCCGAAAAACAGCCCCACGGCCAGCACCGACACCACGCACCAAGCGGTGAGCAGCAGGCCCACCTGCAGCTTGTCGAACACCAGTTGCTCGCGCGAGGCCCCGTCGATGACCTGCTGGCGCAGCGTTCGGTACTGAAACTCATCGGTAATGAGCATGATGAGCAAGAAAGCCGGCAGCAGGGAAAAATAGCCGGCGATGTACACCAGGTTGGTCCACAGCCCCGGCAGCGCGTACAGCGCCAGCCCCAGCTGCGAGCCGTTGACGCTGACCCCGCCCGCGCCGGCCACCGTGGCCGCGAGCAGCGCGGTAAACAGCAACAGAATAACCCAGGCCGTGCGGTAGGGGAGCAGCTTACGAAGTTCGGTCTTTAACATGGATGCGGAAGGACGAATGACGAAGGAAGAATGAGCCAAGCCGTGGGGCGGCTGACTGCTTGAACTGCGGGAACAAAGCCGAGTAGTTGCCAGTCGTCATTCTTCCTTTTTCACCAATTCTAAAAATTGGCTTTCCAGGCTGCGGCGCTCGGTGCTGAGGTGGGCCAAGGTGAGCCCCTGGCTGAACAGGGCACGGTTCAGATCGGCAGCTGTGTGCGTCTCGGGCAAGGTCAGCGAGCAGCCGCCATCGGACCCGCGCACCACGTCTCGCACGAAGGGGAGGCTGCCCAGCGCCTGCAGCAGCGTCTGCGGGTCGGCTTCGGGCCCGAGGCGCAGGTGCACGCGGTCGGCGGCGGCCAGGATCTGGCTGACGGGGCCCGCCGCGCGCAACCGGCCCTGGTGCAGCACGCCCACGTGGGTGCACACCTTCTGCACCTCGTCGAGCAGGTGGCTGGCCAGGATGATGGTGCGCCCCTCGGCGCTGAGGCGCTGAATGAGCAGGCGCACGTCGGCAATGCCCTGCGGGTCGAGGCCGTTGGTGGGCTCGTCGAGCACGAGCACCTCCGGCTCGCCGAGCAGGGCCGAGGCCAGGGCCAGCCGCTGCTTCATGCCCAGCGAAAAGCCACGCACCGGCTCGTGCTGCCGCCCGGTCAGCCCCACCGTTTGCAGCGCCGCCTCGATGCCGGCGGCCGGCACGCGTTTGGTGTCAGCGGCGATGTGCAGGTTCTGGCGGGCGGAGAGGTAGGGAAAGAAGTTCGGTGTTTCGAGCAGGGCGCCCACGCGGCGGCGCGCGGCGGGCGTAGGCGGCTGCCCAAACCACTGCACCGAGCCGGATGTAGCGCGCAGCACGCCCAGGGTAATGCCGAGGGTGGTGGTCTTGCCCGAGCCGTTGGGCCCGAGCAGGCCAAACACGCTGCCGGCGGGCACACTCAGCGAAAGGTCCTGCACAGCCGTGGTGCGGGCGTAGCGCTTGGTCAGGTGCTCAATATCGAGAATGGGAGACATGGCAGAGAGAGGCTAAATTGGTGGGCGGAGCTTGGCGCGGAAAGCGGTGGAGCCGGCGGGCGCACGGGGCGTCCGGCGAGTAGGCTACTCCACCGTCAGCTTCTCCGCGCCCGTGAGCCGCAGCACCGGGTAGCGGCGGTAGCCCGGCTCCGAGTACTCCGAGCGGCGGTACACCCACTCGAGCTGGGCCTGGGCGTCCTGGGCAAACTTCGGGTCGGCCTTCTTTCGCTCCTCCAACTGCTGGCGCAGCTCGGGCTGGCGGCGCAGCACCTCGGCGGCCAGATCCTCGAACACGTAGGGGGAGAAGTGCTCCTTGCTCTGCAGCACGCTGTCGAAAAAGCCCCAGGCGAAAAACGAGTCGGGGGCCTGCGGCTCCAGCGTTTCCACCAGGTAGCGCGCGGCGGGCTGGTCGAGGCGGGCTAGGTAGTCGCCGCGGCGCAGCAACTGGGTTTGCTTCTCGGGGCGCAGCTGCACCTGGCTGTGCAGGTAGTGGCCCTCGAAGGGGCGGGGCGTGGTCTGGAAGTCCTCGATGTACTGCGCTTCCACCTCTACGGTGGCGTCCTGGGTCAGGCGCTGCAGATGCACGCCGTTCAGGCGCAGGCGCTCAATCACGGGTTCCCAGGCCTGCGGAATCAGGTAGGCGGCGGGCTTCGACACCGTCAGGGCGGGGCGGTAGGCGTTGTAGTAGTTTACCGGGCGGGTGAAGGGCCGGGTGCGGTCGTAGTACTGGCGCGGCAGCCCACTGACTTCGCTGGGCCGGCTGCCGCTTTCGTAGCCCCGAAACGGCAGCGTCTGCACCTGGGTTTTATCCAGCTGCCAGCTCAGCGGAAACAACGTTTGGGCGAGCAGCAGCCGGTCGGCCTCGGCGCGGGCGGCCCCGAGGGCGTCGGCGTCGCGGTGCACGAAGCGGATGACTTCATCCAGCAGCGCGTAGGTGGATTCCACGCGCGGCCGGAAGGGCTTGAGCATGTGCGTCTCGGGCATGAAGCCGATGCAGTTGAATAAGGCCGCGTAGCCGGTGGAGTAGCGCGGCGAGTCGGAGAAGCCGATCAGCCCGCTTTCGGGCGTGGGGCCGTCGAAGTCCACGTAGGGCGTCATCGGCCACTTGCGCTTTTCCATGCCGCCGTAGAGCGCGGGCAGCAGGCGCTGCTGCAGGTACTGGCCCAGCGCCGGGTGCAGCTTGTCCTTCTGCGAGGCAATGAGCGTCATGGTGTACTGGTAGTCGGCACCGTTGGAGGTGTGCGTTTCCACGAACACCTCGGGCCGCCAGCGCTGAAACAGCTGGGCAAACGAGCGGGCGTTGCGCGTTTCCTGCTTGATGTAGTCGCGGTTCAGGTCGTAGTGCCGACCGTTGCCGCGGAAGCCGTACTGCTCGGGGCCGTTCTGGTTGGCGCGGGTGTGGCGGTTGCGGTTGAGCATACCGTCCACGTTGTACACGGGCACCACCACCAGGGTCACGTTCTGCAGCTGCTCGCGCAGCTTTTTCTGCTGCAGGTAGTCGCGCACCAGCATCATGGAGGCGTCGATGCCCTCCGGCTCGCCGGGGTGAATGCCGTTCTGGATAAACACCACGCGGCGGTTTTTGCGCCTCACCGAAGCCGGGTCCGCGTCGCCGTCCAGCGCCACGACCACTTCGTGCAGCGGCTCGCCGCTGTCCGTCGGGCCGGCCTCGCGCAGCGTTACCTCGGGGTAGGCCGCGTCGAGGCGCTTGTAATAATCGATGCACTCCGCGTAAGTGGCCGTGGTGTTGCCGCTGCCTTGTTCAAAGGGCGTCAACCAGTTGGTCTTGTCGGGGGGAGCGAGCAGGGCGGCGGCTAGCATGAGGGTAGCAAGCATGGGAAAAGCATTCGGGGCGGCAAGATGCCACGAAGCAACCAAACCTAAACGACGACCCGCAAGCAAGGGGCTGCGCCACGCAGCCATGGGCCGGCCGCCCACCCGGCGCGCCGCACCGCCCGGGGCCGGCCCCGAAAACCTAGTACAAGCGCCGCCGCGGCGGAAACAGCTGCTGATCGGCGCTGTACTTACCCGGCCCGGTGAACAGCAGTCCAAGAAACACAAAGCCGTTCTCCACCGCGTGCGAGTAGGCGCCGAAGCCTTCGCCCGAGGCCACGTGCGACACGGCCGCTACCACCATGGTCAGCAGCAAGGCCACGCAGGCCCAGCGAAACAGCAGGCCCAGCACCAGCAGCTGGCCACCGATGGTTTCGGCCACGGCCGCCAGTAGCCCCCAGGCGGTGGGCGCAAAATGCACCCCGAAATGACGCATTTCTTCGCCCAGCGCGGTCCATTTATCCGGTCCGCCCATCAGCTTGGGGTAGCCGTGCACGACGAACATGATGCCCAGCCCGAGGCGCAGCAGCAGCAGTCCCACATCGGCGTGGCGGTAACGGTTTTCGAGCAGCGGCATAGCGGGCAACGGCAGGGGTGGCAAAAACGCGGCTAAACGGGCAGCGTGCGGGGTGGAAACTTAGCTGCTGCGTCGCCAAAGTACACAATCATTCGCTGATTCGCACCCGCAGGCGCTGCCTCTTACTGGTAAAGTATAATGCCGGTGATGCGCGTAGCCGGCGGCACGTCGTCCTTGCGCAGCAGCCTATCCGGGGGCAGGCCGGTCTGGTCGAGCACCCAGGTCATGCCCACGCGCTCCGACACGGCCACCAGCCGGCCCTCGGCCCGCTCGATGGTTTGCACGCCGTAGGCTTTGCGAGCCGCTCCGTAGGTGCTGCCTACCCCAATGCCCTCGGCCGTGCGGTAGCGCGCATCCTGCAGCTGCACGCGCCAGAGGCGGTTGCCGTTGCCGTCGAGGGCCGTTACCATTTCCAGCAGCAGGGGCGGGGTGCCGGCCGGCTGACCGGCGGGGCGGTACTCGTACACGGGGTACTCAATGCCCTCCAGGCTGCGGGTGGTGGGGCGCAGGGCGGCGGACGGGAGCAGCGCCAGCAGGTCCGCTTCCTTCATGTTCAGGCGCAGCGGCCCCACATAGCCGGGGCGCAGCAACAGGCGTTCAGGCGTGGCCGCCGGGCTAGCGGCCGCCGCTGCCGTATCGGCCGGCGGGGCCGGGGCCGCGGGAGCCGGTGTTGCAGTAGGAGCGGGGGCAGCCGGTGCTTCGGCAGGCCGCTCGGTGGGGCCGCAGGCGGCCAGCAGCAGGGCCAGGGCGGCGGGCAGGGCGGTGACGGGGCGAATCATGGCCCAAACCTACTCGGGTTTGGCGGTTCTGTGCGACGGGCTTACCAATTGGCCAATCACGCGGGGGCAGGGCGTCGGTACCGTTGGGCGGCCCGTTGCGCAGTCGCCGCGGCCAACGGCGCCGGCTGGCATCCGTTTAACCCTCCGTTTACCTCTGCGGTCTACCTTTGCCGCCGACCAACGTTTTCTGCCGTGAGCCCCGATTCGCCTACCCAGCCGCTTATTCTGATTTCCAATGACGACAGCATTGCCGCGCCCGGCATTGCGGTCCTCGTGCGCGTGATGCAGCGCCTCGGCGAGGTGGTGGTGGTGGCACCCGCCGCCCCGCAGTCGGGCATGGGCCACGCCATTACGCTGAGCGAGCCGCTGCGCCTCGACCGCAGCCACCTGTTCGAGGGCATCGAGGCGTACACCTGCTCGGGCACGCCCGCCGACTGCGTCAAAATCGCCAAGCACCTGGTGCTGAAGGGCCGCCGCCCCGATCTGGTCGTGAGCGGCGTCAACCACGGCTCCAACGCCTCGGTGAACGTGATTTACTCCGGCACCATGTCGGCGGCGCTGGAAGCGGCCATCGAAGGGCTGCCCGCCATCGGTTTTTCGCTCTGTGACTTCTCGCACCAGGCCGATTTCTCGCACGCCGAGCCGTGGATTGAGCACGTGGCCCGCGAGGCGCTGACCAAAGGCGTGCCCGCCGGCACGGCCCTGAACGTGAACATTCCCAAAAAATCCGATGACCCCATCGTGGGGGCCAAGGTGTGCCGACAGGCCCGCGCCAAGTGGCAAGAGGAGTTCGATACCCGCCAGGACCCCTACAACCGGCCCTACTACTGGGTGCTCGGCAACTTCCAGAACGAGGAGCTGCACGCCGAAGACACGGACGAGTGGGCCCTGGCCCACAACTACGTGAGCATCGTGCCCTGCCAGTACGATTTCACCCACCACCCGGGCCTGCGCGAGCTGCATGGTGCTTGGTCGCTGCAGCTGCCCGGCCGCGCCGCGCCCGCCGAGCCGGCCCAGCCGCACCCCGTCAGCCCCGGCGACTACGGCCCGGCCAACCCGCAGGGGTAAGCATCGGTACGGGTTGACTGGAACGCGCCCCGGCCCCGTGCCGGGGCGCGCTTGGTGATGGGCGTGCCGGCAGCCGCGTCGGGCATTACACGGGCCGGCGTTTTATCTTGCCTCCGCCATCAATCCCTCGTTTTATGGGCGCCCGCATCGAGATTAGCACCGTCGGCGACAAGTACGATGACCGGAACCTGGCCCCGTTTCTGGGGCGGTACTTCCAGTATGAAATAACCCGCGGGGCCCTCTGGGAAAACCACGCCCCGTTTCTGACGCCCGCGGAAGCCCAGCTGCTGGAGGCGCCCTACTTCAAGAGTTTTGAGGACGAGCCGGCGCCCGCGCCCGTGGACCCTGCGGAGCTGGCCCGGGTGTTGCTGAAGGTCAAAGACTACCTGTGGACGCACCAGGATTCGCTGCCGTACGAAATCCACCTTGACTACGAGCGGATGAAGCGGGAAGGCTTGCCGACGGACATCATCAACCACAGCCGCTGCTGGATTCACGGCGACTTGCTGTACCACTCCTCGCCCTGGTGCACGTTTCCGGTGACGGAGCGCCAGATGCTCATCACCAACTTTCCGCACGACCCCAACGACGTGGACCTGGTGGTGGACATCAAGGAGCGGATTGAAATCGAAGGCCGGACGTACTACCTGACCAGAACGAACCGGCACGAAGTGTTTGCGCCGGTGCTGGATCAGGTAATAGCTTTCTGCAACGAGGCCAGCCGCATCGGCGAGCAAGTGTACTGGCTCTATAGTCACTGAGCCGGCCGCCGTGCTACGCCTAGCGCTACGGCCGTAACCCGCCGCCTGATTTTCGGTTGCCTACTAGGCACACTCCCCATTCCGACCTTTTCATTTGCCCTATGCGCCACGTTCCGGTCCTGCTATTTACCTTCCTCTGCTGCCTGCTGAGCTTGCCCATGCACGCCCAGCAGCAGATGTACGCGCTGCGCGAGCCGTTCGCCCACACCTACTCCATCGTCGCCCGCGACCCGAAAACCGGCGAGCTGGCCGTGGCCGTGCAAAGTCACTGGTTTTCGGTGGGCACGGCCGTGTCGTGGGCCGAGGCCGGGGTAGGAGCCATTGCCACCCAGTCGTTTACCAACAAGTCGTTCGGTCCGCGCGGCCTAGCCCTGCTCAAAAGCGGCAAAACCGCCCAGCAGACCCTCGACGAGCTGCTGCGCACCGACGAGGGCCGCGACGTGCGCCAGGTGGCCATCGTCGACGCGAAGGGCAACGTGGCTACCCACACCGGCCGGAAATGCGTGGACATGGCCGGGCACCAGCAAGGCGCCGGGTTTTCGGCGCAGGCCAACATGATGCTCACCGACAAGGTGTGGCCCGCCATGGCCCGGGCCTTCGAGCAGAACGCCCAGCTACCCCTGGCCGAGCGCGTGCTGGCCGTCCTCGACGCGGCCCAGGCCCAGGGCGGCGACATCCGCGGGCGGCAGTCGGCGGCCTTGCTGGTGGTGCGCGGCACGGCCAGCGCCGCGCCCTGGGACGACCGCCTCGTGGACCTGCGCGTGGACGACGCGGCCGAGCCGCTCTGGGAGCTGCGCCGCCTGCTGCAGCTGCAGCGCGCCTACGACCACATGAACGCCGGCGACCTGGCCGTGGAGAAAAACGACATGCCCACGGCCGTGCGCGAGTACGAAACGGCCGAAAAGGCCTTCCCCGACAACCTGGAAATGCGCTACTGGCACGCCATCACGCTGGCCAACAAAGGGCAGGTGGCCGAGGCCAAAAAGCTGCTGCTGCCCATCTTCCAGCAGGAGCCCAACTGGCGCACCCTCACCGAGCGGCTGCCCAAAGTTGGGCTGCTGACCGTGTCGGCCGCCGACCTGCAGCAGATTTTACGCCTGAAGTAAAGCCACCCTCGCGACTCTGGCCGCGTCAGTAGCGTTCATTCCCACGTCAAACGTTCCCCGCATGTCCTTGCTGTTTCGTCTGCTCTGCCTGCTGCCGCTGCTCGGCGCCACGGCCTTTACCGCGCCCGACCGCGCCAAGCCCAAGGCCGTTACCGTGTACCTGGTGCGCCACGCCGAAAAAGGGGCCCTCACCGATCCGCAAAACACCCGCGAGCAGCCCCTGAGCGAAGCTGGGCAGCAGCGGGCCGCGACCCTGGCCGGGGTGCTGCGCAAGGCGCCGCTGGTGGCCGTGTACTCCACCGACACGAAGCGTACCCGCGACACGGCCGGCCCGCTGGCCACCGCCAAAAAGCTGGCCATTCAGCCTTATAACCCCGACCCCCAGGGCCTGGCCGCCCTGGCCGCCCTTATTCGGCAGACCGCGCCCGGCAAAGCCGTGCTGGTGGTGGGCCACTCCAACACCGTGCTCGAAACCATCGAAGCCCTCGGGGCCGTGCGGCCCGTCAAAACCATTGGCGACAACGAGTTCAGCTACCTGTTCGAGGTGAAGCTGCCAGCCAGCGGTGGTCCGGCCACCACGGCAGTGCGTCGCTACGGGGCGGTGAAATAACGTCGGATGCGCGCTCTAGATCTGCGCCGGTGGGCCATCGGTTTAGGGCTGAGCCTGCTCGCGGCCTGTGAAGCCCGTCGGCCCGCTGCCGAACAGCCTAAATCGGGCGCGGCTGCTACCGTATCCGGTCAGGCTCCGGCGCCCGATTCGACGGCTGCTTCCGCCTCATTCACCGGTTACCACCGCTACGTGGGCACGGTGGGCGCCGCGCCGGTGGTGCTGGAGCTTACCATCAATGCGCCCAACCCAGACGCCGGCTGGCGTCTTCGCGGTACTTACTACTACGAGCAGCAAGGCCGGACATTGGTTATCAGTCATGAAAGTGCTTACCAGCCCGGCCAGCCTCTGACCTTGCGAGAGGGCGCTCCTAAGCCCGAGGCTCCCGACGAAACCGTGCCCACCGGGCGCTGGCGGGCTACGCAAGCGGCCGGCCCGGTGCTCAGCGGCACCTGGGAAAGCCCCGACGGCCGCCGCCAACTGCCTTTCCGGCTGCGCGAGGACTACACCGGCGCCGTGCGCTACGAACTACTGACTGAAACGGCAACGGGCGCGCCCTGTCCGCTTGCCGAAGATCAGGCCGGTCCGCGCCGCCCCGAGGTGAGGCGCACCTTCCTGCACCTGCTCGGCCCCGATACGCTGCAACCGGCTCTGCGCGCCCTGCAGAGCCCCGAGCCCCGGCAGCGCCGCGACCAGCTGGCCGTGGAGCTGGACGGCGCCGATTGCACGGGCAGCTTCGGTTTCTACGGCGACGTGGACGTGACCCTGAACGGTTACGGCCTGCTCTCGGTGCTGCGCAGTGAGGGCGAATATTTGGGCGGGGCTTACCCCAACAGCACCGAGGAGCTAGCGGTGTACGACCTAGGCACCGGGCGGACCGTGAAGCTGGCCGACTGGCTCCGGCCCGGCCAGGAAAGCGCCCTGCGCCGGCTGCTGTTGCGCCGGCTGCGGGCGCACCCGTACGCCAGCAGCTTAGGGCTGAACGATGCCGATGTCGGCGGCGGTGAACTGCCCGCGCTGGGCTTCGACAGCGAAGGTGCCTATTGCCTGCTCGGCAGCTTCGGAGCGCCGCACGCCGTGCAGCGGGTGCCAGTGGTCATTCCCTACCGCGAGCTGCGGCCCCTGGTACGGGCTAGCTCCCCGCTGGCCCGTATGCTGCGGCAGCGGGGCCTGTGGTAGCCGGCAAGCAAGCCCGTACCTGAGCAAAATCAGCTTTGCGGCTGAGCTACGTCATCGGCGGCCCGGGACCGGCGCCGGACTTTTACGGCGTACTCTCAACCGACTTTCGCCGTCATGGACAACCTCGTCGTCCTCACCAACCTTTCGCCCGCCGCCGAACACGCCCGCCGCTACGCCGCCCAACTTGCCGGTCCGCTCGGCGCCCGCGTCGTGCTGCTGCACGTGCACCAGGTGCCGGCCCTGTCGCCCGAAACCGGCCTGGTGCTGGGCAGCGCCGGTTACTTTGAGCGGGAGCAGGTGTGCACGGCCCTGGAAGCCATTGCGGCCGAGATGCTGGTGCCAACCGCCGTGGAAATTGTCGACGGCGCCTTTGGGGCGGCGCTGGAGGCGGCCGTGGCGCGCTATCAACCGCTGCTGCTGGTGCTCGGCCTCACCGGCACCGAGGGCTACTTCGATGCGCTGCTGGCCAACCGCGCCCTGCCGCTGCTGCGCCACAGCCCGTACCCGGCGCTGCTGGTGCCCGAGGCCGCCGCATTGCGCCCCCCGCGCCGGGTGGTGCTGGCCGTCGACGGGGAGGACTTCAGCGTGCCTGCGCCGGCGGCGGGCGGCTTCCGCGAGCTGCTGACCACCTGGCAGGCCGAGCTGACCCTGATGCACACCGCCACGCCCTACAGCAGCCGCAGCCGCAACGAGGTGCTGCGCGCCGTGCAGCGCAGCGGCCTGCTGCCCGCCGCCACCGAAATGAGGTTCAGCCAGCCCGTGGCTGCTACGCCCGAGGAAGGCGTGCGGCTGACCACGACCAGCCGCGAAGCCAGCTTGTTGGTGCTGCTGGCCCGCCGCCGCAGCTTCCTCGGCCAACTGTTTCACCGCAGCGTGACGGCCCGCGTGCTGCGCCAGGCCACCCTGCCGGTGCTGCTGCTGCCCGCTGCCGAGGCGGTGCCGCAGCCCGCACCCGTGGCCGCCGAAGAGCTGCGGGCGCACTAGGCACCAGGGCGCGAAGGCCCGTTGCCGGGGGCGCCGTTTGGCGGCTCGCGGCAACGGGCCTTTCTTTGCGGCAGGCCGCTGCGGGCCGGGCGGCAAGCAACGCCCGGCCCGCAGCGGCGTCTCTGACTGCCGCGCCCGGGTGGGCGCGCTGCTTTTTCCCGCTCTCATGCTCCACCGCTTCCGCTCCGTGGCCGCCGGCCTGCTGCTTTCCGCCGCGCTGGTTGTGCCCGCCCAGGCCCAGAACGCCGCCAAAACCGATTCGCTTAACCTGCGCAAGATCTACGACGAGGCCCTGCTGCGCGGGCAGAGCTACGACAACCTCCGCTACCTCTGTCAGAACATCGGCGCGCGCCTCAGCGGCTCGCCCCAGGCCGAGCAGGCCGTGCAGTGGGGCAAGCAGACCATGGAGAAGCTGGGCTTCGACCGGGTATACCTGCAGGAGGTGATGGTGCCGCACTGGGTGCGCGGGGCCAAGGAAAAAGGCTCGTTCAAGGCGCCGAAGGGCAAAAGCCAGGACGTGACGCTGTGCGCGCTCGGCGGCTCGGTGGGCACCAACGGCAAGCTCAAGGCGCAGGTGGTGGAAGTACGCAGCTGGGACGAGCTGGCCAAGCTCCCCGACGCCCAGGTGAAAGGCAAGTTTGTGTTCTTCAACCGCCCCTTCGACGATAAGCTGATCGAGCCGGGCCAGGCCTACGGCGGCGCCGTGGACCAGCGCGGGCGCGGGCCGGTGGAGGCCGCCAAGCGCGGCGCGGTGGGCGCCCTGGTGCGCTCCATGACCTCAGCCAAAGACGACTACCCGCACACCGGCACCACGCGTTACGACGAGGCCGTGACCAAGATTCCGGCCGCCGCCCTGAGCACCCTGGCCGCCGACCGCCTCAGCGCGGCCCTTCGGCAGAATGCCGGGCTGGAGTTTGAGCTGGAAATGGCCTGCCAGACGCTGCCCGATGTGAAATCCTACAACGTGGTGGGCGAAATCAAGGGCTCGAAGTTCCCCGACGAAATCATCACCGTCGGCGGCCACCTCGACTCCTGGGACCTGGCCCAGGGCGCCCACGACGACGGCACCGGCTGCGTGCAGAGCATGGAGGCGCTGCGCCTGCTGCTGGCCAGCGGCCTGCGCCCCGAGCGCACGGTGCGCGCCGTGCTCTTCATGAACGAGGAAAACGGCAACCGCGGCGGCATCAAGTACGCCGAGCTGGCCAAGGCGGCCGGGGAGAAGCACCTGGCCGCCATTGAGTCGGACGGCGGGGGCTTCACGCCGCGCGGCTTCGGGGTGGAAACGGCTTCGCCGGCCACCGTGGCCAAGGTGCAGCGCTGGGCTCCGCTGCTTGCGCCCTACCACGCCGGCAGCATCGCGGCCGGCCACGGCGGCACCGATATCGGTCCGCTGAAAGGGCAGGCCCAGGCCCTCATCGGCTACGACTGCGACTCGCAGCGCTACTTCGACATCCACCACACGGCCGCCGACACCTTCGACAAGGTAAACCGCCGGGAGCTGGAACTGGGCGGGGCCGCCATGGCTTCGCTGATTTACCTGCTGAGCAAGTACGGGCTGTAGAGCTGGTTGGGCAGCACCCAAAACGCCACCGCCCCGCCGTAATCAACTACGGCGGGGCGGTGGCGTTTTGTTGGGCCGTCCGGCAAGAGCCCTTACTTCTGGTCT
Organism: Hymenobacter coalescens; assembly: GCF_054783195.1. NCBI lineage: Bacteria > Pseudomonadati > Bacteroidota > Cytophagia > Cytophagales > Hymenobacteraceae > Hymenobacter > Hymenobacter coalescens. Next base: position 213,754 of record NZ_BAAGRA010000002.1, on the reverse strand, counting down.
AGAGATAGGTAGTTGAGCTTGGCTGACTCCTCCAACTCGTCGTCCAGGTTCGTGTCGAACTTGAAGGCGTAAATAAACCACTTGTCATTGGCCTTGTAGAACTCAAAGGTGAAGCGGAGCGGCTGTCGATCGTAGCGCACTAAGTAGGATTTGAGTACGAAGCTGTTGGCAATGCGCTTGGTCATAATGGGCTCGTACCCGTAATACCGGCCGACAAAATCTGGCGTCAGCTTATTTATTTCTGACTTCAGTTGCTCGACGGCGTCTTTGTTCCGTGACACCCAAGGGTTAGTGGTATATAACGTTTCCAGCGCCTTGGCCGGCCCCTTGGGGTACTCCTGGAAGAATGCGGTTACCAGTTCATCGGGGTTTTGCTGGGCATAGCTTTTCGCGCTGACGAGCAGTAAAACAAGAAGTAAGAGCTTCTTCATGCAGCAGGTATTGGTGGGGAAAGTAAGAGAGCAAAGCTAATCTATGGGGTTCAAAGCCGCGTTTAAGAGGGAAATGACACCCCAACCCGCCCTTTACCTGCTGGCCACCCTGCCGCCCGAGCCCGTCTTCTCCGAAATCTGGGCCCTGAAACAGGAAGTGCACCGCCTGACGGGCTCGCGCAACGCCGTGCGCCTGCCCCCGCACATCACCCTGATTCCGCCCTTTCGCCTCGTGCCGGCCGCGTTCGAGCCGCGGGCCCAGAGGGTGCTGGCCGCGTTTGCCGCCGCCCAGCCGCCGGTAGAAGCGGGCCTGCAGGATTTCGCCTGGTTTGGCAACCGCACCCTCTTCGTGCACGTGACGCCAGCCGAGCCACTCCGGCAGCTGCACGCGGCCCTGGTGGCCCGGTGCCGGAGCGAGCTGCCGGAGGTGCCCCGCGAAACGCGCCTGTTCACCCCGCACATGACCTTGGCCACGCGTGACTTGCCGCCCGCCCAGGTGCCCGCGCTCCGGCAGGACTTTGCCGCCCGCCACTACCGCACCACGTTTGCGGTGACTTCGCTCGTGCTGTTTCGCCACAACGGCCGGCAGTGGCAGCCGGTGCAGGAGCACGCGCTGGGCGGAACTCGTCCTGCAACCGCCGGCTAAGCTGTTGCCCAACCGAAAGGAGTAGTGCAGAGCCCTTAAAAAAACCGCCCCATAGCTACTGCTGCGGGGCGGCTAGGGGCCTGGTGGCCCGGCAAGATTGTTCGATCAGTTCTGCTCCAGCAGCTGAAACAGCTCGTCAAGCTTGGGGGTGAGGATAATCTCGGTGCGGCGGTTCATGGCTTTGTTCTGCGGCGAGTCGTTTTGGGCCACCGGCACGTACTCCGAGCGGCCCGAGGGCGTCACCTGCCCGGGCGCCATCCCCGATTCCGTGAGGATGCGCGTGATTTCCGTGGCGCGAAGCACGCTCAGGTCCCAGTTGTCGCGCATGCCGGCGGTGCCCCGCACAATGGGCACGTTGTCGGTGTGGCCTTCCACCAGCACATTCACGTCGGTGTTGCCCTTGAGGGCGGCGGCCAGCTTGCGCAGCGCTTCCTGCCCGCGCGGGTCTACCTTCGTCGAGCCCGACTTGAACAGCAGCTGCTCCGACAAGGACACGTACACCTTGCCGTTTTTCAGGTTCACCTGCAGGTCCTGGGCGTTAAAGCCCAGCAGGGCATCGGCCACGCGCTTGCGCAGGGCCTGCACGGCCCGGTCTTTCTCGGCCAGCTTGGTTTGCAGATCGGCCAGGCGCTGCTCCCGGTCCTTCAGGTCGGCCGAAAGCTGGGTGTTCTGGGCTTCGGCGCCGCTCAGGTTCTGGTTGAGCTGGTTCACTTGCTGGCTGCGCGAGGCCAGGCGTTGCCGCAATTCTTCCTCGGAACGAGCCTTGGCCTGCTCCAGAGCCGACTTTTCCACCTGCAGCTGGTCGCGCGACTTGGTCAGCTCGGCGTTCTGGCTTTGCAGGGCGGTGTATTTTTTTTGCGACACGCAGCCGGGCGCGACGGCGGCCGCAGTCAGGAGCGTCGCGGCCAGCAGGCCGCGCGAAAACGGGAAAGGCATCATGGTGTGGCTGGGATAAGGCAGGGGGGAGGCCCCGCGGCGGGGCCGTCGTTGGGCCCGGTTACGCAGCGGAGGCGGGGCAAGTTTTGGGCGGCCGCCCGGCCAAATTGGGCAGTCGGCCTTTTCCGGCGTATTTTCGGCCCGTTTTCCTGCTTGCGTTTCGCCCGGTGCTCGTTCGTCTGATTTCTGCTGGATTGCTGGCGCTGGCCGCCCTCGTGCCGCGGCCCGGGGCGGCCCGGCCGGCTGGGCCCGCGCCGGCCAAGTATTGGGTGTTTCTGCGCGACAAGCACGGCGTGCGCTTCGACGCGGCCGCGTACTTCTCGCCCGAAGCCCAGGCCCGGCGCCGGCGCCAGCACCTGCCCGCCGCCGATACCACCGACTTCCCGCTGCGCGCCGACTACCTGCGCCAGGTGCAGGCCGCGGTGGATTCCGTGACCGGCAGCAGCCGGTGGTTCAACGCGGTGGCCTGCTGGGCGACGCCCGCCCAAATAGCCGGGCTGCGCCGCCTGCCCGCCGTGCGTGCCGTGGCCCTGATGCCGGGCGTACCGCAGCAGCCCGCCCGCCGGACCCGCCAGCCGCTTGCTGCACGGCCCGCCGCCTGCAGCCCCGACAGCACCCCCCGCCTCACCGCCGCCGAGCGGCAGCTGGCGCAGCGCCAGACGCGCACCCTCGGCGGCGACGCGCTGCGCCGGGCCGGCCTCGACGGCCGCGGCCTGCGCATCGCCGTGCTCGACGTGGGCTTCAGCGGCGCCGATGCGCACGCGGCCCTGGCGCATTTGTGGCGCGAGAAGCGCATCGTGGCGACCCAGGACTTCATGCGCCGCCGCCCCGAGGTGTTGCGGGGCGGCTCGCACGGCACCGAAGTGCTGGCCTGCTTGGCCGGGCGCCTGTCCGATGGCACCCCGCTGGGCCTCGCGCCCCAGGCCGAGTACCTGCTGGCCCGCACCGAGCTGCTGCAGCGCGAAACCTTTGCCGAGGAAGAAGCCTGGCTGGCCGCCGCCGAATGGGCCGACCGCCTCGGGGCCGACATCATCAACTCCTCGCTCGGCTACACCGATACCCGCTACTTCCGCGAGCAGATGGACGGCCGCACCAGCTTGGTGGCTCGCGCCGCCACCATGGCCGCGCGCAAAGGCCTGCTGGTGGTGTGCGCCGCCGGCAACGACGGCGACGACGAGCGGTGGCGCCTCATCGGCACGCCCGCCGACGCCGACTCCGTGCTGGCCGTGGGCGCCCTCGACCCCGATACCTGGCTGACGGCCGAGTTCAGCTCCTGTGGCCCGGCGGCGGGCGGGCGGCGCAAGCCCAACGTGTCGGCCTTTGGGGTGGTGATGACGGCCACGCCCGGCGGCGACGTGCAGCAGCTGGAAGGCACCTCCTTTGCCAGTCCGCTGGTGGCCGGACTGGCCGCCTGCGTGTGGCAGCAGCGCCGCGAGCTAAAGGCCATGGAGCTGTTTCGGCTGCTGGAAAGCTCGGCCACGCTCTACCCGTACTACGACTACGCCCACGGCTACGGCCTGCCGCAGGCCGGGCGCTGCCTGCGCGGCGCGGTGCCGGCCGCCCCCACGCTCGACATCGTGGCCGGCCCCGCGGCCGTGCAGGTCGTCATCCGGCCCGAAGCCACCGTGGCCTTGCGCCCGCTGCCGCTCTTCACCGATTCCGTAACGGCCGGGGCGGGCCTGGCCGAAAGCAGCCGCAACGCCCCGCCCGTGCCCCGGCCCGGCCGCGAAAAGGTGTCGGCCAGCCGGCCCGGCGCGCCCGAGCCACCCGCCCTGCCGCTGCCCCTGCCGTACCCGGATTATTGCTACTGGCACCTGGCCGATGCGCGGGGGCGGCTGCGTCGCTACGAGGTGCTGGAGGTGTCGCAGCGGGCGGTGCTGCGGCTGCCTGCCGGCAGCTGGACCCCCGGCGACGTGCTGCGGGTGCATTACCGCGGTTACACCGCCGAACAACGTCTGCCATGAGAATCGCACCCGTGTTGGGCGGAGCCGTCGGCCTGCTGCTGAGCGCCGCGCTGCCTGCCTGGGCCCAGCGCCCCCTGCTGAGCACCGAGGTAGCTGCCGATACCGCCCAGCAGCGCTACGGCCCGCACCGCCGCCACTTTCGGCACCTGTACGTGAGCTACCTGCCGGTGCTTGGCCAGCCCACGGCCCCGGGCGCGGAGCTGCGCCCCTGGGCCTCGGCCGAAATGGCGCTGGGCCTGCGCGAAAAGCTGCAGCTGACGCCGCTGCTGGCCATTGGGGCCGATGTGCGGTACCAGTACCTGCGCTACAGCCTGGCGCAGAACGCGGCCAAGCGGCTGCCCACCGCCACCCTGCACCAGCGCGAATCCATCACTTTGCACCGCCTCGACCTGGAAGCCTGGGCCCGCCTGCGCTTTGGGCGGCAGGGCAATACCGTGGGGCGGTACCTCGACGTGGCGGGCTGGGGCGGCTGGGTGCCGGGCACGGCGCATCGCACCGAGGATGAGCCGAACAACGGGCAGGCGCGGCGCGTCAAAACCACTGCAACCGGCTTGCCCTACCTGCGCCGCTGGGCCTACGGGGCCGGCGCCCGGCTGGGCAGTCAGCGTCTCGCTCTGGTGGCTCGGTACCGCCTCAGCGACACATTTCGGGGCCCGCGGGCGGCCGAATTCCCCGAACTGCCACGCTGGGTGCTGGGCCTGGAAATCGGCGTGCTCTAAGCTCGACCGTGCAACCACGGCCCGGGCCCTGCGTACGCGCCACAAATACCCGCCGTGGTACGATATTCGCGGCCGCGTCTGCCGCCAGGCCGCGTTTTGCGTACACAGGCTTACTCCCCTAGATTCCACCACTCCATGAAACACATATTGCTCCCTGCGGCGTTGCTGCTGTTGCTGGCTCAGGCGTCCTGCGTGACGACTGACCGCGAAGTTGGCACGTCGAATAACCCGGAAAAGGTGTACACCCCCAAGCCGGAAGCCGACCGCAGCCGCCTCACCAGCCGCACCGTGCTGCGCACGGTGCAGGCCCAGCACACGTTCTCCGACCGCGGCAGCAAGGATAAATTCGTGCTGCTGCTCCAAGGCCCGAAGATCATCGATGCCAACGCCCGCTTCCTGATCATTTCCGCCAAAGGCGACACGCTGCGCAATGAAGTCATTCCGGCCAAAGCCCTCATCGACGAGCGTAGTCTGCAGGAGGACCCGCAGGCCGCCTCGGTGCGCAGCCGCGAGCTGGCCATCCTGCAGGGCATGAACTCGTTTTTCGCCGAGGATAAGTTTTCGTCGCCTGCCGTGCCGCGCACGGCTACGGCTCCGCCCGAGGGCGGCGACGCCGCCGGCTGGAGCGCCGTGCAGGCCGATAACCGCGCCGTGGGCTTTGATTACAAAGACGCCTCGGGCCGTGAAAAGCGGATTGCCTTCGCCAAGAAACTGAACAAAGCCGTAGTGGTAGCCGACTAGCCGAGCCGCCTCCGCTAACGCCCGCCGGCCCGCCCTACCTGAGTTGTGGAGCGGGCCGGCTGTTGTTTGGGGCCGAGAAATACGGGTAGCGTACCGCAGTTTAAAGCTTTGCGGCTGAAGGATTAGCCCACGCGCAGCCAGCCCACGCGGCCGGCAGCGTTGCGCACCAGCTGGTAGCCGCTCCACTCGCCCAGTACCGCCACGCGCGTGTTGGCCGGCAGCGTGTCTAGCGGAGCGGCCGTGGGCGCGGGGTGGCTGAGCAGGTCGGCCGTGGCGGGCAGGGCGGTGCGGCGTAGCGCCTCCGTAGCAACGGTGCGCGCGGGCACATAGCCCAGCTGGCCCCCGGGCGTCTGCACGCGCAGCCACTCGGCGGTGGCGCCTACTACCAGCAAGGGCGTGTTTTTGGGCAGGGCGGCCGACTTGCGCTTTACCTCGGTGGGCGCCGCCTGCAGCGACGTGCGGGCGCCCGTCAGGCGTACCCACTGGCCCAGGCGCTCGGCCGGGGTGCGCGGGGTGGCCGGCTCAGCGTCGGCCCGCCGCACGAAGGGGAAGGGGTCGACGGCGCCCCGGCCGGCGCGGTACACCCCGAAGTGCAGGTGGGGCGGGGTAGTGCGGGCGTTGCCGGTGTTGCCCACCAGCCCCAGCGTGTCCCCGATCTGCACCAGCTGCCCGGCCTGCACCAGTTGCTTGTCCAGATGGGCGTAGTAGAGGTGCTGCCCGTTGGCGGCATCGGCCAGCCACACCACGCGGCCGCCCCGAGGCGTTTCGCCCACGCGGGTAATCATGCCGGGGGCCGCGGCCACCACGGGCGTGCCGCGCTTGGCGAAGATGTCGATGCCCTCGTGGCGCCGGGCGCCGTTGTCGCGGTCCATGCCCCAGAAGGAGCCGGCAGCCGCGTCGTTTTTGCCCTGCACGGGGAAGGCCAGCGAAGGGGCGCGGCGGATGCGGATGGTGAAGCGGGCGGTGCGCAGCAGCTCGGGCTGCACGCGCAGCAGGTGCTGCTGGTCGTCCTCAGCCACGTAGCTGAAGGTGCGGGCCGCGGTATCAGCGGAAGCCAGCGGCCGGGGTTGGGCGGTGCTGGGGTCCAGCTCAAAGGCATCCACGAACACGCGCACGTCGGCCGTGGCCGGCTCCAGGGTCAGCGTGATGTCGATTTTCTCACCGGCGCGCACGGCGTAGCGGTACGAGGCGGCGAAGGCCTGCTCAGCCCGGAACAGCCCCGTTTCGCGGAAGGGTAGGCGCACGACCAGCGAATCCCGCAGGGCGCGGTCGGCCGCCAGCAGCCAGTCGCGGCCCAGGGCCGTTTGGTCGAGGCCGGATTGGCGGAGCTTGCGGGCGTAGGCCTCGTGCGGGGTGCGGGGCTGACTGAAAATGCCCTGCAAGGTTTGTTGCTTGCCGCAGGAAGCCAGCACAAGGGATAATAACAGGAAAGATAAAAGCCAGCTCGCGGGCCGGCACGTCGTCATGAGTTGGCGCATACCTGGGCAGAACATCAGGCGCCGGCGCAGGGTTCGAATTGGCCCAAGGGCTGCGGTCGGGGGCTCGGGCTGCCCGGAAGGTTGTGGCCCGGTGCCATTTTATGCGGTTTACAGGCTCTTGCTGCCCGGTAGCCGCGCGGGTCATCCGGGTTGGGGACTGGTCGCCTACCTTTGCCGGGTTCCCACTAGCTCCCGCCCATGAAACTTATCGAGTGCCCCCGCGACGCCATGCAAGGCTGGCCGGACTTCATTCCCACCGCCACCAAAACCGCCTACCTCAACCAACTGCTGCGCGTGGGCTTCGATACGCTGGACTTCGGCTCGTTCGTGTCGCCCAAGGCCATTCCGCAGCTGCGCGACACGGCCGAGGTGCTGGCCGGGCTCAATCTGAGCCAGACCAAGACCAAGCTGCTGGCCATCGTGGCCAACCTGCGCGGGGCCGAAACCGCCGTGGGCTACGCCGAAATTCAGTACCTGGGCTTCCCGCTGTCGGTGTCGGAAACGTTTCAGCGGCGCAACACCAACAAGAGCATCGGCGAGGCGCTGACCGAGGTGGCGCAGATGCAGGAGCTGTGCCAGCAGCGCGGCAAAGAGTTGGTGGTGTACCTCTCGATGGGGTTCGGCAACCCCTACGGCGACCCGTGGAACCCCGAAGTGCTCGGCGAGTTCACCCGCAAGCTCGACGCGTTGGGCGTCCGCATCGTGGCCCTGTCCGACACCATCGGCGCCTCCACGCCCGAAACCATCATTCCGCCCTTCCGCGAGCTGACGGCCGCTTTTCCGCATATCGAGTTCGGCGCCCACCTGCACACCACGCCCCAGAGCTGGCGCGAAAAGGTGGAAGCGGCCTACGAGGCCGGCTGCCGCCGCTTCGACGGCGCCCTGGGCGGCATCGGAGGCTGCCCCATGGCTGCCGACGAGCTGACCGGCAACATGGCCACCGAAAACCTGGTGCAGTACCTGCAGGCGCAGGGCGTGCCCACCGGGCTGGATATGGCCGCGCTGCGCGAGGCGCAGGGGATGAGCCAGGCGGTGTTTGGCGGGCATTGAGATTAACCGAAACGGGGCTATACATACGTCATTCGGAGGCGCTGGCGCGTGCCGGTGTTACCGACTATGCGCCGCCACTTTGGTACCGCGGAAGCCCAGCTGCCATCCCCAAACGGACTGACGTTGGTGAGGGCGCGGGGCCGTTGGTGCAAGAAGTGGAGAAGGTCCTTCGGCTGCGCCCTACACCAGATGAAGGATGACGTTGGGTTGTACCTTGCGCCGCCGATACTACCTAGCCTGTTGCCATGCCTGCCGCCCTCGTTGACCTTTTCATCCCCTGCTTCGTCGATCAGCTCTTCCCCGACACCGCCATGAACATGGTAAAGGTGCTCGAAGCCGTCGGCTGCCAAGTGAACTACAACCCCGCCCAGACCTGCTGCGGGCAGCCCGCCTACAACGCCGGCTACCGCAAGGAAAGCCAGCAGGTGGCCGAGAAATTCCTCACCGACTTTGCCGGCCCGGCCGAGCGCTACGTGGTGGGCCCCTCGGCTTCCTGCGTGGGCATGGTGCGCAACCACTACGGTGAGCTGCTGGAGGATTCGCCGCGCTGCGCGGAGTTTCCGGCTATTCAGCGCCGGGTGTTCGAATTCACCGAGTTCCTGGTCGGCGTGCTGGGCGTGACATCAATTCCCCGCGCCAAGCTCAGCGGCAAGTACACTTACCACGACTCCTGCTCGGCTCTGCGCGAGTGTCAGATCCGCGAAGAGCCGCGCCAGCTGCTTGATTCCGTAGCCGGCCTGGAGCGCCTGGAAATGGCCGAAACCGAAACCTGCTGCGGCTTTGGCGGCACCTTCGCCGTGAAGTTCGAGCCGATTTCGGTGGCCATGGCTCAGCAAAAGGTGGAGCACGCCCTGGCCACCGGCGCCGAGTACCTCGTCAGCACCGATACCAGCTGCCTGATGCACCTGGACGCCTACATCCGCAAGGAAAAGCTGCCGCTTAAGACCCTGCACGTGGCCGATGTGCTGGCGAGTGGGTGGTAACTACTCCCGCGGAAAGCTAACGTGCCGTTTGCTTCCGCTCGCAGTAGACAGCATCACCGCAACGCTATCAGAACTGGAGCTGGGCACGGTCCGGGCCAAGGTGACGCTGTCGGGAGTATAAGAGCCGAGCTCGTCGGGCGGTTGTATCACTCCGTGATGCTTCTCTAAAACAAAGCCTTTCGGAGTAAGCAGGGTGATTCGTCGTGCCCCCAGAAAGCCGCCCGTCGCATCCCGGATCGAACATTCCGGACCTGTATAATAACTGGTATGGGGAATGAATGCCAGAACGGGCAGCGAGACGAGGGCGAAAAAAATGCGGTCCAGCAGGTAGGCGCCGGCCAGTGCAGCGGGGTACAGAAACCAGCTGCCGAAGTACAGTTTGCCAGCCCAACCGAGCTGCCTCCGTCGGAGCAAAAAGTAGCTACCTGCTGCCAGCCAGGCTATGCCAAACGGCACTACATCGGCCCACTGCCCGCGCAGCGATACTCGGAAACCTACGTAAACCGCAAACAGCAGCAGCGTAAAGCCCCAACCGCCCAAGTGAATCCACTTGAGCAGTTGGGGCTTTTGCTGGATGGGCTTGAATTTGGCAAGGCCAAACATCAAGGCAACAAAGCCAAGAAGTGCGACCGGGATGCCAAACGCCGCCAGCAGCGCGCTCATAACAGTTCTTTGATACGCTGTTTCAAGCTATCCGAAGCCTCCAGCAGCGGCAGGCGCACGGCGCCGGGAATCACGCCCAGCAGCTCCAGCGCGGCCTTCACGCCCACGGGGTTGGCTTCTTCGTACATCAGCGGGTTCAGCGGCAGCAGCTCAAACAGCAGCTTGGAAGCCGCCGCGTAGTCGCCCGCGAGGGCGTGGCGGGTCATGTCCGAGAACTTGCGCGGGAAGGCGTTGGCCAGCACTGAGATGATGCCCACGCCGCCGAATGAGATGAGCGGGGTGGTGAGCATGTCGTCGCCGGAGATGAGCAGGAAGTCGGCGGGCTTGCCGGCGGCAATCTGCATGCACTGCTCCACGTTGCCGCTGGCTTCCTTGGTGCCGATGATGTTCGGGTGCTGGGCCAGCGTGAGGGTGGTTTCGGCGGTGATGTTGGAGGCCGTGCGGCCCGGTACGTTGTAGAGCAGCACCGGCACCGGGGCCGCGTCGGCCAGGCGCTGGTAGTGGGCCACGATGCCGCGCTGCGTGGGCTTGTTGTAGTAGGGCGAGGCCGACAGAATGGCCGCGACGCCGTCCAGATCGGTGCTGCGGATGGTGTGCTCCACGGCGACCGTGTCGTTGCCGCCGATGCCGTAGACCAGCGGCACGCGGCCGGCTACGTGCTCCTTGGCCACGCGCAGGATTTCGGCTTTCTCCTCCGTGGTGGTGGTCGGCGACTCGGCCGTGGTGCCGTTGATGACGATGTATTCCACCCCGCCGTCGATGACGAAATCGAGCAGGCGGCGCAGGGCGGGGTAATCCACGCTGAAATCGGTGGGGGAGAAGGGCGTAACCAGGGCGACGCCGGTGCCGTGCAGCGCGGGAAGACGGGAGGCAAGTTTGTGCATGAGAGGCCGAATCCGTTAGTTTTGTGGGAAGAACCGGCCGTGCGAAGGTACGAACGCGTCAGGCTTAGGCCGGTTCCGTTGGCTCGATTTCCTCCATTAGGCCCCGCCGGCCGCCTCTTCCCCCGCATGTCGCAACGTTTTTCCGCTATCCTGCTGAGCACCGCCGCTCTAGCCGCCGGCCTCGCCGTGTCGTCCTGCAACACCGAAAAGGCCTCGGCCTCGGAATCCGAAACGCCGACGAACGCCACGGCGGAAGCCATGTCGGGCGCCGCCGCCACCGCCGCTGAAGAAAAAGCCGCCACGCCCGCCGACGTCACCACCACCGCGCCCGATCCGAGCACCATCCCGGCCTCGGCCGCAGGCAACGCCGCCGCTATCCTAGCCCGCCCGCAGGTGCCCATTCTGTGCTACCACCAGATCCGTGACTGGCGCGCCAAGGACTCCAAGGGCGCCAAGGACTACATCGTGCCGGAGGAGCGCTTCAAGGAGCAGATCAAGATGCTGGCCGACTCGGGCTACCACACCATCCTGCCCGATCAGCTGTACGCCTACCTGACCACCGGCGCCAAGCTGCCGAGCAAGCCGGTGATGCTCACCTTCGACGACACCGACCTTGACCAGTTCACCGTGGCCAAGCCCACGCTGGATAAGTACGGCTTCAAGGCCGTGTACTTCATCATGACGGTGAGCCTGGGCCGCCCCAACTACATGAGCAAGGCGCAGGTGAAGCAGCTTTCGGACGAGGGCAACGTCATCGGCTCGCACACCTGGGACCACCACAACGTGAAGAAATACCAGGGCCAGGACTGGGTGACGCAGATCGAAAAGCCCACCAAGACCCTGGAGGAAATCACCGGCAAGAAAATCAACTACTTCGCTTACCCCTTCGGCCTGTGGAACCCCGAGGCCATTCCGGAGCTGAAGAAGCGCGGGATGGTAGCCGCCTTCGTGCTGGCCGAGAAGCGCGACCAGCAGGACCCCTTGTTCACCATCCGCCGCATCATCGCCTCGGGCTACTGGAGCCCGAAGACCCTGCACAACAGCATTGTGCAGAGCTTCGACGGCAAGTAAGCCGCTTGACCACCCATCAAAAAGCCCCGGCCGCAAACGCAGCCGGGGCTTTTTGATGGGGTTGTTCGGGAAGATTCAGCCGAGCAGGAAAGTACCGGGCTGGGCCTGCAAGTGCGCCAGCACCTGGTCGCGCACTACCTCGTGTTCAAAGGCCAGTGACATGCCCCAGTTATCGAGAAACAGGGTGCCTTCGGAGCCGTTCAGGCAAAAATCAGCCGCGTAGCCGTCGAGCATCGGGCAGGTCCGCGGCGCGGCAAAGCCGTAGGTCGTGGCCAGGTAGTGCAGCAGCGGCAGGAACACCTGGTAGTGGTGCTCGGCGGGCTCAATGTCGATGCTGGGCCAGCCATTGCCCACCCACTGGCCGGTAGCAAACACGACGGCCATGGCCGGACCGGAGCGCTACTCCGTCGGCAGCCCGCCGGCCTTCAGGGCCTCGAAACCGCCGGCGTTGACCACGTTCTTGAAGCCGTTCTGCAGCATCAGGGTGCCGGCCTGGCCAGCGCGGTTGCCCGACTTGCAGTAGAGCACGTACGTGGCGTTCGGGTCGAGCTTGGCGACCTGGTCGGCGAAGTCGGTGGAAAGGAAATTCACGTTGCGGGCCCCGCGCAGGTGGCCGGCGCCGAACTCGGCGGGCGTGCGCACGTCGAGCAGGATAACGCCGGGTTTGGCGAGCTGCTGCTGGGTTTGGGCAGGCGTCACGGTGGGGGCCGTTTGGGCCTGCGCCGAGCAGGCGGTGGCGGCCAGGGCCAGCGCCAGGCAGTAGGGTAGAAGCTGTTTCATAGCGAAGCTGAAAGAAAAGGCGGACGTGCTGCCAAAGTAAACAACGCGTCCGCCCCGTAACGTGCCGGCCGAGATTAAATTTTTCCTACAGCCCGCCGTCCGATACCATGGCCAGCAGATCCGTTTCGCCGATGATGGGCACTTTCAGCGACGTGGCCTTTTCGCGCTTGACGGGGCCCATCTTGTCGCCGGCCACCAAATAGCTGAGTTTCTTGCTGATGGAACCCGTGACCTTGCCGCCGTTGCGCACGATGACCTGCTCCAGCTCCTCGCGGGAGTGCTGCTCAAACACGCCCGACAACACGAACGTGAGCCCGTTGAGCCGGTCGCTGAGCGGCTGCGGCGCCTCGCCGGTGAGCTGCAGCTGCACGCCGGCGGCCTTCAGGCGGTCCACCAGCTCGCGGTTGGCCGCGTCCTGGGCCCAGGCCGCCACGCTTTCGGCAATGACGCCGCCCACCTCGGGCACAGCCGCCAGCTCTTCCACCGAGGCGTTCAGGATGGGGTCGATGCTGCGGTAGTGCGCGGCGAGCTTTTCGGCCACCGTTTCGCCCACGTAACGAATGCCCAGCCCGAACAGCACTTGGTCGAAGGGCACCTGCTTGCTTTGCTCCAGGCCCGCAAACATGCGCTGCACCGACTTCTCGCCCAGGCGCTCCAGGTTCACCAGCTCGTCGCGGCGCGCGGGCAGCTCGTAGAGGTCGGCGGGGGTGCGCACCAGGCCCAGGTCGAAGAAGCGGCCCACGGTTTCGGCGCCGAGCCCGTCGATGTTCAGGGCCTTGCGCGACACGTAGTGCTCCAGCTTGCTTTTGAGTTGGGGGGCGCAGCCCCGCTCGTTGGGGCAGCGGTAGTGCGCCTCGCCCTCGGGCCGTACCAGCGGGGTGCCGCAGGCCGGGCAGGTGGTGGGGTAGATGATGGGCTGCGCATCGGCCGGGCGGGCCAGCAGATCCACGCCGGTGATTTTAGGAATGATTTCGCCGCCCTTTTCCACGAACACCATGTCGCCCAGGCGCAAATCCAGCGCGGCAATCTGGTTGGCGTTGTGCACCGAGGCGCGCTTCACCACGGTGCCGGCCAGCGGCACCGGGTCGAGCAGGGCCACGGGCGTCACGGCGCCGGTGCGGCCCACCTGGTAAATAATTTCGCGCAGGCGGGTGCGCCCGGCCTCGGCCGGGTACTTGTAGGCAATGGCCCAGCGCGGGCTCTTGGCCGTGTAGCCCAGCAGCTCCTGCTGCCGCAAATCGTCTACTTTGATGACGATGCCGTCGGTGGCCACCGGCAGCTCGAAGCGCTGCTTGTCCCACTCGTGGATGTAGCCCAGCACCTCGTCGATGCTGCCGCACAGGCGCCAGGTGTCCGACACGGGCAGGCCCCAGCGCTTGAGAGCCTGCAGGGCCGCGCTGTGGGTGGGGAAGTGGCGGCCGTTGCTCAGGAAGCTGTAGGCATAGAAGCGCAGGCGGCGCGCAGCCACCACGGCCGAGTCCTGCAGCTTCAGGGTGCCGGAAGCGGCGTTGCGCGGGTTGGCCAGCAGCGGCTCGCCGTTCTGCTCCCGCTCGGCGTTCAGGTCGTTGAACACCCCAAGGGGCATGAAAATCTCGCCGCGCACCTCGAAGTCCTCCGGCTGCCCGGCTTCCGGGCGCAGGTGCAGCGGCAGCGTCTTGATGGTGCGCACGTTGCTGGTGACCACGTCGCCGCGGGTACCGTCGCCGCGGGTCACGCCCTGGCTGAGCTGGCCCTGTTCGTAGCGCAAGGACATGGCCACGCCGTCGAACTTCAGCTCGCAGACATACTGAAACTCGGCGCCTTCCAGGCCGCGCTGCACCCGCTCGTCGAACTCGCGCAGGTCGGCTTCGGAGTAGGTGTTGGCCAGGCTGAGCATGGGGTAGCGGTGCTCGGCCGTCGGAAACTGCTTGGTGATGGTGCCGCCCACGCGCTGGGTGGGCGAGTTGGGCTGGGCGTACTCGGGGTACTGCTGCTCCAGGGCCTGGAGCTCGTGCAGCAGGCGGTCGAACTCCTGGTCGGGCACCTCCGACACGTCGTTCTGGTAGTACTGGTAGTTGAGGTAGTGCAGGCGCTCGGTGAGGGCGCGGATTTTGTCCTGAATGGCAAACAAATCAGTCATGCGAGGCGGGAAAGTCGGCTAGCGGGCTTGGCCAAAAATAGCAAGACCGCCCCGGTTGGGAGCGGTCCTGACCACGGCAACGGCGGAAATATCCCGCCCTTAGTTCTTAATGAGCACGCCGTCAGCGAGGAAATTGACCTGCTGCTCGGGTTTGGTGATGGCGGCTACTTCTTTATCCGACTTGCCGGCGTCCTTGGCGTAGTGTTGCAGGTCGGCCACGGGTACTTCCTCGCGGCGCACCCAGCCGTCGACCACCACCGTGCGGCCCTTCACGTCTTTGGGCACAAAGAAGGCGTAATCCTTGAAGCTCACGCGCATTTCCTTGCCGTCGGCGGTCTGCATCTTCATCCAGCAGCCCTTGGCCTGGCACACGTCGGTAATCTGCCCGACCAGCTTCACCTGGGCCGAGTCCTGGGTGCCGAGCACCGTGGGCAGCGCCGACATCGGCTGCGCGCCCTCCTCCGTAACGGCGGCGCCGTAGGTCTGGCCGTCGGGTTTGGCGGCCGCGGCGGTTTCGGTTGAGGCCTTGCCCGAAGCAGCGGTGTCCGGGGTGGTTTGCTGCTGGCAGGCGCCCAGCAGGGCTACGGCAGCAGTCAGCGCGAGTAGGGTGCGTTTCATAGGGGGAAGATGGAACAAGCCTCCCCAAACTTACGCATTCAGCGGCAGTTAGCGCGCGTCGCCGGCGGTACGCTTGATCAGCTCGGCGGTGTGGTCCGGCTCGCCGTCGGCGTCGCGCATTTCGGTGCGCACCACGCCCACGCCGGGGGCGTAGTAATCGGTGACGCGCTTGACGGTGCGGCGGACCATGTCGGCGCGGGCCTGCGTCACGTACTCGTAGCGCGACTCCACCTTGTAGCACTGAAACGTGCCGGCGGGCGTGGCCACGCTTTCCGGGCCGCTGAGCTTGCGCTCCGACACGGAAGTAATAACCTGGGCAATGTCCACGCTCGGGCTGCTGACTTGCACCGTGAGCTTGCCGCCGGGCAGCGGGCCGCTCGTGGGCTGGTTGGGCCAGGCCAAGTGCACCGGCTCGAAGGCGAAGCGCCGGTCGCGGAAGGAGCGGAGCATGGCCGGGTCGAGCAGCAGGCGGCCGTCGGTTAGCACCGTGTCGCGGCGGCACAGGTACACGAACTCGTCGTTGCGCTGCAGGCGGTTGTTGACGTCGTACAGGCTGCTTTTCAGGAGCACCTGGGTGTAGGCCGGAGCTTTTTTCTCGGCTTCGAGGGGCGTGATGCTCGCCACTTTCAGGATTTGTAGGCCCTCGGGCTTGTTTTTCTCATCCAGCAGGCGGTACGTCAGCTCGGTGCCGTCGTTGAAGCCGAAGGGCTGCTCGCAGCTGGCATCCGCCGTGGACGCCGGCGCGGCGGCCGGTGGGGCTTGGGCCGCCGTTTCGGGCGCAGTAGCGGCAGGCGGCGTGGTGGCATCGGGGCGGGTGCAGCCGATGAGTAGCCCGAAGGCGGCAGCAGGGAGCAGGCAGAGGCGGTGTGCAGAAAGCGGCATGGGCGAAAAAAGCGCGGGTGGAAGGACGGCTGCGGAGGCCGTTGAGGCTGCATACGCAAAAGCGGCCGCGTGGGGTAATGCAGCGCCCGGTGCGCCGGCTGCGTATGGAGTGTGCGCCCGGCTTGCTTTCTTGCGGCCGGTTCGCACTTTCGCGACCCTCTTTTCGCCGCTGACTTATGGCTGATTCCACCCAATCCTCCGCCAACTGGGCCGACATGGCCGCCTCGCTGCTCTCCAAGCTTTCGGGCGGCGTGGAGCTGGCCTGCACCTTCGAGCAAATGGAGCTGCAGATGCCCAACCCGCAAAATCCCGCCGCGCCCACCACGTGGCGGCTCAACGGCTCCCTGCGCATTCGCACGAAGGGCGACAACCCGCCCTCCGGTGCGCTGCCGCCCGCCACCACCAGCCCGGGCATCGGTGGGTAGCGGGCTGGACATCGAGGCCCGCCTGGTCATCACCTGGAACGGCCACGACCTGCAGCTGGCCGCTTCCGGCACTTACCTCATCCTGAATCTGCCCAGCGCCCATGTACTCGACGAGCTGACCGGCGCCAACAAACCCAAGGACCCCCACAAGCCGAAAGGCCCCAAGGGACCGGACCCGCTGCAGCAGCTCAACGAACTGATGCTGCGCCTGGGCCTGGTGCTGGACCTGCGCGTGGCCGGCAAAACCTGGGTGACCTTCGGGGCCGGGCGCGGGCCGAAAATCACGCTGAACGCCGTACTGGGAAAGATAGGTTCGTTTTTCCGGGGGTAAAATTTTGCCGCCGAAAATCAGGGCGTGGCGCTGTCCCCCGGCGGCGTTTTTCCGTACCTTGTGGGAAGCTCCATTCGGCTCGGTCGCCTCTTCCCCAGGTACATAGGCGGCTCAACGGGTGGGGCAGCACCTCCACCATCGGCCATGAACTCGGATAAGGAACGGAAGGATAAAGTAGGAGCGGGACGACCCACCCCAACGTCGGCGCGCCGGAGCCGGGTGCCGCTGCTGGAGCTGGTACTCTACCTCACGCTGGCGGGAGTAACGATGATGTTCGGGGCATTGGTGGCCCTGTACCTCTATACCCGCACGCAGGACGGCGCCCTGGGCAGCCCCCACCCGTTTCCGCGCTGGTTTTCGCTGAGCACGGTGGTGCTGATGCTCAGCAGCTACGTGCTGGCGCAGGCCCCGCGCCTGTACCGCACCGACGACATTGCCTCACTGGCGCGTTGTCTGGGGGCCACGCTGCTGCTGGGCTGCGTATTCGCCGGCCTGCAAGTGCTGGGCTGGCGCGAGCTAAGTCAGCAGGGGGTGTTTTGGACGCAGGAGCCCTCCGGAACTTACGTATACCTGATTTCGGTGCTCCACGTGCTGCACCTGCTCGGCGGCATGATTTTTTTGGGGGTGTTGCTGGGCCACGCGGTCCGCGCTTCCCGCAACGGCATTCGGATGCTGGTTTTTATCCGCAATCCGTACTGGCACCTGCGGCTGCGGCTGCTGGGCATCTTCTGGCACTTCGTGGATGCGCTGTGGATCATCCTCTTCATGGTGTTCCTGTTTCTATTCTAGGCGTAAGCCGGCCAGCCGCCCGAAACGCGACGGGGCCCAGCTGCATGCAGCTGGGCCCCGTCGCGTTTTTCTGGTGTTTGAGGGCGCGTTACTTAGGCAGCACGGTCACGGTGCCTTTGAAGGTGCGGCCGTCAGTGTATTCCACCAAGTAGTAGTACACCCCCGCCGATACCCCGCGGCCTTCCCAGCGGAAGTTGCGTTCAGGCGATTGGAAAACCTGGTTGCCCCAGCGGCTAAATATCTTCACCGAGGCGAAGCGTTGCTCGCAGAAATCCGGGGGCAGGTCAGGCAGCGCGAAGAATTCGTTTTTGTCGTCGTTGTTGGGCGTGAAGACGTTGGGGGGTAGAAAGTCGGGGGCCGGTGGCCGCGCCACCTCAAAGCGCACTACGCGCTGCTGCGGTACGGGCACGCAGGTGTTGTCGGTGAGCGTGAAGGTGACTTCCAGCGGCTCCTCCCGCACGGCCTCGCAACCCACCACCCAGCGGAAGGCCCCCGTGGCCGAGCCCGCGCCGCCACTCGTGCGCAGCGTCATGCCCACCGAGGCCAGGTCAAAGCCGGTGCCCGCGGCCGAAAGGACCAGCCCGTCGAGGTCGGCGTCGAGCCCGGTGAGCGTGGCGTCGTACACGCCGCCCAGCGGCAGCCGGATGACCAGCGGGGGCGAACCAGGGCCACTGCCCGGCGAAAACGTGGAAGTGAGCACCGGCGGTGTATTGGCGTACTGCACTTGCACCGGTACCACCAGCAGGGGGCTGGTTTGCCGTTCCTGGCAGGGGGTAGCCGCCGCCAGCAGTTCAAATTCGTGCAGCCCCCGCGCCACGGCCCGGCAATCGACGCGCCAGCTGAAGCGCATCACCGAGCGCCCCGGCGCCGCACTCACGCTTACCAGCCGCGCGCCCACGGAAGCCGGCGTGAACCCGCGCCCGTTCAGCTCCAGGGTCACCGCGTCCAGGTCGGCGTCCAGGCCTTCCACGTCGAATTCGATCAGGTCGCCGACTCGGGCGGCAATGGGCAGCCGCGGCGTTGGCGACACGAGCGCGACGAAGGGCCGCTGGTTGGGCGGCGCCTGCGCCGTAAAGGCCACCCGCACGGTGTCGCGCTTGGGCAGGCTGCAGCCGTTGTCGGCCACGATGACGTCGAGCAGATACACTTGCCCGCGGGTGTTGAAGCATTCCGGGAAGCACACCGAGGAGGTAATGGTATCGGGCTGGCCGGGCATGCGTACGGTGCCCTGGCGCACGGTGGGCTGCGGCACCGTGTTTTGCGGAAAGTTCACGGCCCGCAGCTCCACCTGCAGTTGCGAGGTGGGGTCGGGGTCGGTGAAGCTCAGCCGCACGCAGCGGTCCTGCCCCGCGAGCAGGCGCAGGGTGTCGAGGCCGGGGCGGTAGGGCAGGCGGCCGGGGCCCGGGGCGCGCACAATCATCTGCGGCGTCTGGTTGGGCGAGCAGGGAATGACCAGCAGCTGAAAGTCGCGGCGTACCTCGCCAATCTTCACGCCCCGGCGGTACTCCGCGCAGCGCACCCCGAACACGAACAGGCCCAGGCGCGTGGGCCGCACCGTGAGGCGGCCGCTACGGGCGTCGATGCCGAGGGTGGGGGTGCCCGGCATCTGGTTGGATTGACCCAGGCCCGCGCTCCAGGTCACCTGCGAGTAAGGCGCCGGGAACGGCTGTGCGGGGCGGGGCACGGCCGTATTGGCGTGCCCGTTGAGCGGCGTCACCATGTCGTACACCAGCGAGTCGCCGTCGGAATCCTGGCCGCCGAAATCAAAGTAAAACAGCTCGCCCAGGCAAGCATAGTCGCTCAGGGGCGGGAAGATGCGGGGCGAGGAATTCCGAAACGCCTGCCCGCCGCGGGTGACGGCGGGAAACTCCAGGTAGTAGGTCTGGCCCGCGTTGCCGGGTACCTGGATGTTGCTGATGACTCCGTTGCGGCAGCAGCGTTCCACCGCCGCGTAATAGCCGGCAGCGGCGTTGTATTGCCCCGCCGGCAGCGTCACCTGGGCCGAGTAGGTAAGCTTGCGGGTGCTGAGCGAGCCGATGGCGCAAGCCATGTTGGTGTAGGGCACGAAGGTGTTCTGCGTGAGCGGCAGCGTCACGTCCTGCATGCGCCGGTTGGTGCCCTTTTCGAAAATACCGGCCGTCGCGTCGTTGTCGAGGGCGCCGCTGCTGCCGTTGATGGCGTCGAAGTACAGCGTGAGCGTGAGCCGGTACACGTCGCCGCTCTGGTGCTGCAGGTCCAGCTCGCCCCCCACAATGTGCGTGGCCCGGGCTGGCGCCGCCCCGACGAGGGCCAGCACCAGCAGCGCGAGCAATAGACGAAAGTAAAGGTGTAAGCGCATAGCAGTCAGGGGAAAAGCGAGCCAACGGGGCGCAACTTGCGTAGCACAAACCGGGTCTTTGGCGTAATCAACAAATTACAACGCAATTGGGCGAATAGCTGCACTTCGGCACGCTTTCTTGCCCAGATTCTGCCCCCTAACTTGCAGACCCGGCCCCGCAACGGAGCCGGTGCGCTGCTGCACCACATTTTTCCGACCTTATGCGCTTTGTTTACTCCCTGGCGGCTGCCTTGCTCTCGACCTGCGCGGCCTGGGCCCAAGTGCCCACAGCCCCCCTTTCCCTGACTAGCCTGCGGGAAGGCGGCGACAAGTGTGCGCAAGGCCACTTGGCCGCGCAGCTGCGCCAGCCCAATACTACCGTGCGGCACCGCCAGAAGATGGACCGCTACGACGTGCTCTACTACAAGCTCGACATTTCGCTGAGCAACAACTCGCGCGACGTCGCTGGCTCCGGGGTGATCCGGGCACGCAACATCAGCGGCCAACCGCTGGATTCGTTGGCGTTTGAGCTGTTCAACCGCGATGCGACGCGCAACTGGGGCTACACCATCGATTCGGTGGTGGTGGGGCGGCAGCGCAGTTCGGGGTGGCGCCGGGCCGGCGGCGACGTAACGGCCGCCCTGCCCCAGCCCGTGGCCGGCGGGGCCACCTTTGAAGCCCGCATCTACTACCGGGGCACGGCGCCGTTCAGCAACACGGCCGCCATCGGCAACGCCCTCAACACCAGCACAGCTTACGGCGTAGGCGTGACCTGGAGCCTCTCGGAGCCTTTCAGCGCCCACGAATGGTTTCCCTGCAAGCAGGTGCTCACCGATAAGGCCGATTCTTCGACGGTGTGGGTGACTACCGCCAGCACCAACAAAGTGGGCTCCAACGGCGTGCTGCGCCGCGTGACGCCCGTGGCCGGCGGCCGCAACCGCTACGAGTGGCATTCCCGCTCGCCCATTGCCTACTACCTGATTTCGGTGGCGGTGGCGCCTTACCTGGAGTACGTCAACTACGCCAACCCCACGGGGGGGCCACGCATTCCCATTGTCAACTACGTCTACAACCAGGCGGCGCTGAACGACTACCAGGCGGAAATTGACCGCACGCCGGGCTTCCTCGAAAACTTTTCCGAACTGGTGGGGCTGTATCCCTTCGCCAACGAGAAGTACGGCCACAGCATGGCGCCCATCGGAGGGGGCATGGAGCACCAGACCATGACCACGCAGGACGGCTTCTCGTTCACGCTCACGGCCCACGAGCTGTTTCACCAATGGTTCGGCGACAACGTGACCTGCGCTTCTTGGGAGGACATCTGGCTGAACGAGGGCTTCGCTTCCTACGGCGAGTACTTGTCGCTGGTGCGTTTCAGCAGCGGCAACGCCCGCCAATGGCTGAACGATACCTACTTTCTGGCCCAGAACGCCTACAACTTCAACACCAGTTCCTACGTGTTTCAGCCCGGCGGCTCGGTGCGCGTGGCCGATACCACGAACGTAGGCCGCATTTTCAGTTCGCGGCTGAGCTACAAAAAGGGCGCGGCCGTCGTGCACATGCTCCGCTACCTGCTCAACGACGACCAGAAGTTTTTCCGGGCCCTGCGTACCTACCAGACCACGTACAGCGGCCGCACGGCCCGCACCCGCGACCTGCAGCGCGTTTTCGAGCAGGAAGCCGGCCGGTCGTTGCAGTACTTCTTCGATCAGTGGTACCGCGGCGAAGGCTACCCTTCGTTCAACGTGCGCTGGAATCAGGTCGGCACCACGCTGTTTCTGCGCGTAGCCGAAACCGCTTCCATGCCCACCGTAACGCCCTTTTTCGACACCGACGTGAGCTACCGCGTGCGCTATTCGGGCGGACAGACGGCCGTCGTGCGCCTGAATCAGACGCAGCCCACCACCGACTTTGCCGTACCGCTGGCCGCCGGTCAGAGCGTTATTGCCATCGACATCGACCCGGATCAGTGGGTGCTGGATTACGGCAGCGCGGCCCAGCGCGACAACACGCTGGTGCTGGCCAACCGGGCTGCGCAAGCGGCAGTGCGCCTGCCAGTTTATCCCAATCCGTGCCAGGACGTGCTACAGGTGCCCGCCATGCCGCAGCGCACGGCCGCGGCCGAAGTCGTCGACGCCACCGGCCGCGTGGTGCTGCGCCAAGCCTTGCCTACCAGCCAGTCCCAGGTGCGCGTCCAGGCGTTGGCGCCGGGCCTGTACCACCTGCGCCTGCGCCAGCCCGACGGCACGCTGACGGGCTGGTCGCGCTTCGTCAAGGAATAAGCCCACCGGCCCGACGACGTGCGGGGCCCCGGCTGCGAGCGGCAGCCGGGGCCCCGCACGTCGTTTAGAGGAAATTACGCCGGATTAGGAGCCGCTCCCAGGTTAAATACCGCCTCCATCAGTTCATCGAAGGAATGGGCAGGGCTGAACACGGAATCCTCGATGGGGTTGCTGATCAGCCGGATAAAGCCCGGATGGGCATTGAAGCTGATCAGGTCGATGGAAATCGTGCCAAAGTGCTGCTCGCAGCGACCCGTGTCCGGGCAGTCGCCGGGGGTGGGCTTGAGAAAATGCTTGGCAATGGTTTCGGTGTAGCGTGGGTGGCGGCGCGTGCGCACGTCGGAGCACGCGAGGTAGTAGCCCAGCGGCAGCGTTCGGTCCCGGATCAGGTCGAAAAGATGCTGAAAGTTATCCGGCCCGATGCTGGGGTCATAGAGCAGCAGCGCGCCGCGCCGCCCGCCGCCCTCTACGCGCTGCACCCGCAGGCCGCCGTGGCACGGGGGGAGCCCCGCTTTGCAGTAGTGGTACGCCTTGAAGTAAGGCTGCAGCCAGTTGCGGTACACCTGAGCCTGCTTCCACTGCTCGTACGCCCGCGCCTCCGCTGCGGAGCGCCGCAGCGGCTGCCAACTGGCATCGGGCCCCCGGCCCTCGAATAAACGGCGTAGCAATTGAAACACGGCGATGCGAACTGACTTCGAAACGAGCGGAAAACACGCTTTGCCCGAAATAGTTTGCAGCGCTAGCGGCAGACGGGGCTCAGCGCACCCGCTTCCACACCTGCGCCCGGCCCACCAGGGCAAAGCCGATGTAGCCCTTCACCTCCATCCGGTCGGAGGCCAGCGGCTTGACGTAGCAGGAGTAGGTGCGGCCGTTGTCCGGGTCGTAGATCTGGCCGCCATCCCAGCGGCTTTCAGCCGCGTTGTAGCGTAGGTCCTGGATGATGGTCAACCCCACCTGCGGCTGGTTGCGACGCTTCGGGTCGGGGTTGTGCTGATCGAGGCGGGGGTGGCCTTCGGCGTCGGTAGCGTGCAGGCGCTGCACGATGCGGCCGCAGAGCTGCTCCCCGCAGCGGAAGAATTCCACCTGGGTTTCGCCCTGCTCATCCACCCACACGCCCAAGGGCATGGCCGTGGCGGACGCGGGCGTTTGGGCGCTCAGCGAAGGAGCCGCCAGCAGCAGCAGCGAAAACAGCAGCAGACGAAGTAAGGGCAAGGAGGCAGTCATTGGTGCAATGCCCCAAGTTACACAACGCCGTGCAGACGGTGGGCGCCCATACAAAAACCGCCTGCCCCGGGAACGGAGCAGGCGGCCGAAATAGCAGCATCAAAAAGCAGCGGCTTATTTAACGCGCGTCCAGGTCTGGGAGCGACCAATCAGCGAGAAGCCGATATAGCCTTTTACCTCCATGCTGTTGGCGTTGAGCATTTTCATGTAGCAGGAGTACGTTTTGCCGCTTTCCGGGTCGTAGATCTTGCCGTCGTCCCATTTGTTGTCCTCGTCGTACTCGAAGCCTTCCATGAACACCATACCCAGGCGAGGGCGGTTGCGCAGCTTGGGCTCTGGGTTCTGCGAGTCGGTTTTGGGCTTGCCGGTAGCCGGGTCGTTGGGCACGGTCAACGACACAATCTTGCCGCAGAGTTTGTTGCCGCACTTGTAAATCTCGAAGGTGGCTTTCTTCTCGCTGTTGGTCCATACGCCCAGCGGCGAGAGGTTTTGGGCCGAGGCCGCGCCAACGATGCCGAGCAGCATCACCAGGCACAGGAGCAATTTCTTCATGGTTAGAAGGGGGTAGGAAGTGAAGTTGGTGGGAAAAGATACAAAAGCAACTTGAAGCCGCAACAATGTGCTTGCGGCTGCCCATGGCAAGTAGTATACCAAGCTGCAACCGTTCTGCTAGAAGCGGTGGTGGAACAGAAAATAATAGCGCTGAAAATCAATTAGCTGCCCGTAAATGCCCTTTGCAGAAAGAAAAAAGCCACTTTTAATTTTGAACCATTCGTACGGGATATAACTTTAGTGACCGTAGCGAGTGCTACAGCCCCGGCCAGCGGACCTAAGTTGTTGGTAGCGCCCCCGGAGGTGATGTTTCACCAAAAAGAAAGGAGGTACAAAATGTCTGATAGTCCCAAATCCATCCTGCCAAGCCTGAGTAATGTCGTTCGCTTCACCGCCGAACGCGCGTAACACTCAAGTGTCGTGGGGGAGCGTATGTTGCCCTGCATTACGGCAGGTCTGAACTGAGATGGCCGCACCGGTGACCCCGGTGGCCGGTCGCTTGGTAAGATGGCCCCAGGATTAGAAGCCCGGCTACCTGTGAAGGCAGCCGGGCTTCGCTGTTTTCAGCCGGTACCTGTTTCTCCTTTGTGGTCAGTGCGTCGGCACAAGTGCACGCGCTGTTCCGGCAGGCGTTGCCCGGCCAAAGCACTACGGCAGCTAGCAGCACCTGCCATAAGAATAGCCCCGCCCGCAACTCCTGCAAATGCAGGAGTTGCGGGCGGGGCTATTTATTGAATAGTGCTTTATCAGGACCCGTTGCTACTTCGTTACCCTTCGTAGTGGCTGTCGACGGGGCCGTTACAGCACCCGCCGCACGCCCAGAAAGCGCCGCTCGTAGTCGGTGCCATCGACCTGGCTGATTTTGACGCCCGGGTCGCGGCGCGAGGAGGAAGAATGCACGAAGCGCAGCGGCTGGCCCGGTTCGGATATCACGATGCCGGCGTGGCCGGGCGTGGAGCTACCCTGCGCCGTGCCGGTGAAGATGATCAGGTCGCCTTTGCGGGCTTCGGGGCGGGGCACCGGCGCGCCAGTTTTGTACTGCAGGGCAGAGGAGTGCGGCACGTCGATGCCGAAATTGCCGTACACGTAGGTCAAAAAACCGGAGCAGTCGAAGCCGCCCTCGGGGGTAGTGCCGGCGTAGCAGTAAGCCTTGCCGAGCTGGCGCAGGGCGAAGCTCACGACCTGATCGGCGCGCTCGGCACCGGGGCGCGTGGTGGCGCGGTATACTACGGCCCGCACGCGCGGCAGGTCGCCGCTGGCGGGCACCGGGGCGTCCGGGCGGAGGTTCTGCCAGCCCAGTAGGCCCAGCAGTGCGGTTATCAGGATTCCAAACATCAGCCAAACGTAACGCATAATCGTGCCAACCGGGGCAAGGTGTGGTACGCCGGCGGGTGCTGAAACTAACGCAGCGGGCCTATTCGGTGTTGCTGGGTGGCGCAAGCCGTGGGTTTTCGGGCTTACTTTGCAGCCCCCGGGCGTGCCGGCTCGTCAGTGGCGCACGTCGCGGTTTTTTCGCGGTTTCATTCACCACCACCGTTTACATGCTTCATTCTTCTTTGCGCCGGCTGGGCACCACGGCCGTGCTGGCCCTGCTGGCCTCGGCCCCGGTGCTGGCGGCGCCCGCGCTACGCTACGTGCTGGCCATGCCGGCCCCCCAAACGCACTACTTCGAGGTAGAAATGCAGCTCAGCGGCTTCGCGGGCCGCACCACCGACGTGAAGATGCCGGTGTGGGCTCCGGGCTCCTATCTGGTGCGCGAGTTTGCCAAAAACGTGGAGGACTTCGCGGCCCAGAGCGGCGGCAAGGACCTGCAGGTGGAGAAAATCAACAAGAACACCTGGCGCATCACGCACCCCGGTCAGAAGGACTTCAAGGTGCGCTACCGCGTGTACGCCAACGAGCTGAGCGTGCGCACGAGCTTCCTCGACGCCTCGCACGGCTACCTGAACGGCACCAGCGTGTTTATGTACCCGGAGGGGCAGAAGCAGCTGCCCGCGCAGCTGGAAGTGCGGCCCCACGAGGGCTGGAAGGAAGTTTCGACCAGCCTGAAGCCCGCCGGGGCCGGGCCGTCGTACACGTTCGTGTCGTCGAACTACGACGAGCTGGCCGACTCGCCCATTGAAATCGGCAACCACAAGGTGCTCAGCTTCGATGTGAAGGGTGCACCGCACCGCATTGCCATGTACGGCCCGGCCAGCTACGACGAGCAGCGCGTGGTGGCCGACTTCAAGCGCATCTGCGAGTCGGCGCAGCAGGTAGTGGGGCAGAACCCACTGGACCGCTACCTCTTCATCGTGCACAACCTGGAGCGCGGCGGCGGGGGCCTGGAGCACCTGTACTCCACCACGCTGCAAATCTCGCGCAACGCCTACACCACGGAGGTCGGCTACCTGGGCATTCTGGGCCTGGCCGCGCACGAGTATTTCCATCTCTGGAACGTGAAGCGCATCCGGCCCATCGCCCTGGGGCCCTTCGACTATGACCGGGAAAACTACACCCGCATGCTCTGGCTGAGCGAGGGCGGCACGGAATACTTCTCCAACCTGATCGTGCAGCGTGCCGGCTTCCAGAAGCCCCAGCAATACCTCGATCAGCTGGCGACGGGCATCACCCGCGTCGAAAACACGCCCGGCAACCGGGTGCAGTCGGCCGCCGAAGCCAGCTACGACGCCTGGATCAAGCACTACCGGCCCAACGAAAACTCGCCAAACGCCACCATCAGCTACTACGACAAGGGCGAGGTCATCGGAGCCGTGCTCGATCTGATGGTCATCAACGCCACCAAGGGGCAGAAAAGCCTCGACGACGTGATGCGCTACCTCTACGACCAGTACTACAAGAAACTGGGCCGGGGCTTCACCGACGAGGAGTTTCAAGACGCGGTGGCCAAAGTCGCCGGCCGGCGCTTCGACGCGTTTTTCCGCGAATCGGTGTACGGCACCAAGCGCCTGGACTACGAAGGCGCGCTGGGCTACGCGGGCCTGCGCCTGAACGCCGCCGCCGGCCAGGAGGCCGCGTTGGGCGCCTCGGTCTCCACGGCCAGCGGCAAGCCGGTGGTAAGCACCGTGCTGCGCGACGGCAGCGCCTGGCAGGGCGGCCTGAACGTGGGCGACGAAATCGTGGCTGTGGATGGGCTGCGTCCGCCCACCGACCTCAACCAGGCCCTGGCCGCCCGCCCCGTGGGCAGCCCGTTGCGCCTGCTCGTTACCCGCGACGGGCAGCTCCGGGAGCTGACGTTTCCGCTGCTGGCCGGCACAGCCACGCGCTACCGCATTGAAATGGCCGCCGATGCCTCCTCGGAGCAGCTGGCCGTGCGCCGCAAGTGGCTGCAGCTGCCCCAGTAACGCCACCACGGTAACCTACTGAAAAGCCCCGCCGGAACGCTTCCGGCGGGGCTTTTTCGTTGCTGAACGATGAGGGCTATTGCACCACAGCCCCCACGGCGCGGGCGAGGTTCACGCGGCCGTAGCCGAAACTGGGGCTGCGGTTGGTGGCGTTAGAGCTGGCCGCAACCAGGCGCTGCCGGATCTGCTCGCGCGTCTCGGTGGGGTACTTGCTCCACACCACCGCGGCCATGGCCGCCATGGAGGCCGTCGACACCGACGAGCCGCCCACGGTGCTCGGGGTATCGCCGCTCATGGCCAGCGAGAGGGGGCGTAGGTTGTTGCTGCTGCGCTGCATCACCACCGCAAACTCCACGTCGGCACCGGTGTGGCACTCGTCGCAGCGGGTGGTGAGGTTATCCTTGAGGCCCGTCACGGCTACGGCTTCGGGCAGGCTGGCCGGGAAGATGACGCCCACCCAGCCGGCCGACCAGTCGAAGGACGTGCCGGCGGCGCAGAAAATGAGCTTGCCGCGGGCATAGGCATAACGGATGGCGTCGGCCATTTGGCCGGAGCTGGTGACGCGGCCCATGCTCATGCTGATGATGCGCACGTCGGGGCGGCCCGCGGCCAGTGTGAAGGCGGTGGATACTCCCTGCACTTCGCGCGAGGCGTCCAGAAACACGTCTTCGGCGGCGCGGATGGTAATCAGGTTGGCGTTGTAGGCAATGCCCACGGCGGCGCCATCGGTGCCGCGGGGCGCTGCCGCCGCGCCGGCCATGCTGGTGCCGTGGCCGCACGGGTCGTTGGGCGTTTCGGCGGCGCCGTAGGGGATGCCGAAGAGGCTGTTGCGCGGCAAGGTGACGAGCCGCTCGATGGTGCGGTCGGTGCTCAGGCCCTGGTTGAAGGCCGCACCCAGGTTTTCCTGCGCGTCCGAGGCGCCCGAGTCGATGATGACCATCTTCACGCCCCGGCCGGTGCTTTGCGTCCAGGCCGCGCGAATGCCGTGGTAAGCATCGGCCTGGTTCCACGACGACTTGCTGCCGCCCGTGAGCACGGTGTAGTCGGAGCCGGCCACGAGGCCGGGCGCAGCGGTGTTGGAGCCGCAGCCGCTGCTGCTGAGCGTGGCGTTGGTACGGTTGGCCGTCTGGCCCTCGCGGTGGGGCTCGTAGCCCATGGGCTCGGCGTAGCGCACGAGCGGGGAGCGGCGCAGCGTCTGCACGGTGCGTAGCTGCCGTACGCGCACGGTGAGCACCGGCAACGTAGTCTCTTCAAATACGACGAGGTTTTCGGCGGTGACCGAGGGGTCGGCCTCGCGCTCGGCAGCCACCATCAGCGCCAGCAATTGTTGCCGCACCTGTTGGTACGCCGGGTCGGCAGCGGCCCGCTCGGGCAGGACATCGGGGGCGGCGCCGGCGGGGGCGTAGCCCACGCTCAGCACCTGGTCGGAGCGCTGCAGGGCGCTCCACACCACGTGGTCGGTGGCCTGGCGCCAGTCGTAGGTGCCGGTGCGCCGCACCTGGGCCCAGATCTGGTCGTCCAGCTGCGTGGTGGTCAGGGCTTCGCCGCTGGCTGCCGGTTCGGGTTGCACCTGAAGAAGCTCCTCGTCGGAGGACTGGCAGGCGCCCAGCCACAGCAGCAGGGCCGCGGCGGGGTACAGGGTAGAATTGCGCATAGAACGGTGTTTTGGGGTGAGAATGAGAACATTCCGTCAAGGCACGAAAAAATCGGGAGTAATGCAACATGCCTACTATCCGCCAACGCAAAAGGCCGCTCCAGTGGTTTGGAGCGGCCTTTAGGGGCGTCGCGTTGGTGGCCGGCGGGGCCAGGACCGGGTTAGTACACCCGCTTCAGCGACACGTTGCGCGTGGGCGTGATGATGAGCGGCACCTTCTCAATCTTTACCGAAGACGTGTCCAGCCCGAAGTACTTGTCCTCCGAGGCGATGAACTGCTTGATGTAGAAGTAAGCCTGCATCACGAGGTTCTCGACGAACGGAAACTCGTTTTCGACCGACAGAAACTTCTCCAGCACCACAAAGCGGAAGTCGCCGGTGACGTGCTGCTTGCTCAGCGACTCGTAGCGCGAGGTGATGTCCACTTCCTTGTTGCGCACCAGGTCTTCCACCACTTTGCGGAAGTACAGGTTGATGCGCTGTTCCACCCGGAAGCCCAGGCGGAAGGTCACCCGGAAGGCATCGTTCGGGGCCAGCTCGGTCACCTTGTACTCCATGGTGTACGGTTCATCGGTGGTGTCCACGTGCACAAACCAGTAGATGTCGGCGCGTTTGGGGCGCTTCTGGAAGATGGAGTAGATGATTTTGGACTCGATTTCCGTCTGCCGCTCCGCCGAGGACATGAACACGAGGTGCGTGGCGTACTTCGGCACCGATTCGTCGTTGCTGAGCTCCTTGAGGGCGTCCATGTACGGATCGATTTTCACGAACTCCGTCAGGCGGCGCTTGATGTAGAAGGCCCGCAGCCACACGTACATCACCGCAATCAGGCAGAGGCTGATGGCCACCGACACCCAGCCGCCGTGCGGAAACTTAATGAGGTTGGCAATCAGGAAGGAGCCCTCGATAGCCCCGTACACGAGCAGAAACAGCCCGATCAGCGCCACGGGGGCGCGTTTGGCCCGCAGCCACATCGAGAGCAGCAGCGTGGTCATCATCATGGTGATGGTGATGGCCAGTCCGTAGGCGGCCTCCATGTTTTCCGACTTGCGGAAGTACAGCACCACCGCGATGCAGCCCAGCAGCAGCAGGCGGTTCATGCTCGGCACGTACAGCTGGCCCTTCACGTCGGTGGGGTAGTTCAGCCGCACCTTGGGCCACATGTTCAGGCGGATGGCCTCGGCCACCAGCGTAAACGAGCCGGTAATGAGCGCCTGCGAGGCAATGATGGCCGCGATGGTGGCAATGCCGATGCCGACGAGCAAAAACCAGTCGGGCATGAGGGCGAAGAAGGGGTTGCGGCCGTTGAGCTTGTCACCCACGTGGTTCATCAGCCAGGCGCCCTGCCCGAAGTAGTTCAGCACCAGGCACAGCTTCACGAACACCCAGCTGATGCGAATGTTGCCCTTGCCGCAGTGGCCCAGGTCGGAGTACAGCGCCTCGGCCCCGGTGGTGCACAGAAACACGGCCCCGAGCAGCCAGAAGCCGCCCGGCGTGTTCACCAGCATGTTGTAGGCGTAGTAGGGGTTGATGGCCTGCAGGATCTGCGGGTGCTGGGTGATGCCGTACACGCCCAGCACGGCCAGCATGGAAAACCACAGGAACATGATGGGGCCGAAGGCTTTGCCCACGATCTGCGTGCCGAAGCTCTGCAGCAGAAACAGCCCACATAGGATGGCTATGACGATGTACACCGTCGGGATGCCGGGGTATTTGGCCTCCAGGCCCTCAATGGCCGAGGACACCGAAATCGGCGGGGTAATCACGCCGTCGGCCAGCAGGGCCGCCCCGCCCACAATGGCCACAGCCGACAGCCAGGCGCCGCGGCGGCGCACCAGGGCGTAGAGTGAGAAAATGCCGCCTTCGCCGTTGTTGTCCGCGTTGAGCGTCAGCAGCACGTACTTGACGGTAGTTTGCAGCGTGAGCGTCCAGAGCACGGCCGAGATGCCGCCGTACACCAGGTCCCGGGTAATGATGTTGGGCACGATGGCCTTCATCACGTACAGCGGCGAGGTGCCGATGTCGCCGTAGATGATGCCCAGGGCAATGAGCAGGCCCGCCGTGGATACCGCGGTGTGGGCGTGGGGGGAGGAAGTAGCTTTGCCTTCCGCGAGGGTTTGGGTGTCACTCATAAGGACGCGACAACGGGGGTAAGGGCCTC
Source organism: Hymenobacter coalescens (assembly GCF_054783195.1). NCBI lineage: Bacteria > Pseudomonadati > Bacteroidota > Cytophagia > Cytophagales > Hymenobacteraceae > Hymenobacter > Hymenobacter coalescens. The sequence continues at coordinate 182,710 of NZ_BAAGRA010000002.1, read as the reverse complement.
GGAAAATGAGGCGCGCAAAGGTAAGGACCGGTCTCACATCTGTGCGGTCGGCCCGGATCCTACGAAATAGAAGACGTGGGAGCGGATTCCCCGCTCGCGGGGGCGCCGCCGTCAAAGGGCTGTTCCGGCTGCTGGGCCGCCAGCAGGGCCAGGGCCTCGGCAGCGGCCCGCTGGTGGCGCAGGTGAATGCGCAGGTTGGTTTCGCTGGCCAGCGTCTGCCACGCTGCCAACTCGCCGGGCAGGGCGTGGTGGGCGTCTTGGCGGCCCAGCAGGTGCAGGCGCACGCGGTTGGCGCCGCGCTGGCCCCAGGCCAGAATCAGCGCACCGCTGGCCATGCCGAGCATGGCCGTGAGCGTCCGAATCCAGTCCTGCAGAAAAGCCAGGGTAAAGCCGCCGAGCACGAAGGCGCCGAGCATGATCCAGAGCAGCCAACGTACGTGCTGCACCGACACGCGCTCCAGCTCCAGCAGCGAGTAGCTGCGGCCCTCCAGGGTTAGCTCGTCATCGGTGAGCTGCCAGCGGCCGTCCTCGCTGTGCAGGGGTGGGCGCGGCGGGGGCACGGGGGGCGGCGCGAAGCGGTAGGATATCGGTTCCATAACCGGAAGGGGCGGACGGCTAGCATAACCGTCCGCCCACCGGGAAGTTCTTAGTTGTTTACTTTCAGCAGCTCCACGTCGAAAATCAGCGCCGAATCCGGTCCGATGTCGCGGCCGGCACCGCGCGAGCCGTAGGCCAGGTTCGAGGGGATGTACAGGCGCCACTTCGAGCCTTCGCTCATCAGCTGCAGGGCTTCTGTCCAGCCGGCAATTACTTGGTTGACGCCGAAAGTGGCCGGCTCGCCGCGCTGGTAGCTGCTGTCGAACACCTTGCCGTTGATGAGCGTGCCGTGGTAGTGGGTGGTCACGGAGCTGCGCGGGCCGGCTTTCTTTCCCGAGCCTTCCTGCAGCACCTCGTATTGCAGGCCGCTGGGCAGGGTGGTTACGCCCGGCTTGTTTTTGTTTTCGGCCAGGAAGGCCTCGCCGGCCGCCTTGTTTTCGCCGCCCGACTGGCTGCCGCCGTCCTCTTCCTCGTCGGCACCGCCCATCTGGGCCTGAAACTGCTGCATGGCCTGCTGCATCTGCTCGGGCGAGAGTTGGCTAGGCTTGCCGCTGAGGGCGTCTCGGAGGCTGGTGGCCAGCACGTCCACGTCCAGGTCGAGGCCCTGCTGGGCGAAGTTACGGGCCAGGTCGCGGCCGATGATGTAGCTGATTTGCTGCTTGAGCGAGGTCAGTTCCATGGGGTAGGGTTTGGGGTAAAAGGCAGGCGTGGTAAAGCATCCTTATACGGCTGCCGGGGCGAAGGTGCAGAAAAAAAGCAGGCCCCGGCGAGCCGGCCCGGCCGGAGCGGACCCGCCCGCCGGGGCGTCTGGGGCGGAAGCCGCAGCGGCACAGGCTGATACGAGCGACTGGGCGTGCCGCTGGCCGGCTTGGGCGGCGCCACGACCAAGCCGGCTTACTTGCCCCGGAACACCCGGTTTAGAAAGTCGACCGTGTACTGCAGCGTCGGCTCAAACCACGGGTTGAACAGCGGGAACGGGTGCGGGGCCTCCGGAAAGCTGTGCACTTCGCTGTAAATGTCGAACGCGTCGAGCTGCCGGCGCATGTCGTCGCGGCCGGCGTGCATGCGGTCCACGCTGCTGTTGATGAACAGGATGGGCGGTGTCTGGGCCGTGACGTGGTTGAGCGCCCCGGCCTGGTGCCACAGCTCGGTCCGCTCGGTCTTGGGCGCGCCAAACCAGAGCGTGGCCGCCGACGGGCCCTTCCGGTCGTCGCCCTCGCCCGATTCGGGATGGATGAAGGCCAGGGTGCCGTCGGCGTCGACGATGGCCTGCACCTGGCTGCTGCGGCTGCGGTAGCAGCTGCCCGCCTCGAAGGCTGGGTCGCCGTTGGTCGTGCCGATCAGGGCCGCCAGCTGCCCGCCGGCCGAAAAGCCCCACACCGCCACGCGGGTGGTATCGATGGGGTAGGTGGCGGTGCTGGCGCGCAGCCAGCGGATGGCCGTCTTCAGGTCCTGCACCGCTGCCGGGTACTGCGCTTCGGTGGAAAGGCGGTACTCGGCCGTGACGGCCACGTAGCCGCGGGCCGCCAGCTGCTGGGCCAGCGGCACGTGCTGCGACCGGTCGCCGGAGCGCCAGCCGCCGCCGTGGATGACGAGCACCGCCGGAAACCGCTGTTTGCGCTTGGCTTTGGGGTAGAACACGTCCAGCTTCAGCTCACGCCCGCCGGGCAGGGTGCAGTACGTCACGCCCGGCCGCTGCCGGATGGTTTTCGGCACTGGCGGCCGGGCCACGGTGATGCTGGGATGTTGCTTTTTGGCCTTTACGTAGGCGCTGTGCACGGTGAACGACGTGTCGCGTGGGGCACCGGGCTGCTGGGCCCAGACCGGAACGGCCGCACCCAGCAGGCCTGCCAGCAGCAGGCCGCCCAGGCAGCGGGGTGAAGAAAAGAGCAGGGGCATCGGCTAACGGGAAGCCCGGTAGGGTAGCGGGCATTCCGCAGGCTAAGCTACTGCACCGCGACGGAAGCCGCCCGGGTTTCAGCCGCTGGCCAGCCGGCCGGCGCCGGGCAACCTCGGTGGATGATCGGGAGGGCGCGGGCCAGGCCAGTTTGGCCGCTGCTGTTCTTGCCTACGCGGCCGCGCAGGCGCCGGGGCACTGAAGGGCACGAAAAAGCCGGCCCTGCGGAGGCAGAACCGGCTTGGTATCAATCGGAAGTCCCGGAAAAGAGGCGCTTAGCAGCAGTAGTCGCTCAGTTCCTCGTCGAGGGCGCCGATGTGCAAGTTAAAGCGCAGCGTACGAGCCGCCCACAGCCCTAAGGACCCCAGGCCACCCAGCAGCAACAGTGTCGAAACAGCGGTGGTCTTTTTCATTGTCTATGTTCTATGTAAGTGATGTTCAGAATCTTGATGCAAAGATACGACATGAATGTTAATTAGTTGTTATGCATGCCTCATTGTTTTGTTAGGTAAGCCTTTAGGCACGTTTCGCCAAAATAGCCAGCAGCAGAATTGGAAGCAGTGAAATGAGAGTTGCTGAAATCAGGATTACTGACAAAAATCACTAAACATAGTTATATATTATCGGAAAATATGTCAATATTTACCCTGAAGGCCGGCGCAGTTGTTTCTGACTGTTGAGGGCATTAGCCAGCTTCAGCGGTCGAATACTGGGGCCGCCTTCTCCCGATGCTACCGGCCGGGCTGGGCCGCTGCGGCACCCCTCCGTGGGCGCCGCGACTGAGGCGCCCAACCGTGCTGGCTGGCCCGGGGTGTTTGTCCACCGCAAACGCTTTGCACATGATTTCACTGGATCAACTCTCGCGCGTCGGCATCGGGACGAGCCGGGCCGCCTCTTTGGGCAGCCGCTTGCCGGCCGATACGTTTCGGGCGTTTCTGCGGCTGGCGGCCGAGCAAGGCGTCAACCTCATCGACACGGCCGACTATTACGGCTCCGGCGACGCAGAGCGCCTCGTTGGGCGCGCCCTGAAGGCCACCGCGCAGCCCTTTTTCGTGGTGACCAAAGCCGGGCTGCCCTGCGTGCACACGCCCGGCTGGCTTTCGCCCCTGAATCAGCTCGGCAAAAAGCTTCGACAGAAAGCCGGGGCGAAGGGCAACTACCGCTCGGAGTACCTGCTCGGCAGCATCCGCAAGAGCAACCAGCGCCTGGGCGTGGAAGCGGCCGATGCGCTGCTGCTGCACGAGCCCGGCTGGGACGACCTGGCCGGCGCCGACCCCTGGGAGGGGCTGGCCCGCATCCGGCAGCTCGGCCTGGCGCGCTACACGGGCCTCTCCACCAACGACTACCGGGTGGTGGAAGCCGGCATTGCCAGCGGACAGGTGCAGCTGGTGCAGACGGCCGTGAACTGGCACCTCGACAACCCCATCGTGGCTCTGTGCCGCCGGCACGGCATTCCGGTGCTGGCCAACGCCGTGCTGCAGCCCTACCGCAGCCTGCAGCAGACCTTCGCGCAGCACACCGCCGCCATTCGGAGCCTCGACGGGCTGGCCGGCATGTCGCTGGCGCAGCTGCTGATTGCGTCGGTACTGGCCGACCACCGGGCCGACGCCGTGCTGTTCGGCACCAGCAGCCTCAGCCACCTGGCCCACAACATCGACGCCCTGCGCTATGTCTCCAACCTGCGGCCGGCCTTGCCGGTGCTCAACGACCTGCTGCCATGATCCTCTCCACCAACACCTTCGCCCCCGACCACACCCTCACGGCTGATGTCTGCATCATCGGCAGCGGCCCGGCCGCCATTTCGCTGGCCCTGCGCCTGAACAACACCCCGCTCAGCGTAGTGATGATAACGGGTGGCGCCTGGACGGAAACGCTGGCCAACCAGGACCTGTACCGGGGCAGCGCCGCACCGGCCGGCTCGCACGAGCCGCTGGAGGAAAACCGCCGCCGGCAGTTTGGGGGCTCGTCGGCCGCCTGGGGTGGGCGCTGCATTCCCTTCGAGCCCGTCGATTTCAAGCCGCGCGCCTGGGTACCCGACAGCGGCTGGCCCTTCCGCTACGAAGACCTGCTGCCGTACTACCGGCAGGCCGCCGACCTCTGCCAGATCGGGCGCTACGAGTTCAGCGCCCGCTCGGCCTTCCCCGCGGCCCCGCGGGAAATTCTGCCGGGCATGGAGGCGGCGGAGCTGACCTCCGACGCGCTGGAGCGGTGGAGCCCGCCGGTTCACTTCGGCAAAACCTACCAGGACGCGCTGGAAAGCAGCCCCAACATCCGGGTGCTGATGGACGCGCACGTGCTGGCGCTGCGCTGCGCAGGCGACAGCCGCCGCGTAAGCCACGTGCGCGTGACCATGGGCGGGCAGCCGCTGACGGTGGCCGCCGGCCGGTTTGTGCTGGCCGCCGGCGGCATCGAAAATGCCCGGCTGCTGCTGGCTTCCACCTCGGCGCGCTTCCCCACCGGGCTGGGTAATGAGCTGGACAACGTGGGCCGCTACTACATGGGGCACTACTGCGGCGTGTACGCCGACCTGACGGTGCACAACCGGGCTGCGCTGCACGCCGGCTTCGAGCGCGACCAGGGCGTGTACTGCCGCCGCCGCTGGTGGATTCCGGAGCCCGCGCAGCAGGGGCAGCGGCTACTCAACTGCATCTTTTTTCTCTACCACCCGCGCAACGGGGAGGGCCACCGCGACGTGCTGTTTTCTTCGCGCTTCGTGGCCAAAACCTTGCTCTTCATCCTCAGCCAGAAATCCTTCGGGCGCATAGTCGGGCAGGCCCGGCAGCAGCTGCCGGGCCTGCGCAGCCACCTGGCCAACATTGCCCGCCATGGCCTCGTGGAGCTGCCCGAGCTGGTGCGCATCGGGCTGCAACGCATGGCCAAGCGCCGGCTGCCGTACCTGCTGCCCTCTAAGCACAACCCCAACTGGGGGCTGTACTTTCAGGGCGAGCAGGCGCCGCACCGCGAAAGCCGCATCTGCCTCTCGGCGACGGAAACGGACGCGTTCGGCATGCCCCGGGCCGAGGTGCGGATGGCGTTTCAGGAAGAAGACCTGGAATCCATCGTGCGGGCGCATCAGCTGTTCGTGGAGCGCTTCCGGGCGGCCGGCGCCGGCGACATTCGCTTCGACGAGCAGGAATTGCGGCGCACCGTGCGCCAGCAGATGACGCATTTCAACTCGGCCGCGCACCACATCGGCACCACCCGCATGTCGGACGACCCGCGCACCGGCGTGGTGGATGGCAATGCCCAGGTGTACGGCGTGGACAACCTGTTCGTGGCCGGCGCTTCGGTCTTCCCGACGGGGGGGCACGCCAACCCCACGCTCACCATCGTGGCCCAGGCCCTGCGGCTGGCCGATTACCTCCGGCAGCGGCAGCCGACCGCAGCCCTTGAGGCCGCGGCGGAATTGCAGGCCGTGGAGTGATTCCGGGGTAAGCGTTCAGCCCCCGCGTCCACCGTCGAAAGGCCGGTGGGCGTGGGGGCTGACTTATGCGCCTCGAAGAAGGCCGAGCAAGGACGCTATTTGGCGATGGGCGCCGGCGTGCCTTTCATGCGGGCGGCCACTTCCACCATCGGCGCGACCCAAATGCTTTTTTCCTGGGCCTTGAGGTAGCGCAGCAGTTGGCGGTGGGCTTGCGCGTCCACATTCAGGGCGTGGCCGCCGCCCACCCCGTGAAACAGGAATACCAGCAGCGTGTGCGACTGTTGCGCCTTCTTCACCAGCTCAATCATGTACTCGGCCGATTGCCCGTTGATGGAGTAGCAGGCCACGTTGTGCCAGTCGACCTGCGCGGCCGTGGGCTGGCCCTGGGTGACGCCGCGCGCGGCCACGAAATCGTTTTGGAGCTGCTCGTAGAAGTGCACGCCCCGGATCTGCCGGTCGCCGCAGGGGTAAGCGAAGGTGCGCGCCGTCTGGCCGTCGATGGCCGTGAGCAGGGTATTGGTGGTCCGGATTTCACTGACGGCCCGGCTCACGGTGTACTGGCTCAGGTCGTTGTCGGGCGTCACGAAGCTGCGGCCGGGCAGCGAGCCGTCGCAGGGGTGCATCAGGGCGTGGTTGCCCAGCTCGTGCCCGCGTTTGGCAACCTGCCGCCACTCGCTGAGCCGCCGCGCCACCACGGGCGAGGAGCCGATGAGGTAGAACGTGCCGCGCAGCTTCACCGAGTCCAGGGCCGGCACCACGCGGTCCAGGTTGGCGTCGAGGGCGTCGTCGTAGGTGAGCACCACGGCGCAGCTCTTGCCGTTCCAGGTGGTGGCCGATTGGGCCAGGGCCGCCGTGCGCGTAAGCAGGGGCGAGGCCGCGGCCAGCAGCAGCAGTTGAAAAAAACGCATGTCCGTGGGCATAGTGAAACGTAGAGGTCAGGCGGCGCTCGGCCGGGCGCTGCAAGTCTATGCTTTTTAGGAACAATTGCCGGCTTGTGAACAACGGCCGCCGCGTCCCCGAAACGACAGACGCGCACCGGCTGTACTCCGGGCAGGCACCCCCGCGTTGCTGAAGCTAGCCGCTGCAACTGCGCCCACTATAGTTCGGATGGGGCGCCTGCGCAAGCCCCCGGTTGCTACCGTACTTCGGCTACTTCCACGCGGCGGTTGCGCGGGTCGGGGGAGGGGTGCAGCGGGCGGGAGTCGCCGTAGCCGACGGTGCTGATGCGCCCGGCCGCAATGCCCGCCTTCACCAGGTACGCCTTCACCGCTTCGGCGCGCTGTTCCGAGAGGGCCTGGTTTTTCTCCGGCTCGCCGATGCGGTCGGTGTGGCCCGCTACGCGCAGCCGCAGCGCGGGCCGGTTGCGGAGTTCCGCCGCCAGCTGGTCCAGGGCCGGCAATGCTTCGGGCAGCAGTTCCGGCGTGCCCTGGCGGAAGAGTACCGTGGGCAACACCACGGGCTTTTCGGTGATGATGGGCGCGGCCGGGCGGGCCGTGTCTGCCGGCACCGGGGCGGCAGGCGGAGTCGGTGTGGGCTTAGCCGGCGCCACGGCGCCGCTTACCTTGATGGTGATGGGCACCACGGCGCTTTCGCGGGTGCGGTAGTAGCCCTGCACGAGGTAGAAGGTGGTGGTTTTGCTGAGCTTGGTGCGGTGGGTGTTGCCCGTGGCCACGGGCTGCTTCAGGTCGGCATCGGCGTACCAGCGCACGTCGCGCCCCGACACGCGGATGGTGGTTTCGGCCCCCGCCGGCACTGTGGCGGCCGATTTCAGCTTGACGCGGTACAGGGCGAAGCTGCCATGGTCGCAGTTGCCCACCGGGTCATAATTGGCCCGGCCGGTCAGCTTTTCCTGCTCGGCGTCGTAGCTGAAGGCAATGGCCCCCTCGCACCAGTAGCTGAACGGGTTGATGCCGGTTTCGTGGAGCTTGCGCAGGTGTTCAAGGCGCATGCCGCCGGCGGTGCGGGTGGCCTGCACCTGAAACGTGACCGTCACGCCCGGGCGGCCGCCGGCTTCCTGGTAGAGCACGCCGAACAGCCCATTGCCTTTGCCTTGCTGCACCCGCAGCACGGCCGGCCAGGTGGCGCCGGGCTCGTCCGGGGCCGTTTCCACCCCCTGCCAGATGCCGGCCAACGACTGCGCGGAAGATTGCGCCTGCGCCGATGCGGCCAGCAGCAGGGCCACCGCGCCCAGGCACATGCTGCATTTCGGGGTGCTATGCATGAGCTTCAGGAGCAAATAAATCAGTAACAGCTACGGGCGTGGCCCGGCCAGGTGGGCTCAGCCCAGGAGCGCCAGGTCCTCCGCGCTCAGGCGAATATCGGCCGCCGCCAGGTTTTCGCGCAAGTGCGCCAGCGACGACGTGCCGGGAATGGGCAGCATCCAGGGCGAGCGGTGCAGCAGCCAGGCAATGTTGATCTGGGCCGGCGTGGCGTCGTAGCGGCGCGCCACCTCCGCGATGTTGTCGTTGGCCTTGGACAGCGCGTGCAGCAGGGAGAAAAAGGGAATCAATGGCAGCTGGTGCTGCTCGCAGAGGTCCAGCACTTCCTCGCCGCCGGGGTTGTGGCCGTGGGGCAGCTGCACGGTGGTGCGCTGGGCGTAGCTGTACATGTTCTCGACGGTGGCAATCGGACCCAGCTTCAATCCCACCTCCAGCTCTTCCCGGGTCACGTTGCTCAGGCCTACGTGCAGGATTTTGCCCGCCTGCTGCAGCTCAAACATGGCGCCGAGCTGCTCGTCGAGGGGCACGCCGGCGTGGCCCATCAGGCGCAGGTGCACCAGCGGAATCTGCTCCAGGCCCAGGGTGCGCAGGTTGTTGTCGATGCTCTGGCGCAGCTGCTCCAGGCGGTGGTAGGGCACCCAGCTTTTATCGGGGCGGCGGGTGGCGCCCAACTTGCTGCCGATGACCAGCCCCGCCGGGTACGGGTGCAGCGCCTCGCGGATGAGGCGGTTCGTCACGTCCTCGCCGTAGTAGTCGGCCGTGTCGAGGTAGTTGACCCCTGATTCCACGGCGGTGCGCAGAATCTGCAGGGCTTCGGTGCGGTTGGCGGGCTCGCCCCAGATGTCGGGGCCAGTGAGGCGCATGGTGCCGTAGCCCAGGCGGCTGACCATCAGCGGCTGGGCGGAGTGCGGAGCAATGGTGATAGTTGCGGGCATGGGCGAGGGCGGAAGGATGGATTGGGAAATACTACCCGTTACCTGTCTTTTTGTTCGCGCAGTATCTGCTCCAGAAACTGCTGCGGCTTGGTCAGGAAGCGCACCGCGCTGGAATTTTGAACGGATGGAAGCACCGCCGCCACCTGAGGCGGCATCAGCGCCCCGGCGGCATCGAACACGAGCAGGTCGCGGGAGGCGCTCAGGGTCAGCATAGCCGAAAGGAAAGCAAAGGCCTTGTCGAGGTTGCGAAAGTCGGTCCGAAACTCGACGTTTCCCAGCGTACCGGTGGCCGCGTCGATGGCAATGGAACAATCGTGGTCTTCGTCCCGGCGGCCGTCCCCTTTCCAGCGGATATAGTCGGACGTAGGCGCAACCCAGGTTTCGCGGGGAAGCAGCTGATCAATCTGCGCGGCCAGCGGAGCGGCGGCAATGCTTACGTCCTCCCACCAATTGATGGTGTACGCGTCTTCGAAGGCTGGGCGGGGCAGCGAGTCTGGCGACGGCGGCGCGGCCCAGTACTGTTTCCGGCCTTCGTGGTCGATGAAGAGCTGGGCAGGAATGTGGCCAAGTTTGCGCCGGATTCCGGCGGCGGGCAGGGCGGTTAAGCGGTATTGCCAGATGGCCATAGGTACTCGCAAGATACGCGACCGGCCGCCGGCGGCCGGTCTACTCGCCCGCGGCCCGGCGCTGAATGCGCTTTTCCCAGTTCTTGCGCTTTGGGGCAATGTAGCCGCGCAGGTGCTTCTCCATCACCATCACGGCGCAGGGCGCGGCGGCTGTGGCCCCGAAGCCCGCGTTTTCCAGGTACACCGCCACGGCAATCTTCGGTTTATCGGCCGGGGCGAAGCCCACGAAGGCGGCGTGGTCGTCGCCTTCGTCGTTCTGCACGGTGCCCGTCTTGCCGGCTACCGTGATGCCCACATCGGCCAGGCTGGAGGCATCGGCGGTGCCGCCGCGCTGCAGGGCGGCTACCATGCCGGGCACCAGGGCGGCGAAGTGCACGCTGTCGATGAGGGTGCGGCGCTTGTGGGTGAAGCGCGGCAGCGGCCCGCCGGCGCCCACGCCGCGCACCAGGTGCGGCGGGTAGTACCAGCCGCGGTTGGCCACGATGGCTGCCAGATTCGCCATTTGCAGGCCGGTAAGGTTGATTTCGCCTTGCCCAAGGCTCAGCGAGTAAATGGAGCGGTAGGTCCAGTTGCGCGTGCGGCGGGCCTTGTCGTAGTAAGCCGGGGTGGGCAGAAAGCCGGGCGCCTCGCGCGGCAGGTCCACGCCCAGCACTGAATCGAGGCCGAAGGAGCGGGCATAGCGGCGCCACTGGGCCAGGTTGGCGTGGCGGGCGGCCACGGTGTCGCCGGCCAGGCTGTCGGGCACGCAGTCGATCAGGCTTTGCATCACCTGGTAGAAGTAGGGGTTGCAGCTGTACTTCAGCCCGGCGGTCAGGTTTTTGGCCGGGCGGTGGTGGTGCACGCAGCTCACCAGCGACTGGTCGCAGCGGAAGGCCGTGCCGGGGCTGATGGCCTGCATCTGCAGGGCAATGGCGGCGTTGACAAGCTTGAAGACCGAGCCGGGCGGATTGGCCAGCATGGCCGGGCGGTTGAGCAGCGGCATGTCCTCGTGCTCCAGCAGCTCGGCGCGCACGCCGGCCTTATCGGGGGCGGTGAGCGTGGCGGCGGGGTACACCGGCCCCGACACGTACGCCAGGATTTCGCCGGTGCGCGGGTCCAGGGCCACGAGGTAGCCGCGGCGGTTGCCCAGCAGCTTTTCCGCGTAAGCCTGCAGCTTCGCGTCGATGGTCAGGCGCAGGTCCTGGCCCTGCTGAAAGAGGGTGTCCTTGGCCCAGGTGCCGTGCTGCCGGCCCTGCCGGTCCAGCAGCGGGTGCAGATAGCCGCGGTGCCCGCTGAGCAGGCCGTTGTAGTAGGTTTCGACGCCGCCGTTGCGCAGGCGGTAAAAGCGCCCGCGCCCGGTGCGCTGAGCCTGGCGCAGGAAGGGCTGCGCTTCAGCAGCCAGGTAGCCGAGCACGGGCGCGCCAGCGCCGGTGGTGTAGGTGCGCCGGGGGCGCTGCGTCAGCGTGAGCCGGGGCACGGTGGCGCTGCTGTCGCGGCGCACCCGCTCGGCCTCGGCGACTGTCAGGCTGAGCTGCACCGGGTAGCCGGGCCGAGCACCGGGGTAGGGCAATGCCTCGGCAATGCGGCGGCGTACGGTGGTCGAGTCCCAGCCCAGCAGCTCACCCAGCAGGAGCGTATCGAGCGGGGGGCGGCGCGGCAGCTGCAGCAGAAACTGCGGCCGGGTGGCGACAAGCACGGAGTCGTGCCGGTCGAGCAGGCGGCCCCGAATCAGCGAGTCGCCCACCGGCACACGGCGGGCCGAGTAGCGGATGCTGACGTTTTGGTCCGGCTGGGCGGGAAGGCCCGTTTGCTGATCGGGAGAGGAACAGGCGCTCAGGCCCGCTACCATCATCAGCAGCGTCTTTTTCCACCTGTCGAGAGCCGTGCGCATGAGGGCAAAGCTAGGCAATTGCCCAGTTTAGCGCCCAGCTGCTCGCCGAACGGGGCCTGGCTCCCGCCCAACGGCGACAGCTTCCTGGTGGCTGTGCGCCCGGCATCCGTGCCGCCCTGCCGTGTCGTGCGCCGCGTCCGGGTTAGGGCAGCGGCGGTTATGGCCGCCCGCCGGCGCCGCGGCTACCCGGCGGCTTTGCCGGGTGCCCAAGCTGGGCCAGCAGCCCCAGGGCCAGCACCACCAAGAGGTTGTGCGCCTCTACCCGACCGTCCAGCTGGTCAGCTCAATGCTGGGAACGGTCAGCGCGAATCCCAGGCAGTTGACGATGGTCAGGGCCGTGCCGCGGGTGGTTTCGGGTGTGCTGCGGGCCACCAGGCTGGAAAACATCGGCGAATCGGCCACGAGCACCAGCGCCCCCACCAGAAAGCCCAGCCACTGGCCCAGGCCGGCCGGGGCGTAGTCAGCGGCTATTTTCATGCCCACGGGGTAGATGCCGGCCAGGAAAAAGCCCGTCAGCAGCCGCACGCAAGCAGGGCGCCCGCGTCGATGCCGGGCACGTTGAGGCCCAGGTTGCACGCGGTGGCCGCCAAGGCGCTGAGGCCTAACACCCGCGCGGGCGAAAACCGGTCGACCCCGGCCAGCAGGGCGTACGCCAGCGTGCTGGCAATGAAGCCGAGCTGCACCGCGCTGGTCAGGGGCGCCACGAAGCCCGGCGGCTGCCGCAACGTGACGGCCAGCTCCGGCGCAATGGCGTTGCCCGCAAACCAGAGCGAGGTGCAGCAGAACTGGGCCAGCACGATGACTGGTAAAACTCTGCGCATGGTGGGGGAGAGCAGCCGTGGGAGGCGATGCTACAGGGAAACATGGGAGGGAAGGCTTCGACCAACCGGCTCGGTCGGGGCCACCGGGCAAAGCTCCGCGCAATATAGCCGGGCACCTGTGGCACCGCCTGCCACCGCTTGCGGCAGCCGCGTCGGGGGCGCTACATTTGGTATTCTGCGGAGCGGTTTCGCTTCCCGAAGAGGTTGAGATTCGAGCAATACACCATGAAAAAGCTGCTGCGGCTTCTGCTGTGCGCCATCCTGGGCGGAGGAATTGGTCTGTTAAGCGCCCGGCACGGGTGGGCTTTCCCGGTGAACTTACACTGGAGCAGCGCAGAATTTCTGGGGCTGCTGGCCCTGCTGCCGGTGTCTTGGCTGGTGGCCGTGGGCCTGCACGAACTCGGCCACGCGCTGGCCGGCCGCCTGCAGGGGTTTCGCCTGCACTGGCTTACGGTGGGGCCGCTGATGTGGCGCCGCCAGCCCTCGGGGCGCCTGCGCTTCGGGTGGAACCGCAGCCTCAACGCCGCCGGCGGCCTGGCCCTGAGTGCGCCGCCGGACGATTTGCGCCTCTGCGAGCGGTTTCGCGTGTTCATAGCGGGCGGACCGCTGGCAAGCCTGGCCTGGGGTGCACTGGCGCTGGGCCTCTACGCGCTGCTGCCCGGTGCGGCCCAGGCCACGGTGCCGGCCGTGGCGCTGAGCCTGAGCGGGGCCCTTTCCCTTTTGCTGGGCGTTATCAATCTGCTTCCCTTGCAAGCTGGAGGATTTGCCAGCGACGGCATGCGCCTGCTCAACCTGAGCCGCCCGGGACCCAAACGGGAGATGGAAGCGTGCATGCTGACGGCCACCATCCACAGCATGGCCGGGATGCGCCCCCGTGAGCTGAGCCGCCCCGCCCTGGAAGCCGCTGCTGCGCTCGACGTCAAGCACCCGTTTCGGCCCTACGTGCCCTATTACCTTTATCTGCACCACCTCGATTCGGGTAACCCGACCGCGGCCGGGCAGCACCTGAGCCAGTACCGCCAGCACCTGCCCGAGCTGCCCAAAGCGCTGCAAGCCAGCGGCTGGCTGGAAGCAGCCTTCTTCAGCGCTGCCTACGAACACGATGCCGCCGCGGCCCAGAGCCACCAGGCCGTGGCCAAAGTCAATGCCTTCACCCCGGCCGACCAGCCGTACCGCGTCGAAGCTGCCCTGGCCCGCCTCGCCGGTGATGCCGAACGTGCCCGCACCCAGGCCCAGGCGGCATTGCGCGAGCTGCCCCGCAACCTCGACCAAGGCAGTGCCCGTCTGTACCAGGAGTGGCTGCTGGATACCGTCCGCTGGGCCGAGCAGGAAGCTGCAGCGGTTAAGCCGGTTTAGGAGCTAATTCTGGAGTGCTGGTTATCAAGTCATGCTGAGCTTGCCGAACACGGTTGGTTACAAGCTACGCTGTGGCAAGCTTGCGTTAGGTGACCCGGGGGGAGGGGCGTTTTGACTTTGGATCAAGGCAAGCGAACCTGCTTCAAATCCGAGCTGCTGCAGCACCCCAAGCACAAACGGCGTCTTGCCGGCTACGTAGCGGTCCATGTCGCCCGGAAATGCGGCGGCTAGCTCTTCCTTTAGTTGGCCGTAAGCCCGGGCCTGCTGCGGGTGCGAGCGAAGGTAGTCCCGGAATGTGAGGTGGTTCAGCAGACTCAGGCTGCCCCGTGGGCACACGTACAAGTGGTGAGGCGGCCAGGCTTTGCCGGAGCCGTCGAGCGGCACCAGCGCAGAGGTGCGCTTAAAGGCTTCCCGGCCGGCAATGCCTTGGTTGCCGACGTGGTGGTAGCCCAAAGCGGCCAGCCTGGGCACGACGGCTGCCAGCTGGCCTGCTTCCGCTATGATGATGTCAACGTCGATGACGGGCTTGGCTTGCAGGCCCGGAACCGAAGTGCTGCCAACGTGCTCGATTCCTTCGACCAAACCGACCAAAGCTGCTTCGTACACGTCCTTCAGCTGCTGAAACACCACCGGCCATTGGTCGGAGTATGGCGTTAGCACGATTGGCTTTGGGGCAGGCATCGAGGCGGTGGAAGGATGTGAAGGTCGCTATAAGCATTTCTGATGCAGCTCCAGCGGCGCGGCAACGGCTGGCCGCTGGTGGGCAAGGGAGGCTGCGGCTTCGGCTAGTCACGAGTTGCGTTGCGCCAACGTACTCTAGAAGAGTAATTATTTTCTATTCCAAAGCAGTTGAAGTTCTTGCCATGTTCTCGCTCCCAACTCTCCAATCCGAAGCCATTCAGGGTCATTCAGAATGGCTTCATCGTTGTAATCATCATTGCAAGGAGAATTGTAACTGTTAAGTGCCTCGTGCCATTCGGTCAGAATGTCCTTTTCCCATTTACTTACATAGCCATTATCCATAAGCTGATTGTAAGTCAATCCGCACAGCAAATCATCGAAATAGCAGCTCATAAACTCTACATACGTGTAGTGTACGCTAGGCTTAACTACATCCAACCACGTTTTGCGCTGATGCTCGATGGACGTCAATTCTTCAATTGAAGACTTCCATCGGACCCGCCACATCTCGCGTAGCTCCTCATCAGAGAATGAATCTGATGGTGTTAGATGAGTATCAGTGGCCATATGTGCTGCTTATTATTTCGAATGGAACAACGCTGCCCAGACGACTCCAAGCGGCGCGGGACCGGCTGGCCGCTGGGGGGCCGTGGGAGGCTGGGGCTTCTCGTCAGGAATGGGTCGGAATTACGCATCTAGCGCGTTGCGCAATTGTGCGGCCCCTCACGTTGAATGTCATGCTGAGCGCAGGGTAGCTGTTACTTTGAATAGTATAAGATTTTCGTCAGCAATACTTTCTCTATTGAACCCCAATCTTTCTAGAAGTCTTGTTGATTCTTGATTCTCGAAGTGCGAATAAGCTTCTATCGAGTTTAGTCCAATGTCTTTGAATCCAAAGTCGACTACTTTTTGGGCTGCTTCTTGCATTATTCCTTTTCTCTGGAAGTCTGGTAGCAATTCAAATCCAATTTCCGCCGTGGTATTATCTTTTGAAAAGCTGTACAAGCAAATTGTTCCGATTAGTTTTTTGTCGTCGCCAAGTGTAATGCCCCAGTAAATGGATTCGTCCCGTTGAACGTTTTCATTGATAGCCCGGATGAAATTCTGGGCATCCTTCATTGATTCGCTAGGCTTTCTACCAAGGTATTTGTTTACCTGCTTGCTTGAACGCAAGCTAAATATTGCTTCGTCATCACTGCTGCTGAGTTGCCGCAAGGTCAGCCTTGTTGTTTTTATAACCGGAAACGGAGTAAGAGCCTGTTTGGGAATCTGATTTGAGTTAAACAGAAACGAGCCAGTAAGTTGCAGGCGGAGTTCCTAGGCTCCGGTCTGCATTATGGTTGCGTGCTATCAACCCCTTACTGACTCGCAGTGGCAAGTTATGCGCTGCCTGCTGCCGCTGCAACGCAAGCGGCGCTTGTGCCTGCGGCGTGTGGTGGACGCGTTGCGCTACGTGTGCCGCACGGGCTGCCAGTGGCGCTGCTTACCCGCCGCGTTTCCGCCCTGGCCGGCGGTGTATTACTATTTCCGCCGCTGGCAGCAGGACGGCACGCTGCAGCAGCTGAACCGGGCCCTGAACGCGGCGGACCGGCAAGCGCAGGGGCAAGCGGCCACGCCGGCGGTGCTGTGCCTGGACAGCCAAAGCATCAAGTTGGCCCCGCGCATCGCCGAGCACCGCGGCACGGACGGGGGCAAGTGCGTCAACGGACGCAAGCGGCAGGTGCTGGTGGACCGGCAAGGCCGCGTCTGGGCCTGCCGCACGCACGCGGCCAACCTGCACGACAGCCGCGGGGCCGCCCCACTCTTGCTGCAGCGCCGCCAGTGGGGCCCGCGCCTGACCACCGTCGTCACCGACCGTGCCTACCGCGGCCATTTCGCCGAAGGGCTCTTGGCCCGCGGCCTGCGCCACGAAGTCAGCAGCCGCCCGCCCGCCAGCCGCGGCTTCGTGCCCGTGGGCTGCCGCTGGGTCGTCGAGCGCACGTTTGCCTGGCTCAACTTCTTTCGGCGTGTGGTGATGGATTACGAGTACACGCCCGAAAGCCACGCCGCCTGGATTCTCTGGGCCAACGTATCGCTCTGCCTCAACAGACTACTTTGAATTCCCAAACACGCTCTAAAGCTTTTGTTCATCATTTTTACTGAGTACTGGTGAGGAAATCGAGAGGCCGGGCATCTGCCAACAGCATGATTAGCGGCGCGGTACCGGCTGGCCGCTGCGGCGGCTGGGGCTTCTGCAGAGACTACATCAGTTGCAAACTATAGGGCCTTATAAGCCGAAAGCAAACTCCTTGCTTCAAGATCATCAAAAACACGTTTGTTATTGACCATTGGATTAAGGGAGTTTGGTCCTTGAGCAAAATAAGCTGCAACCGGACCGCGAAGCCCATATTTATCATCAAGGAAAAGTTGGGGATATCCTTCATGAGCCATATAGATATCTACATCAAGGCCATTTACTTTGAACGAAGTGTCTCTCATAGCCCTTGCTTCTACAACCGCATCCATCGAAAAGCCAGCTATTACGGCATTCTCTTCTAATGAGAAAAACTTTACCTCATTATTGTTGCTGATTTTAGCCGGGTCCAGAAATAATTTGTAGACGTTTTCAAATTCTTTTGGTAAGGTGATACTAACTTTATCGAATATGAATCCTTTTTCTATAGAGTATACGCCAATTGGCTTGAAAAATTCTGTCATATTTCTAACTAGGCCAAAGGATTCTTTTCTAGTAGGGCCGAACATTCGCTGTACAAGTATCTCAAGATTTACCGTTCTGTCGTTGACTTTATATAAGCGGAATGGCATGTCATACTTGTCAATCGGAGCTATCTGCTTGGTCGACTTGGTTAATTTTTTTGCTTGCTCTATCACTTCCTTTGTGAATAGAGTCAGTACCATTTCTTGCTGTGGGTTCATATTGCTAAGATTTAAGGAAGATGTTCTTGTCGATCCAATTCTCTGCGACTCTTTTGCAAGTGTCTTCAAAGATTTTGGTATAAACGTCTCTTAAGTTGTTTGCTTGTTCTTTGTATTTGCTGCCGAAGAAATTATGAAATTTTTCATGCATATATGGCGAAAAGGCCAACTCACTAGTTGATTTGATGCCTTGTGCCTTAAATTCGGCCATGATAAATAAAGAAAAATCTTTCGCTAACGTGTCAAAAGGAATTAAGCCTCTTGTCTGACTTTCGTACTCTGATAAAAAATCCGAAAGCAATAATCTATCAATTAGTATGTGCCTTTGTTCGTCAATAAAATCAGTTGGAGCGTTGTTTGTGATTTTATCTGCTAGTTTTCTGTTTTCAATGCTCTGGTCACCACAATGGGAGGAAAAATACCCGTCTATATAGCTAACTACGTCTCCTTTAACTTTGTCAAAATAAATTAATTGATCATTTGTTCGGCACTGTCCTATGAAAGTCGAGAAGATTATATCGTCGGTTAGTTTCGATTTGTTAATGAATTTTTGCTCTAAGACATCCCCGTTAGGGTAAAGCTTGTGAATATTAGAAAAATCTATTTCATTTTCATTAAAGTAATCGTCTTCATTGTTGATAAAAAATATGTGTTCAAAAAAATTAGCGCTAATATATTCAATAAGTGAATCAATGTTATCCTCCCCAAGCATCTTGGCTAAAGATGGGGAGCTGAATACGCTATTTTGTATGGATTGATTTATCGACCTTTTAGCCTTATGTGCTATTTTAAATGATTGTTCAATGTTGCCAATAACAAGATTACCATATGCTAGGTGATACAGCACTTGTGGCTTAGCAATGTTACCATACTCTGTCATCTGGTTAGCTTGCCTGAAATGTTCCAGAGCTTTTTTGACAGATGCAGCATCTTGCTTGTTAAGCAGGTGCATTCCTTGTTGGAGATGAAAAGAAAAGTCCATATAAAAGAAAAACCGGATCAGGTCTTAGGTGACCTAATCCGGCGTAAAGTAAGGAATTGCTATAATTCTCGAGAAACTGTAACAATGTTTATTTACATATTCCGCCGGTACTGCCCGCCTACTTCGAACAGGGCGTTGGTAATCTGCCCGAGGGAGCAGGACTTCACCGTTTCCATCAGCTCCTCGAAGAGGTTGCCGTTTTGCACGGCCACTTGTTGCAGGCGCTTCAGGGCGGCGTCGGACTTGTCGCGGTTGCGGGCGTGCAGGGCCTGGAGCATGGTGATTTGGTACTGCTTTTCGTCCTCGGTGGCGCGGATAACCTCGGCGGGCTGCACCGTGGGCGAGCCTTTGGAGGAGAGGAAGGTGTTCACCCCGATGATGGGCAGCTCGCCGGTGTGCTTCTGCATCTCGTAGTACAGGCTTTCCTCCTGGATTTTGCCGCGCTGGTACATGGTTTCCATGGCGCCCAGCACGCCGCCGCGCTCGGTGATGCGGTCAAACTCCAGCATCACGGCCTCTTCCACCAGGTCGGTCATTTCCTCGATGATGAAGGAGCCCTGGATGGGGTTTTCGTTTTTGGCCTGGCCCAGCTCCCGGTTGATGATGAGCTGAATGGCCATGGCCCGGCGCACCGATTCCTCGGTGGGCGTGGTAATGGCCTCGTCGTAGGCGTTGGTGTGCAGGGAGTTGCAGTTGTCGTAGATGGCGTACAGGGCCTGCAGGGTGGTGCGGATGTCGTTGAAGTCGATTTCCTGGGCGTGCAGGCTGCGGCCGGAGGTCTGAATGTGGTACTTCAGCATCTGCGAGCGGGCGTTGGCCCCGTACTTCAGCTTCATGGCCTTGGCCCAGATGCGGCGCGCCACGCGGCCCATCACGGCGTACTCGGGGTCCATGCCGTTGGAGAAGAAGAACGAGAGGTTGGGCGCGAAGTCGTTCACGTCCATGCCCCGGCTCACGTAGTACTCCACGAAGGTAAAGCCGTTCGACAGCGTGAGGGCCAGCTGGGTGATGGGGTTGGCCCCGGCCTCGGCAATGTGGTAGCCCGAGATGGAGACGGAGTAGAAGTTGCGGACCTTCTCCTTGATGAAGTACTCCTGCACGTCGCCCATGAGGCGCAGGGCAAACTCGGTGCTGAAGATGCAGGTGTTCTGGGCCTGGTCTTCCTTCAGGATGTCGGCCTGCACGGTGCCGCGCACCTGGCTGAGCGTGCGCGCCTTGATGGGCCCGTACACCTCGGCCGGCAGCACCTGGTCGCCGGTCACGCCCAGCAGCATGAGGCCCAAGCCGTCGTTGCCCTCGGGCAGGGCGCCCTGGTAGCGCGGGCGCTCCTGGCCGCGCTCCTTATAGATGGCGTCAATCTTGGCGTCGATTTCGGCTTCCAGTCCGTGCTCCTGGATGTACAGCTCGCACTGCTGGTCGATGGCCGCGTTCATGAAGAAGGCGGCCAGGGTGGCGGCGGGGCCGTTGATGGTCATCGACACGGAGGTGACCGGGTCGGCGAGGTTGAAGCCGGAGTAAAGCTTCTTGGCGTCGTCGAGGCAGCAGATGCTCACCCCGGCGTTGCCGATTTTGCCGTAGATGTCGGGGCGGTGGTCGGGGTCTTCGCCGTAGAGCGTGACCGAGTCAAACGCCGTGCTCAGGCGCTTGGCGGGCAGGCCGGCCGACACGTAGTGGAAGCGGCGGTTGGTGCGCTCCGGGCCGCCTTCGCCCGCAAACATGCGGGTGGGGTCTTCGCCCTCGCGCTTGAAGGGGAACACGCCGGCGGTGTAGGGAAACTCGCCGGGCACGTTTTCCTGCAGCATCCACTTCAGCAGGTCGCCCCAGGCCGAGTAGCGCGGGGTGGCCACCTTGGGCACTTGCAGGTGGGAGAGGGTTTCGGAGTGCGTCTTGATGCGGATTTCCTTGTCGCGCACCTTAAAGACGAACTCCGGGGCTTTGTAGGCGGCTACCTTTTGCGGCCAGGTCTCCAGGAGTTTCCAGTTTTGCCCGTCCAGCCGTAGTTTAATTTCCTGGAAGGCTTTCTCCAGGCCGGTTGCGAGTTCGACTGGTTGGGGTCCGTCGCTGCTGCTCCCCCCGGCTCCGTGAGCTGATCCAGGCTGGCCGGCTCCGAGGCTGCGGACGGCTTCGAGGCTTTGCTGGAGTCCGTAGAGTTGCTGAGCAACTCCGGCTTGTTTTTCCACCCACTGGTCATATTGACGGATCGTTTCGGTGATTTCGGAGAGGTAACGGGTGCGGTGCGGCGGAATGATGTAGACTTTCTCGCTCGCGTCGTTGCTGGTTTCGAGGTGGGAGAGGAACGTGGCGCCCGTCTTCCGCTCGATGGTGCTGAGCACGGCCCGGTACAGGCGGTTCATGCCCGGGTCGTTGAATTGGGAGGCGATGGTGCCGTATACGGGCAACTCGTCGGCCTTGGTATCCCAGAGTTGGTGGTTGCGCTGGAACTGCTTGCGCACGTCGCGCAGGGCGTCCTGGGCGCCGCGCTTGTCGAACTTGTTCAGGGCAATGACGTCGGCGAAATCGAGCATGTCGATTTTCTCCAGCTGCGTGGCCGCCCCGTACTCGGGCGTCATCACGTAGAGGCTGGCGTCGGAGTGCTCGATGATTTCGGTGTCGCTCTGCCCGATGCCGGAGGTTTCGAGAATGATCAGGTCGAAGTCGGCGGCGCGCACCACGTCCACCGCGTCCTGCACGTACTTGCTCAGGGCGAGGTTGCTCTGGCGGGTGGCCAGGCTGCGCATGTACACGCGCGGGTTGTTGATGGCATTCATCCGGATCCGGTCCCCCAGGAGGGCGCCGCCGGTCTTGCGCTTGCTCGGGTCCACCGAGATGATGGCAATGGTCTTGTCGGGGAAGTCGAGCAGGAAGCGGCGCACCAGCTCGTCCACCAGGCTCGACTTGCCAGCGCCGCCGGTGCCGGTGATACCGAGAATCGGCGCTTTCTTGGGCGAGGACGAAGCGGCGTTGAGGCGCTGGTCGCTGCCGAACTCGGCCTTCTGGAAATCGGCGACGAGTTGGCCTTTCACCCGCTCGAACTCGTCGGGAAAGTTCTCCGCGGCCGAAATCAGGCGGCCCAGGGAGCGGGCGTCTTTTTCCTTGACGTGGCCGGCTTCGCCGTTCAGGTTCTGGCCCGTGGGGAAGTCGGCTTTTTCGAGCAGGTCGTTGATCATGCCCTGCAGGCCCATGGCGCGGCCGTCGTCGGGGCTGTAGATGCGGGTGATGCCGTAGCCCTGCAGCTCCTCGATTTCGGCGGGCAGGATGACGCCGCCGCCGCCGCCGAAGATTTTGATGTGACCCGCGCCGCGCTCCTGCAGCAGGTCGTGCATGTACTTGAAAAACTCGTTGTGGCCGCCCTGGTAGCTGGTAATGGCAATGGCCTGGGCGTCTTCCTGAATGGCGCAGTCCACGATTTCCTGCACCGAGCGGTTGTGGCCAAGGTGAATGACCTCGGCCCCGCTGGCCTGGATGATGCGGCGCATGATGTTGATGGCCGCGTCGTGGCCATCGAACAGCGCCGCTGCCGTAACGATGCGGACGTGGTTCTGGGGTTTATAGGGAGCTACGGGAGCTGGGTGCATGGTAGGGTTCCGAACGAGTGGGAAATGGGCGGCTAAAGTACGAAAAAGCCCCGGTGGGGGTGACACGCGGGGCTAACGGGTGTTAGGCAAGAAAAGCAGCTCAGTCGGCCACTTTGAATTTTACCTCAGTGCCATCAGGAAGCCCACTTAACTGTTCGTGGAGCGTTCCGGTCAGGTCCAGATGAGTTTGGAGCTCGGTGGGATACAAATTATTGGGCTTGTATTCACCTCCAAGCAGCGGTAACAGTGTAAAGCTGTACACTTCGGCTGGGCCGAGTATTAAGCCAGCCTGCGCCGCGTCTTGCACCAAATCAGGCAGCAACCAGTAATCATGATTTTCGGGGTACTGCAGAACTGAATAAAATTCTTCGGTATTAGCGGCTAGCTGGGTAAGGTCGCCGGTACCGGTATCCAGCCACTTGACGGATTGGTCGGGGTAGCGTAGAAACAAGTCGCCAAAAAGCGAAGCGAACAGCACTGTAATCCCTTTGTCTACAAGCCATAGCCAAGCTTTGAGCAGCTCATTCGCGTTGTCGGCGCTGACACTTTTAATAAGATGAGGGCTAGGAGAGGTCATGAATCAATGGTAGACCGTGGCAACGCATGAACGGAAGTGGCAAGAACTGGAATAGAGCTGACAAGAACCTCGAAGAAGGCCTCATAAGCTTCAACGGCGGTGACATGAACCTCGAAGAAGGCGGCATGAACTTCGACGAGCATGACATGAACTTCAACGAAGGTGTCATTGGCTTCAACAAACGTGACATGAGGTTCAATGGTGATGACATGGACTTCAACGGAGCTGACATGAACCTTGCGCGAGGTGACATGAACTTCAACGAAGGCGTCATGAACCTTATGCGGGTTGACGTGAACTCCAACGAACGAGACATGGACTTTGCAGCTGGTGGCATTAGGCTCGACAGCGGAGCTAAGCCACTAGATGCTTTCAGGCCGCACTTGTCCCTAGCTCCAGCAGCCAGCACGGCGGCTCGGCCTCCAGGGCCAGGGCAGCGAGGTTGAGCCAGCAGCCTGCGCGGTCCAGCACCTCCGAGTCGGACGTGACGACCACCTCCGGGGTAGCGGCCAGCACCGTGTCGGGGTTCATCACCACTTCGGCCGTCCAGGACAGGCTGAGTTCGGGGCCCAGGTCGCGCAGGCGGGCGGCGAGGCGGCCGCTGTTGGATACGGGCTGATCGAGCAGCCAGCGGATGGGGCCGGGGTTCAGGGGGCGCAAGGCCGCGGCGGCGAGGCGGATGGCGCGGTCGGTTTCCTGCACGGCGCGGTAGGTGCCGTGGATGCTCGACAGGTCGCGCAGGGCCGTGTCGCGGCCGCGCAGCACCACGCCGCCGCTCAGGGCCGTTTCGAGGGTAATGAGCAGGTTGAAGCCGTCGATGGCGACGGGCCGGCCGCCGAGGTCGGCGGTGGGCAGCTGCTTGGCGCGGCGTCCGTGGTACTGCTCGTCGGTGCAGGCGGCGCGGCCCACGGCCCAGCGCTGCCGCTCGGTGAGGGCGTACCGGTCGCCAACGAGCTTGAGGGTACCGCCGGGCGGGTAGCCGCGCGTCAGCAGCCAGGATATTTCGGCCGTGGCGCGGCGCAGCTCGGGCAGCCAGCGGGGCGCAAACAACTCGGTATCGGCGGGGTGGGGGCCGCGGTGGCGGGTGTCGGCAGGGCGCATAGGCAGGCAACGGGCAGTGGCGGGGCAAGTTGCACCCGGCAGCGTCAGACTTCCTACCGAGCCGTGAGTGGGGCCCCAGGCCCGGGGCGCGGCTCCGCTACTCCATCAGCAGGTCGAAGTACAGGCTGGGCTGCATGGCGTGAATGGTCCACAGGGCCTGGCTGTTTTCGCGCTCCACCATCGTCTGTTTGGGGTGGCGCTTGACGGGGATGGAGAAGTACTTGTTTTCGGGCCGCGTCTTCTCGCTTTGCAGCCACTGAATGGTGGCCACCACCGGCTGGGCCTCCAGCGTGAGGTGGTAGGGGCGCAGGTCCACGGTCAGCCAGCCTTTCTGCCAGCGGCCGGTAGTCAGCTGCACGTCCTGGGAGAGCAGCGCCCGGCCGGGGCGGCCGTTTTCCAGGGCGTACAGGTTCAGGCGGAAGCGCAGGTGGTCGTAGGTGTTGTCGTGGAGAAAGACGTGAAACTCCTCCAGCAGGGCGGCGCGCTTGGGCGTGAGCACCGTGCCCAACTCCCAGCCCCACTCGTCGTCGACCGTCGTTTTGCCCGAGGAGCCGGCCATCCAGCGCACGTCGCCCTTCTCCTGATTGCGGCCCAGCCGGGCCGGGTGCACGGGGCGGTGCGTGACGGCCACGGCGGCTAGCGCCTGCTCCTGGGGCTGCAGCTTGAACACGCGCTGCCCGGCGGCCAGCGCGGCGGGCAGCACCACCTCGCGCGAAAACCCCACGCTGGTGATGATGAGCGTGTCGGCCGGGCCGGCGGGCAGGCGCAGCACGTAGCGGCCCTGCTCATCGGCCACGGTGCCCAGGCCCCGGCGCGGCACGCCCAGCGTGGCGAAGGGGACGGGCTGCCCGGTGCGGGCATTCAGCACTTGCCCTTCCAGGGGCGGCACGGCGGTTTGGGCCGCCGCGAGCAGGGGCGGGGCACTCAGAAGAAAACCGCACAGGAGCCGGCGAAGCAGGGGAAGCATAAGAAGCGGGAACGAACGGACCCAAAACGAAGAATACGGCCCGGCGGATTGGAAAAGCTCCCGGCAACAACGGCGCAAAAGTACCGATTCGGCCGCTGGAACGCGCTCAGAAACGGGGTGCGCGTACCCGCAGCTGCGGCCCCGGCCCCGCAAGCCAAACGTGTTCCGGGCCGAAAAAGGCCACGGGGCCGCCCACTGCCCCCGATGGCAGCGCTTCGGCGCGCCAGGTGCGGCCCGCATCGGGGCTGTGGTAAAAACGGGTTTGGTTCAGGGGCGCGTCGGCGGTCAGCAGTACGGATAAGCTGCTGCCGGCCTGGTGCAGGGCTATCGGGCGCAGGTGCTCCCCGCGGCCTGGCGCGAAGCGATGAACCACGGCGCACCGGCCGCTGCGCGCATCGCGGCGCAGCACCAGCGCACTGCCGTCGGCGGCCGCGGCGGCCAGCCACAGGTTGCCGGCCGCGTCGAGCTGCGGAGGCGCCGTTACGCGGCCGCCCGGAATGGTTTCGGTCGTCACGCGGCCCGTGCGCCAGTCGACGCGGGCCAGCGAGGTAGCCGCCGCGTCGGGGTTCGGGTGCGGCGGCGCAAGCAGCAGCCAGGCCGAGCCATCGGGGGCGGCTACGCCGGTCCGGGTCGCAGCCGGCAGCTCCAGCTGCGCCGGCAGCCAGTGCCGCCCGCCGTCGGTGGTGTAGTATGTGGCCGCGCCGCCGGCTTGGGGAGTAGTGGTCAGCGCGAAGCCGTGCACGGTATCGGCAAAGCTGAGGGTGAAGATGCGGCCGGGCACCCGGCCCAGCGGCTGCCAGGTTTCGCCGCCGTTAGTAGAGCGCAGCACCCGCGACGTATCCCGGGGGCTACTGGCGGAGCGCGGCCGCAGCTCCACGGCGTAGGCCGCGCGCCCGACGCGGGTGCCCAGCACAAAGCCTCGGCCTTTGCTCAGGGCCCGCATCCGCCACGTCAGCCCGCGATCGGTGGTGCGGAAGATGGTCGATACCTGCTCGTCGGCTATGGTTTGGGTTAGCTCAGCTGCCTCGCTCCAGGCGCTGCCCAGCAGCACGCCGGTGCTGTCGTCGAGGAAGAGCAGGGCCCCGGCCTGGTGGTTTTTGATGGGCAGGCCCAAGGGGGAAATCAGCTGCCAGGAAGCCGTGGGGCCCGAGCAGGCGGCCAGGCCGAGCGCCCCAAGCAGGCCCGTTGACGCAATGAGCCGCGCCGCGCGGCGGAAACGTACCATGCCGGCAAAATAAGCACGCCCCGGCCTTCGCCGGAAAAGCCCCGTCGGCCGGCGGCTTATTCGTACTGCTGCACGGCCAGGTACATGCTCACGTTGACGGGCAGCACCTTCCACTCATCCTCGCTTTTGTTGCGCACGGCCACGCGGTGGGTGGGCGAGGGGAAGGCCCCGGGCCCCCCGAAGGCTTTGGCGGAAGTCGGAAGCTTGGTGCCCTGCAGCCACTGAATGCCGGCGGCCACGGTCTGGCCCTTGGGCAGCTGAATGTTGTATTGGCTCAGGTCCACGCTGGTCCAGCCGGTTTGCTCCCGCGGAATGGTAAACTGAATGTCGTCGGTGAGCAGCTGCCGCCGGGGCTTGCCGTTCTCCACGGCGTAGAGCGTGAAGCGCAGCCGAATCGGGTCGAACCCGTTCTGCTCGATGTACACGTGGAACGCGTCGAGGTAGCAGCTTTTGCGCACCGGCAGCAGCGTGCTCACTTCCCAGCCCCGCTCGTCGCGGCCGGCGTTCAGGCCGGCTGCCGCCGGGGAATTGTCGCGGATGGCCGTGGTCCAGTGGGCGCTGCCGCCTAGGGCTTGCCGGCCGAGGATGGCGGGCGTGAGGCGGCCGTGCCGCACCTGCACCTCCTGCAAGGCCTGCACGCCGGGCTGCAGCGTCCACACGGCGTCGGGTTGGCGCAGCTGGCCCACCGTGAGGCGCCGCGACTGAAACCCGACGCAAGAAATGATAACCGAATCGGTGGCGGGCAGCGCCGCGGGCACGGCAAAGGCGAAACGGCCCGCGTCGTCGGTAGTCGAGCCCAGAGGGCGCCCCTTCACGCCCACCGTGGCGTAAGCGACGGGCAGGCTGGTGGGGGGCGCCACCACGCGGCCGGTGAGCAGCTGCGCCTGCGCGCTCAAACAGCCCAGTAAACCCAGGAGCAGGAAAAACGGAAAACGGACGTACATAAACATAACGGTGGGCAGCAGTTTAGGCCAGGAGCAGGCCGGGACCTGAGAGGTTGTATGGGCCGCGGCAAAAATGCTCCGAAAATATTGGTGGGGCCACCGTGCGCGGGGCGGTCAGCCTTGCTTGGCTGCCTGCTGGTACCTGCCCGTAGGTGGTTAGCTGCTGCGTGGGCGAGACAATCCGGTAGGCCACGCGCCTTGGCCACCAGCGGCTTGGCACTTCACCGGGTCGGTGGGAAAGCTCCACGGGTACCCGCCAGCAGCGGGGCGTGGCAGCCGCGCCCGGCCACGAATCTTGGCGGCCGGGCAAGCTGACGAGGGCGCGGGCAAATGCCCGGGGCCGCATGGCCGCACCGGCCTTCGCACGCGCACAGCCGCCTGATCAGCTCGTTCATGCAAAGCTTCGCGGGCAGCGAAAAAAATCTACAAAACCGGAACATAATAGTATTGCTTTAGTTTGTGATAGTAATACTACCAAGAAAGATATATAAACTTTCACGCGGCTCGACTTTCAGCATACAGGTTCTCTTGGTGCCCAGCGCGAGGCGGTACGCGCAACTCTCACCCAAACTCCTTTTTTCACCCATGAAACTGTTGTTGTTGCTCCGCGCCCTCTTTACGCGCCGCGGGCTGCAGGCCGCCCAGCCGCTGCTGCCCCTGAGTGCCCAGGCCGCCCGCCACCACGCCCGGGCTCAGCGGCGCTACCTGATTCGCACGCGGCTGCAGCGGCTGTCGCTGCCGGCCCTGCTGTCGGGACGTTTGCCGTTGCTGCTGGTGCCCCTGCTGGCCGGTCTGCTGAGCAGCTGCACGGTCGTGCGACAGGGCGAAGTAGGCGTCCGGCGCCGCCTGGGTCAGATCGACCGCGAAGTTATCCTCGCCGGGCCTAAGGTTTTTAACCCCTTTACCAGCACTATCATCAAGGTGCCTACCACTACCCAAAACCTGGAAATCCGCTCCAATCTGCCTTCTAAGGAAGGCCTCACGGTGGGCTCGGAAATTTCAATTCTCTACCGGGTGCAGGGCACGGAACTGCCCAACGTGCTGGAAAACGTGGGTATGCAGTACGCCGATGTGCTGATCCTGCCCGTGTTCCGCTCCGCCGCCGCCGACGTGGGGGCCCGCTATTACGCCAAGGACATGCACAGCGCCGAGCGCGCGGCCATTGAGCGGGCCATCCGCGACCAGATGGCCGAGGTACTGGCCAAGCGAGGGTTCGTGATTGAGAACGTGCTGCTGAAAAGTATCGCGCTGCCGGCTGGCCTGGCCAAGGCCATTGAGGATAAGCTGGAGGCCGAACAGGATGCGCAGCGCATGGAGTTTCTGAAGCAGCGCGAAACCAAGGACGCCGAACGCCGCGTCATCGAAGCCGAAGGCCAGCAGCGCATTGCCATCGTGCGGGCCGAGGGCGAGCGGCAGGCGGCTGTGCTGCGTGCTCAGGGACAAGCCGATGCCATGCGCATCGAAGCCGAAGCCGTGCGCACCACCAACCGCCTCATCAGCCAGGGCCTAACCAAGGAAGTGCTGCGCTACAAGGGCATCGAGGCGTTCCGGGAGCTGTCGAAGTCGCAGAACACCAAAACCATTATTTCAGGCGACGCGCCCATTCTCAACACGCTGGCCCAGTAAGCACGTCCGGCCGGGGGCGCAGCACCCAGGCCGACGGCGGCTCCGCCGGGGCCGGCCCCAGATCCGGGCCCGGCCGGAGCACCGCCATCCTCCGGCCCGCGGTACCCCCGGTACAGCGCGGTCCTGCCGGGCCGAAGCCCAGCCGGCTTTCCCCAATAGATACAAGCCTCTTGATGACCACTCCCTTGTAACTGCATGCGCCATGAACTTGCTTTTTGTGCTCGCGGCCTGCCTGCTGGCCGCTCCTGCCGCCCACGACCCTGTGCTCGGGCGGGTCCGGCAGCTTAAGTTCCGGGCCCCGAGCGGCTGGACGGAGCACTACCGCGTGGTGCCCGACACCGTGCGCCTGACCACCTACAGCCACCCGCAACACGCGGCTCGGCTGGTGGTGGGCTACTGGCTGCACCGCCCAGCGCCCGCCCCGGCCCGTGCCGTGCACCGGCTGTTGTACCACACCGACCTGCGGCCCGCTGGCCCGGCGAAGTTCAGCGCCGTGGGCACTGCTGTCACCACTGCGACGGGCTACGGTCACTACCGCGGCCGGCCCGTGCAGTACGAAGCCCGGGTGTACGAGCCGGGCACCGCGGCGGCTGTGGTGCACCTGTATTGGGCCACCACGCCGTGGGCACCGGCTGAGTCGCCGCTGCGTCTGCTGCTGCCCGAGTGGGCGCCCCAGCCTATGCCGGTGGTGCCGTAGGTTCCTGGTGTCGGCCGCTCCCGTCGGCTGCAGCGCCGCTGCAGACGCGGCGACTCAGCCAAAAGTCACTCCTCGTCCCAGCACCACCCGGGCGACTACCACCACCACCACCAGCGCCAGCGCCAGCCCCCAGGCGACGCGGGTTTTTTGAGGCACCGGCACGGTGAATTCAAACAGCTCATTGGCGCTGGCCAGCGCCAGCGGCCCCAGCGCCAGCAGCAGGGTGACGAAGTGCAGCCATTCGTTGGCCGTCAGCTCGGGGTACTTGGCCGCGGCCAGCAGCCCGGAGCCCAGCAGCCAGGGGACCAGCAGTGTGGTGAGCAGCAGGCGCGGGCGCTGCCGGTAGCGCATGAGCGTGCGTGAGTCGTGGCTTTGCAGAAACAGCGGCGCCGCCAGGTAGCCCAGCACCGCCAGCAGCAGCCCGAACAGGGCGGCCACGGCCACGTTGGGCGCGTTGCCGGCCAGAAACAGCCAACTCGGCACAAACCAAAAGCCCGACTGCGTAAACGTATCGGCCACCAGGGCGCCAAAGAAGAGGTTCAGGCCGTGCAGCACCAGCCACATCAGGTACTGCTTCAGCAGCCCGCGCTGAAACCGGGCCCGCTGCCAGAACCACAGCCAGGCGCCCACGGCCAGCAGCAGGCACAGCACCGGTCCGGCGCTGTACACGGCCACCACCGCCGAGCGCCACCAGGCCGTATCGGCCATGCGAAACTGCACCCGGCCCAGCCGCCAGACGCCCGGAATACCAAACTGCACGGCCGTAGCCACGGTGGCCAGGCGGTAAGCCGTGTCGGCCGTCAGGTAAGCCAGCAGGTAGAGGATGGTGGCGTTGGCGCCGGCAATAAGGGCCTTGTGCCGAGCATCGGTGGCGGCCGCGGCGGGTGGGGTATCGGTAATGGACATGGCGGGGGAACTAGCGCTAAAGTAAGCGGGTTGGCCGGTTACCGCCAAGGGGTATATCGGGCCTGCGGATAGTTTTTGCGGCCCCAATCCGCTACCTTCGTGGCTGCATACAGCCTTAATTCAGCCGAGTGAAGAACATTCGCAACTTCTGCATCATCGCCCACATCGACCACGGCAAAAGCACGCTGGCCGACCGCCTGCTGGAATTTACCAGCACGGTATCGAAGCGCGAGATGCAGGCCCAATTGCTCGACAACATGGATTTGGAGCGGGAGCGGGGCATCACCATCAAGAGCCACGCCATCCAGATGCAGTTTCCCTACAAGGGGGAAATGTACACGCTCAACCTCATTGATACCCCCGGTCACGTCGACTTCAGCTACGAAGTGTCGCGCTCCATCGCCGCCTGCGAAGGCGCGCTGCTGATCGTGGACGCCTCGCAGGGCATCGAAGCCCAGACCATCAGCAACCTGTACCTGGCCATCGGGGCCGATCTGGAAATCATCCCGGTGCTCAACAAGATTGACCTGCCCCACGCCATGCCCGAGGAAGTCTCGGACGAAATCGTGGATTTGATCGGCTGCAAGCACGAGGACATCATCCACGCCTCGGGCAAGGCCGGCATCGGCATCGAAAACATCCTGAACGCCATCGTGGAGCGCGTGCCCGCGCCCACCGGCGACCCGGAGGCCCCGCTGCAGGCGCTGATCTTCGACTCGGTGTTCAATTCCTACCGCGGCATCGAAGTGCTGTTCCGCATCAAGAACGGCACCATGCGCAAAGGCGACAAGCTGCGCTTCATGGCCACGGGCAAGGAATACGGCGCCGACGAAATCGGGGTGCTCAAGCTCAACCAGGAGGCCCGTGACGTGGTTTCGGCCGGCGACGTTGGCTACCTGATTTCGGGCATCAAAGAAGCCCGCGAAGTAAAGGTCGGCGACACCATTACCCACGTGGCGCGTCCCACCAAGGAGGCCATCGTGGGCTTCGAGGACGTGAAACCGATGGTATTTGCGGGCATCTACCCGGTGGATACCACCGAGTACGAAGAGCTGCGCTCCTCCATGGAGAAGCTGCAGCTCAACGACGCCTCCCTGGTGTGGGAGCCCGAAACCTCGGCGGCTCTGGGCTTCGGCTTCCGCTGCGGCTTCCTGGGCATGCTGCACATGGAAATCGTGCAGGAGCGCCTGGAGCGCGAGTTCAACATGACCGTGATTACCACCGTGCCCTCGGTGCAGTTCAAGGTCATTTCGAACCGCGACGAGCTGAAAATGGTGTCGGCCCCGAGCGAAATGCCCGAGCCGAACCTGATCAAGCACATCGAGGAGCCCTACATCAAGGCGCAGATCATCACGGCCTCGGAGTTCGTCGGGCCGATCATTACCCTGTGCATGGAGAAGCGCGGCATCATCAAGGGCCAAAGCTACCTGACGTCCGAGCGGGTGGAACTGGCGTTTGAGTTGCCGCTGTCGGAAATCGTGTTCGACTTCTTCGACAAGCTCAAGACCATTTCGCGCGGCTACGCGTCGCTGGACTACGAGCTGATTGGCTTCCGCCAGTCCGACATGGTGAAGCTGGACGTGATGCTCAACGGCGAGAAGGTGGACGCCCTCTCCGCTATCGTGCACCGTTCCAAGAGCTACGACTGGGGCAAGCGCCTCTGCGAAAAGCTCAAGGAGCTGCTGCCGCGCCAGATGTTCGAAATTGCCATTCAGGCCGCCATCGGCCAGAAAATCGTGGCCCGCGAAACCGTGAAGGCCCTGCGTAAAAACGTAATTGCCAAGTGCTACGGCGGCGATATTTCGCGTAAGCGCAAGCTGCTCGAAAAGCAAAAAGAAGGCAAAAAGCGGATGCGCCAGGTGGGCTCCGTCGAAATTCCCCAGGAAGCTTTCCTCGCCGTTTTGAAAATTGATTAACCCTGAAAAACGCGCCGCCTCAGCGGCGCGTTTTTTTTGTGGCTTGCTTTCCTTTCACTTCATGCAATTCTTGCAAAAGCGCTGTGTGATTAACGCCAACATCATGAACAACACGCTGCTGACCAAGAACTGCACGAGTGAGGCCCAACTCGAAAAAATCCGCCGCGGGCAGGAGTTACGCTTCCGCTGGCGCGACGATTGGCCCGTTATGGAGCAGGCCATCCTAAAGGCCGGCCGTGAGGCCATTGCCCGCAACGCGGAAGCTAGTATTGCCGCCAACCCGCAGTAACCCCCGGACTGCTAACGTTCCTGACGTTTCCATGACACCGCAGCCACTTCTGAACGTCAAAGCCCTGCCCCAGCCGGCCCGGGCGCAGCCGTGACGAGGGTGGCTGGTGGGCTGAGGGCGCCGCTGCGAACCATTTCGAACCCGGTGCAAAGGAGGAAGCCGACTTCCCAGCCGGGAGGGCACCCCCCGACGACGCAGCGGCGCATCCAGCGCCAGCGGCTTGTAGCTGAAACACCAACTTCTCAACAT
Source organism: Hymenobacter coalescens (assembly GCF_054783195.1). Lineage (NCBI taxonomy): Bacteria > Pseudomonadati > Bacteroidota > Cytophagia > Cytophagales > Hymenobacteraceae > Hymenobacter > Hymenobacter coalescens. The sequence goes on along the minus strand of NZ_BAAGRA010000002.1, from coordinate 150,314 downwards.
ACCATGACCACTGCTCCCGACGCCACGACCTACCGCCTCATCGACGGCAAGCAGACCGCCGAGAACATCAAGCAGGAAATTGCTGCCGAAGTAGCCAAGCTCAAAGCCCAGGGCCAGAAAGTGCCGCACCTAGCGGCCGTGCTGGTCGGCCACGACGGCGGCTCCGAGACCTACGTGCGCAACAAGGTGCTGGCCTGCGAGGCGGCGGGCTTCGGCTCCACGCTCATCCGCTTCGAGGACGACATCACGGAGGCCGAGCTGCTCCGGCAGGTAGAGGATTTGAACAACGACCCGGAAATCGACGGCTTCATCGTGCAGCTGCCGTTGCCCAAGCACATCGACCCGAACAAGGTCATCGAAGCCATCAAGCCGGAGAAAGACGTGGACGGCTTTCACCCCATGAACATCGGCCGCATGGTAGCCGGGCTGCCCGCGCTGCTGCCCGCCACGCCCTCGGGCATCGTGGAGTTGCTGCGCCGCTACGAACTGGTGACCGACGGCAAGCACTGCGTGGTAATCGGCCGTTCCAATATCGTAGGAACGCCGGTTAGCATTCTGTTGGCTAAGAACTTGGAGCCCGGCAACTGCACCGTTACTTTATGCCATTCGCGTACCCAGGATCTGCCCAGCATCACCCGCACGGCCGATATTCTGGTGGCGGCGCTGGGCCGGCCCGGCTTCGTGACGGCCGACATGGTGAAGCCCGGGGCGGTGGTTATCGACGTGGGCACCACCCGCGTGGAAGATGTCACCAAGAAGTCGGGGTGGGCGCTGAAGGGCGACGTGGACTTTGCCAGCGTGGCGCCTCTGTGCTCGTACATCACGCCGGTGCCGGGCGGGGTGGGCCCGATGACCATTGCCATGTTGCTGCAGAACACACTGCGGGCCGCCAAGGGCGAGGTGTACCCGCGCTAAAAAAGGCCGGAAAAGCTTCCCCAGAATTGGGAATGCCGCCGGGGTATGCTATTTTTAAGGTCGGGCCGTTAGGTGGTGAGGGAAACCCCGGATACGGGACCTTCGTTTGCCGAGCGGCCCGCGCTTTGTTTGTGCCCTACGCCTCCGTTTTGCTTTACCCGCTGCCTACCCTGTCGTCTGCCAGTTTGCCCACTGCCCCCGCCGCGCTGCCGGTGATGGAACAGTTTTACACCATCCAGGGCGAAGGCGCCAATGCCGGCCGGGCCGCGTATTTCATCCGCCTCGGTGGCTGTGACGTGGGCTGCCACTGGTGCGACGTGAAAGAGTCCTGGGACGCCGACGCGCACCCGCGTCAGGAAATCGCCGACCTGGTCGGGCAGGCCAGCGCCCACCCGGGCCGCCACGTGGTCATTACCGGGGGCGAGCCGCTCATGCACGACCTGGGCCCGCTCACGCAGGCCCTGCACGCAGCCGGTATGCAAACCTGGATGGAAACCTCCGGCGCGCACCCGCTCAGCGGCGAGTGGGACTGGATCTGCGTTTCGCCCAAGAAATTCAAGGCCCCGCTGCCTGAGGTGCTGGCCCACGCCCACGAGCTGAAAGTGGTGGTCTTCCACAAGAGCGACTTTGCCTGGGCGGAAGAACACGCCGCCCTGGTGGGCCCCGACTGCCGGCTGTTCCTGCAGCCCGAATGGGGCAAAGCCGCCGTGGTCACGCCGCTCATCATCGATTACGTCAAGCAGCACCCGCGCTGGCAGGTGTCCCTGCAGACGCATAAGTACCTCGACATCCCCTAGCCGCCCCTTTATGCGCCGCGTGTTGCTGCCCTTGTTGGTCGTAGCTGCCGGCTGCCTGCTGCCCCTGCAGCCGGCCGCCGCACAAGCGAAGGTCCCGATTACGAATACCAAGGCCAAAAACCTCTGGGAGAAAGCGCAGCAGCAGGAGAAAGACCGGGAGTTTGGTAAAGCCATTGAAACGCTCAACCAACTCAACCAGAAATTTCCTTCCCTGGGGGAGCCTTTTCTGCTGAAGGGCAAGCTACACAAGGCCATGGGCGAGATGCGCCCGGCTTACGAAGCCTACCGGCAAGGCGTTGAGAAGATGCCCTTTGACCCCGGTCGGATGAACGATTACTTCACCCTGGGGGAGTTGGCCATGAGCTTCGGCGACTACCAGCCGGCGCTGGAGGCTTTTCGCAAATTCCTGAAAGTGGCCCCCAAGGGGCAACGCTACATTCCGCGGGCCCAGCAGCAGGTACAGAACTGTGAATTTGCCCTGAAGTCCATCCAGAGCCCGGTGGGCAAGGCGCCGGAGCGACTCGGGGCGCCGCTCAACACCTTTCGCTTCCAGTACTTCCCGGCCGTCACGGCCGACAACCGCTTTTTGGTGTACACAGCCCGCAAGACGGGCGAATCCGACGAGGACATCGTGGTGAGCCGCATGGAGAAGGACGGTTCTTTTGGCGAGCCGGCGCTGATTTCCTCGGCCATCAACTCGCAGTTCAACGAAGGCGCCGGCACCATCTCCGGCGACGGCAAGACGCTGGTCTTTGCCTCCTGCGACCGGCCCGGGGCCGTCGGCAACTGCGACCTGTACATCTCGCGGCGCACCGGCAACTCTTGGAGCAAGCCGCGCAACCTGGGCCGCAACGTCAACTCCGTGGCCTGGGACTCGCAGCCCACGCTCTCAGCCGACGGCCGTACGCTCTACTTCACCTCGGACCGCCGCGGCGGGCAGGGGCTGGAAGACATTTACGTGACCACTCTGCAGGAAGACGGCGTCTGGTCCTTAGCCCGTAACCTGGGGGCGCCGGTCAATACAGCGGGCAAGGACATGGCCCCGTTCATCCACGCCAGCGGCACCACGCTGTACTACGTCTCGGATGGCATGATTGGCATGGGCGGACTCGACGTGTACCGCAGCACCCAGACTGCGGGCAAGTGGTCGGTGTCGGAAAACCTAGGCTACCCGCTCAATACCTTCGAGAACGAAGCCTCGTTGTTTATTTCCTCCGACAACCGCCGGGGGTTCTGCTCGCGCACCCGTCCGGCCGAGGCCGCCGTGGCGGAGCGGGACCGGCCCGTGGAGTTGTTCAGCTTCGAGGTGCCGGCCCAGATCCGCTCGCGGGAGCAAAGCACCTACGCCCAGGGCCGCGTGTACGATGCGGTGACCAAGAAACCCATTCAAGCCGATGTGCAGCTGTACGACCTGAAAACCGACGAGCTGGTGCAGGCCGTGATGAGCGACCCGGAAAGCGGCGACTACACCGTGGTGCTCAACGAAGGGCACCAGTACGGCATGTACGCGGTGGCGGATAAGTACCTGATGAAGAGCCTAAATTTCGACTATTCGGACAAGCGCAGCTTCGACCCGCTTACGCTTGATATCTACCTGGAGCCCGTGCGCGCCGGCCGCGCCATTGTGCTCAACAACCTCTTCTTCGACACCAAGGAATACGCCCTGAAACCCAATTCCCGCACGGAACTGAACCGGCTGATCAAGTTCATGAGCCAGTATCCGGACGTGCAGGTGGAAATTTCGGGCCACACCGACGACGTCGGCACCGACGACGACAACATGGTGCTGTCGAAGAACCGCGCCAAATCGGTGTACAGCTACCTGGTGGAACACGGTGTGAAAGCCGAGCGCCTGCGCTTCCGGGGCTACGGCGAATCGAAGCCGCTGGTCAGCAATGATTCGGACGAGCACCGGCAGCAGAACCGCCGCATCGAGTTCCGGATCCTATAGCCGCTCTTTCAGGGCCAGAAATGCCTGTCCGGCGGGCTGTCAGCGTGAGCTTGGCAGCCCGCCGGGCTTTTTTTTGTGCTATATCAGTGCTTGGTTGATAGTTAATTATTGGTTTGATAATCAGTGTTTAGTGTGTCTTTAATGAAAGCTTGTAAATAGAATAGTTACAAAATTTCTTTTTGGAGTTTCATTTTCCTTTCCTCACATTTGGTTCGAACCCCAAGCAGTTCCCAGCGCCTTTTCCGGGCTTTGGATACGGGGCTCCGCTCTTTGTCACCACTAAACCCTTTCCATTCATTGTCCAACCTCCACACTCCCGTCCCATGAAAATGCTCCTCCTTCTGGCTGGCCTCGCCATCGGATTCCACAGCGTCGCCCACGCGGCCACGGACCCCGATAGTGACAGCCCCGCCGGCCTGAACAACCGGGCAACCGCGCTGACCCGCGCCATGACCGGCAAGATGCAGCTCGACGAAGGCCAATACCTGCGCCTGAAGCAGCTGAATCTGCGCATGCTCAGCACCATGGAAGACCTCAAAGTGCGCTTCGCCGCCGACCCTGAAATCCGGGACATCCGCATGGCCGAAGCGCAGGTGAGCTACCACACCGAGCTGGCCATGATGCTGCGCCCCACGCAACTGCTCGCTTACAAGCAAAGCCAAGCCAGCATGACGGCCCTGGGCCTGCCCGGCGCCCGTTAGTCCCCAGTCGACGTCCCTGCCGAGCTCACACGGCAGGGACGTCGCGCTTGCGGCGGGCAGGTCCCGTCGAGCTTTGTACCACTCTAATCTACATTCCACCGCCATGAACAAACTATTCTACCTGTCGGCCGCCCTGCTGCTAACGCTGGCCCAGCCGGCCGCGGCCGGCCAGGAGCCAGACCTGAACGAGCGCGCCACCAAGCTCACCCAGCAGCTCGCCCATAAAGTGCCCCTCAACGAAGCCCAGTTCGTGAAGGTGCGCCGGCTCAACCTGCACCTGCTGGCCGCCACGCAGGATCTGAAATCCCGCTTGGCCAACGACCCGGCGGCGCTGGATCAGCAACTGGCCGAGCTGCAGGAGCACTACGAATGGGACATGGCCGCCATCCTGTGGCCCCGCCAGATGGCCGCATACCAACGCTCCCGCGCCAGCATGACGGCCATGGACGCCTCAACCCCGCGCTAAACGCCTTACCCGCCGCTCACAATACGCAAAAAAGCCAGCCCCATCGGGCTGGCTTTTTTTGTTGGTCGTTGCCAGAGGCAAACTAGGCCCGCTCGTTGATCGGCACGTAGTTGCGCTCTTTTTCGCCGATATAGATCTGACGCGGGCGGCCGATGGGCTCCTTGTTCTCGCGCATCTCTTTCCACTGGGCAATCCAGCCGGGGAGGCGGCCCAGGGCGAACATCACCGTAAACATCTCCGTGGGGATGCCCAGGGCTTTGTAGATGATGCCCGAGTAGAAGTCCACGTTCGGGTAGAGCTTTCGCTGAACGAAGTACTCGTCGGTGAGGGCGGCTTGCTCCAGCTCCTTCGCGATTTTCAGCAGCGGGCTGTCCTGCAGGCCTAGGGCGGTCAGCACCTCGTCGGCGGCCTTCTTGATGATGGTAGCGCGCGGGTCGAAGTTTTTGTACACGCGGTGGCCGAAGCCCATCAGGCGGAAGGAGTCGTTCTTGTCCTTGGCCTTGGCGATGAACTTGCTGGTGTCGCCGCCGTCGCGCTCAATGGCTTCGAGCATTTCCACCACTTCCTGGTTGGCGCCGCCGTGCAGGGGGCCCCAGAGGGCGTTGATACCGGCCGAAACCGAGCCGTACAGCGAAGCGTTGGCCGAGCCCACCAGGCGCACCGTCGACGTCGAGCAATTCTGCTCGTGGTCGGCGTGCAGGATGAGCAGCTTGTTTAGGGCACTGACGACCACCGGATTCAGCTCATACTTCTCCGTAGGGAAGCTGAACATCATGTGCAGGAAGTTCGAGCAGTAATCCATGTCATTCCGCGGGTAGTTCAGCGGATGACCCATCTGGTTTTTGTAGGTCCAGGCGGCGATGGTGGGCAGCTTGGCCATCAGACGGATGACGTTCAGGTCGATTTCCTCCTTGCTCAGGTCCGGCGACACGCTCTCGGGGTAGAAAGCCGTCAGGGCGCAGATCAGCGAGGAGAGGATGGCCATCGGGTGGGCCGCCGACGGGAAGCCGTCGAAAATCTTGCGCACGTCCTCGTGCACGAGGGTGTGCTTGGTAATCTGGGCGCTGAAGTCCTTCAATTGGGCTTCGGTGGGCAGCGCGCCGTAGATCAGCAGGTAAGCCACTTCCAGGAAGCTGGACTTTTCGGCCAACTGCTCGATCGGGTAACCGCGGTAGCGCAGGATGCCTTCCTCGCCGTCGAGGAAGGTGATGGCGCTTTTGGTGGCGCCGGTGTTCTTGTAACCAGAATCCAGCGTAACGTAGCCGGTCTGGTCGCGGAGTTTGTTGATGTCGAGAGCTTTTTCGTTCTCCGTACCCTCGAACACCGGCATCGTGTACGATTTGCCGTCGAGGATAATTTCAGCGGTTTCTGCCATTACAAACTAATTAGTGGACAGGAGAGAGGGTGGCGTGCGGGGGCGAAGTACGCAATTAGTGCCTTGCCCTGCAACCCGGCGGCGAGATTGCGCCGGACCGGGTGTAGTACAAATACAACTGGGCAGTTGTTCAGGGCTGAGTGCCAACTCCAAACCACCGCCGGGAAGTGCCGGAATTAAAAAAATTAAGCCCGCTCGCCGGCTGCAAGCAGCCAGATATTTGCCGGCCAAGCGTTGCTATTGATAATGATAGCAATACTTTTATTAATGGTAGTTTGGCTTTATGTTTGGGACGGAAACCTTTAACCCCATCCAACAATGAAGTACTGGAAACACCTCCTGCTATTGGTGGTGCTGCTGGGCGCCCTGGCGCCCGGGGCACAGGCACAGAACCCCGACGCCGTGCTCGGCGTGTGGAAAAACGGCGAGGGCACCGGCATGGTGCAGGTGTACAAGCGCGGCGACAAATACTTTGGGCGGGTGGTATGGCTGAAGGTGCCCAACAACCCGGATGGTACCCCGCGCACGGACGTAAACAACCCCGAGGAGAAGCTGCGCAGCCGCCCCCTGAAAGGAATGGAAAACCTGCGCAACTTCGTGTATAAGGGCGACAACGTGTGGGACGACGGCCAAGTGTACGACCCCAAAACTGGCAACGACTACAGCTGCGAGATGAAGCTGGTGGACGCCAACACCCTGGAGGTGCGCGGCTACATTGGGGTGTCGCTCTTCGGGCGCACCGATGTCTGGAAGCGCCAGGTAAAGAAAAGCTAACCCCGCCAACCCATGCGCTCCTCTGTATTCCTGGGGTTGGTGGCCGCCAGCCTGAGCGCCGGCACCGTCCGCGCCCAAGTAGCCCCGCCCGCTGCCCCCGACTCGCTGGACTTCGGCGACTTCGGCGATGCCGACAAGCCCGCCCAAGCCTACGCCACCCAAAAAGTGCTTTACCTAAGCCCCACCAAGCTGATTTCGGTGGGGTACGAGGCACAAACCGGCTTCGACCTGACGGCCACCGGGCGTCACCAGGCCGCTGGCCCTGCCGACGCCGCCCTTGCCCGCAACGTGAACCGCTACGGGGGGCTGCGCCTGGGCGTCAACGCACCCGTCATTTCGCGCTCCAACTTCATTCTGAACCTGGGCCTTACGTACTGGAACACCGACGTGCGCCTCGACGGAGCTGAGGCCTCGACGTACTTCCAGGCCCTGCGCCGTGGCCTGCGCAGCACCGGCGCCAGCGCCACAATGTTCAAGCCCTTCAACGAGCAGCGCTTCCTGCTCGTGCAGGCCAACACCGACCTGAACGGCAACTACCGTCGCCTCGACGAGCTCAGCGGCAAGGGGCTCACGTACAGCGGAACGGCGATTTACGGCTGGAAGCGCAACGACAACTACATGTGGGGCCTGGGCGTGACGCGCACGTACCGCGCCGGGCAGCTGTTGCACATTCCGGTGCTGCTCTACAACCGCACGTTCAACCCGCGCTGGGGCGTGGAAGCCGTGTTTCCGGCCCGCGTCAACTTACGCCGCAGCTTCGGTACCACCTCGTTGCTGCTGCTGGGTTATGAGCTGGAGGGCAATACCTACTACCTCGGCCCGCTAAATGGCCAGGACCTTTACCTGCGCCGCGGCGAAATGAAGCCGCGCATCACCTACGAGCGGCAGCTCGCGGGCTTTGTGTGGCTGTCGGCGCAGGTGGGCTACCGCTACAACTGGCGCTTCAACACCTTTGCCGAGCAAAATCCGCAGGGCGACAACAAACCCGTGTTCGATCATTCACTGGATAATCCCCTGTACTTCAACCTCAGCGTCAACCTCGTCAGCCCCTGAGCCGAGCGGTGCCGTGCGGACGTTGCCCGTTCGTGCCCGCCAGCCGGTCTGTTTTGCGCGTTGGAGTGATGGTTTAACGCCAAAGTGGGCTGGCCGGGGCACGGGCGGGCGACGTTCGCCCGGTCCGTTTATTTGCCGATGCAGAAGCGGGTGAAGATGCTGCCCAGCAGGTCGTCAGAGCTGATGTCACCGGTGATTTCGCCCAGGGCCGTGAGGGCGCGGCGCAGGTCAGCGGCCACCAGCTCGGTGCCCAGGCCGTGTTGCAGGCCGTGCTGCACGGCTGCCAGCGCTTCGGCAGCCACTTCCAGGCTGCGGGCGTGGCGCAGGTTGGTGACGATGGTCGCGGCGCCGGCATCCAGGCCTTCCCGCCGCACGGTGGCCAGCAGGTGTTGCTTGAGTTCGTCGAGGCCGGCGAGGCGCACGGCGGACAGCAACAGCAGCTGCGGGTGCGCCGCCTGCAGGGCCGCCACGGCCGCCGCCGGGGCTTCGTCCAGCTTGTTGCCGAGCAGCAGGAGCGCCGCGCCGGGCGGCAGCGGCAGCGCGGCCACGTCGGCCGCTACCTCGGCGGGCGTGGCGGTGGTCAGATCGAAGAGGTAGAGCACCACGGCGGCCTGCTGCACCCGCTGCCGGGTGCGCTCTACGCCAATGGCTTCCACTTCGTCGGTGGTTTCGCGCAGGCCGGCCGTGTCCACGAAGCGGAACTTGATGCCCTCCAGGCTGACCTCGTCCTCGATAAAGTCGCGGGTGGTGCCGGGAATGGCCGATACGATGGCGCGCTCCTCGTTGAGCAAGGCGTTGAGCAGGGTGCTCTTGCCCGCGTTGGGCCGGCCGGCAATGACGGTGGTGACGCCGTTTTTGATGACGTTGCCCAGTTCGAAGGAGCGCAGCAGGCGCCGCACCAGCGTCTGCACCTCGGTGAGCACCCGCACCAGGCCGGTGCGGTCGGCAAACTCCACGTCTTCCTCGCCGAAGTCGAGCTCCAGCTCCAGCAAGGCCGCAAAATCGATCAGGCGCTGACGCAGGTCGGCCAGCTCGCGCGAGAAGCCGCCGCGCATCTGGTTCAGGGCCACGCGGTGCTGCAGGGCCGAATCGGCGGCAATCAAGTCGGCCACGGCCTCGGCCTGGGCCAGGTCGAGGGCGCCGTGCAGAAAAGCGCGCTTGGTGAACTCGCCCGGCTCGGCCAGGCGGGCGCCGCGCCGCACCAGCAGGGCCAGCAGCTCGCGCACGATGTAGTCGGAGCCGTGGGTGCTGATTTCCACCACGTCCTCGCGGGTATAGGAGTGCGGCCCGCGAAACAGGCTCACCACCACCTCGTCAAGAATCCGGTCATCCTCCCGGATGGTGCCGTAGTGCAGGGTGTGGCCGGGCTGCTCCGTCAGGTTCCGGCCGCGGAAAACGCCCGCGGTCAGGTCGATGGCCGCCGGGCCCGAGAGGCGCACCACGGCAATGGCGCCCGCCCCGGGCGGTGTGGACAGGGCGACGATGGTATCGGAAAGGGCGAGCGGAAGCAAGGGGAACGGGTGAAATGGTGAAGTGGAGAGGTGGCGAGTTGATGTTCGGGAGGCCCAAGCCGCGCAGGTCGCGCAGCTAAAATGGCACTCACCAATTCACCACCTCACCAGTGCACCGCTTACGAAGTGACGAACAGGTTGCGGCTGACCTCGGCGGATATCTGGGTTTTTGGCGAGCCATTAATGCTGATTTCCAGAGAACTGTCAAAGGCTATCTTATCCAGCACTTCAATGTTGCAGCCGAGCACCAGCCCGACCTTGTTCAGGTACTGCAGAAAGGGCTGGGAGGTGTTTTTGACGGCCACCAGCAGCCCCCGTTGCCCCGGCGGCACCTCGGCCAGCAGGCGGTGCTGCGGGCGCAGGATGGCCCCGTCCTCGCGCGGAATCGGGTCGCCGTGCGGATCGACTTCCGGAAAGCCCAGAAACTCGTCGAGGCGGCGCACCAGCACCGGGGAGCTGATGTGCTCCATTTCCTCGGCCACGTCGTGCACCTCGTCCCAGGCAAAGCCCAGCTTCTGCACCAGGAAAACTTCCCAAAGACGGTGCTTGCGAATGGTGAGCAAAGCCAGCCGCCGGCCTTCGCTGGTGAGCAGCACGCCGCGGTAGCGCTGGTAGCTCAGCAGTCCTTTCTCCCCAAGGCGGCGCATCATGTCGGTCACGGAGGCGGGCCGGGTCTGCAGCACCTCGGCAATGCGGTTGGTGCTGACTTCGGCGCCGGGCTCGGCTTCCGAAAGCTTGTAAATGGCCTTCAGGTAATTTTCCTCAGTATGACTCGGCAACGCGGTGGCGGGTGGAAGTGAACGACGGCAGGCGGAACAGGGGCAGCTGCACCTGGGAGCAAAGGTCCGAAAAAAAGCGAGGCAGGCGAAAACCGCCTGCCTCGTATTACTGCGCCTGGGGCCGGTTAGAAGCGGTGGTTACCACTTGATGAGGGCCGAAGCCCAGGTGAAGCCCGAGCCGAACGCGGCCAGGCACACCAGGTCGCCGGGCTTCACGCGGCCTTCCTGCACGGCCTCGCTCAGGGCCAGCGGCACCGAAGCCGCCGTGGTGTTGCCGTACTTCTGGATGTTGCTGAACACCTTGTCGGCACTCAGGCCCATTTTCTGGCCCACGTACTGCGTGATGCGCAGGTTGGCTTGGTGCGGAATGAGCATATCAATGTCCGAGGACTGGTAGCCGTTGGCCTGCAGCGCCTCGTTGATGACCTCCGGGAAGCGCGTGACGGCGTGCTTGAACACCTGCTGCCCGTTCATGTAGGGGTACATGGCCTCCGGCTCGTCGAGCACGACCTGCACCCGGTTTTCGCGGTTGGAGCCCGGCTCGCGGGTAATCAGCTCTTCGGCGTGCTCGCCCTGCGCGTGCAGGTGGGTGCTCAGGATGCCGTGGCCCTCGCGGGTGCTGCGGCGCAGCACGGCCGCGCCGGCACCGTCGCCGAAAATCACCGAAACGCCGCGGCCGCGGGTGCTCTTGTCGAGGCCCGAGGAGTGAATTTCGGAGCCTACCACCAGGGCCGTTTCGTACATGCCGGTTTTGATAAACTGGTCGGCCAGCGAGAGGGCGTAGATAAAGCCCGAGCACTGGTTGCGCACGTCGAAGGCCGGAATGGGCGCCTTAATGCCCAGCTCGCGCTGGAGCAGCACGCCGGAGCCGGGGAAGAGGTAGTCGGGCGAGAGCGTGGCGAAGACGATGAGCTGTACGTCGTCGGGCTGCAGGCCCGCCTGCTCCAGGGCCATGCGGGCCGCGCGGGCGCCCATGTTGGCGGTGGTGTCCTCGCCCTCGTTGAACCAACGGCGCTGCTGAATGCCGGTGCGTTCCTGAATCCACGCGTCGGTGGTTTCCATGAGTTGTTCGAGGTCGGCGTTGGTAACCACGCGCGAGGGCACGTAGTGGCCCATACCGGCAATTTCGGCGGAATACAGTTGGGACATGATGATGGGGGTGAGGAAAAAAAGCGGAGCGGTAAAAGCGGGGAAAAAGGCGCCAAAGATAACAATAGCACCGCGCCTACAACGCACGCCCGGTACGGGCAGTTTCCGCGGCGGGCGCGAGCAGGGCTGCCCGTACCGCCGCCAGCAGGCGCGGTGCCTCCGAGTCCCAGCGGGCTTCGGCCACCGGCCCGGCCGGATAGCAGCGCCGGCCGCTGAGCTGCCGGGCTAGTTGGGGCGCATTGAGCTGGCCGGCCGCCGCAAAGTCCACGACCAAGCCCGCTTGGTGCCGCTCGACTTCGGCGGCCCAGAGCGGGTTGGGGGGAATGAGCACCGGCAGGCCGCTGGCGAGGTATTCGTAGAGCTTGGTGGGCAGGCAGCGCCAGGAGCTGGGATGCTCCTGGTACGGCAGCAGGCCCAGGTGGTGGCGCCCGATTTCGGCCACGATGGCCGCGTGCGGCACCGGCTGCGCCCCGCCGATCAGCCGTAGCCACTCGGGGTGCCGGGCCACCAGGTCCTGCAGCTGCCGCAGTTCCGTGGGCTGCTGGCAGTAGCCGATGATGGTCAGCTGCAGCTGCGGCCAGGCCGTGCGCAGCTGCCGGGCTAGTTCAATGGCTTCGAACAAGCCGTTGAGGGCCGAAATGGTGCCCGAATACAGCAGCCGCAACGGCTCGGGCGGGGTCGGCAGGCGCACGGGCGTCGGCGGGGCCACGGCGTCGGCGGGCGGCACGTACTTGTTTTCGAGCACCACGGTGCGGCCGGCCGGCAGCCAGGGCAGCTCCTGGGCGTAGCTGCGCTCGGCCAGCAGTACCGCGGCGGCCCGTCGGGCGGCCCGCCGCTCCACCCAGCGCACCGCGGCGGCCAACAGGCGGCGCAGCCCGCCGCGGTATACCTGCTGGGTCTGGATGTTCAGGGCGTAGTTTTCGCGTACGTCGTAGCAAAAGGGGCGAGCGGGGCCTAGCAGGTGCCAGAGCAGCGTGAGCGGCAGCAGCTCCGGGGCGTGCACCACCACCAGCGCCGGCCGCAGCTGCCGCAGCAGCCGCCAGTAGCGCCACTGTGCCGTCAGCCGCGCCAGCCCAAGGCGGTGGCCGCTGAAAATCGGGTGTTGGGTCGGCAGGTCGGCGGGGAAGGATGCCACCGCCGTGGCGCGGCCTGCTACGGCCACCCGGTAACCTGCCGCGGCCAGCGTGCGGCCAAACTTCTCGTACATGCGCGTGTCGTCCACGGGCTTCAGCACGGAAGCCAGCAGCAGGAGCGGCGCAGCGGGGCGGGAGTGGGGCAGCACAAGGTCAAACCTACTACTTTCGCGCCTCCGCAGCCAAGGGGCGGCGGCTTCATCTGTTTTTCGACCCCGACTATGACCGACATCCAACCCCTCATCGAAGCGGCCTGGACCGACCGCTCGCGCCTGCAGGACGCGGCTACCCAGGAAGCCATCCGCAGCGTTATCGACCACCTCGACCGCGGCCTCGTGCGCGTGGCCGAGCCCAGCCCCAGCGAAGACGGCAGCTGGCAGGTCAACGACTGGATCAAGAAAGCCGTCATCCTCTACTTCCCGCTGCAGCAGATGCAGACGCACGAGGTGGGCATTTTTGAGTTTCACGACAAAATGAAGCTCAAGACCAACTACGCCCAGCAGCAGGTGCGCGTGGTGCCCCCGGCCGTGGCCCGCTACGGCGCTTACCTCGCGCCCGGCGTCATCATGATGCCCTCGTACGTGAACATCGGCGCCTACGTGGGCGAGGGCACCATGGTCGATACCTGGGCTACGGTGGGCTCGTGCGCGCAGGTGGGTGCCCATGTGCACCTTTCGGGCGGCGTGGGCCTGGGCGGCGTGCTCGAGCCGGTGCAGGCGGCCCCGGTTATCGTCGAAGACGGGGCCTTCATCGGCTCGCGCTGCATCCTGGTCGAAGGCTGCCACATCGGCAAGGAAGCCGTCATCGGCGCGGGCGTGACCATCACCGGCAGCACCCGCATCATCGACGTGAGCACGCCCGAGGGCAAGGAGTACCGCGGCTACGTGCCGCCCCGCTCGGTGGTGATTCCCGGCTCCTTGCCCAAGCAGTTTCCGGCCGGCGAGTTCCACGTGCCCTGCGCCCTCATCATCGGCCAGCGCAAGCCCAGCACCGACCTGAAAACCTCGCTCAACGACGCCCTGCGGGAGCACAACGTGGCCGTGTAAACGGCGCGGGGGCCGCCTTCTAACAGCAAGGGTCTGCCACCTATCCTGACTGCTCCGAGAGCCCGCATTAGGCGGGCTCTTTTTTTGCCCTGGTGCCCGCCAGCCGGCTTGGCTGCCGACCGGCACTTCCGCTATATTAGGCAGGCTTATTATTCGGGCGGAGCTGCGTCCCAGGCCCGTTGGGCGCCTGCGTAGTAGCCCGGGCGGGCAGCGTCCACCTATGTTTCCCCTTTTTGCTAACCCCATCGATATGGCTGACGACGTGCCGCCGCTTCCCCGGCAGAATCTGTTTCCCTTCGACCCGGATACGCTCGATAAGTCCGTCATAACCTTGCCGCTGCTGGTCAAAATCGCGGCCGACGCGAATGCGCAGCGCTGGTTTGGGCTGCTGCGGGAGTTTGCCGAGCGGCGGGCGTTGCCCTGGCGCCGGCTGCTGGCCGACTTATCCGACGCCTGGCACGAATACGGCCTGGTGGACCGCAGCGGCCGGTACAGCGCGTGGGTGCTGCGGCTGTGGGCCGATCTGCAGGAAGCCGGGCTGGCGCCGCCCGCCACGGCCCAGGCCGAATGGTTCGACTGGCTGCAGGGGCTGCTGAAATCACCCCGGCCGGCGTACGAGCCCGAGCTGTTCGCGGTCATCATCGACCTGAACCTGCAGTACCCCGCGGGCCGCGAAGCGGCCAAGCACTGGGTGTGGGAAGAGCTAAACGCCTTGATCAAGGACCACCCGCAGAGCGCCGAGCACCGCGCGCAGGGCCTGCGCGCCGTGGCCGACCCCAAGAACCGGTATGTGCAGCAGTACCTTTTCGCGCAGCTTGAGGGGCCGGTGATCCGCCGGCTGGTGGAGCGCGACCTGCAGCACGCCCAGGAGTTGGCCGCTGCGGCCGAAGCAGCCGAACAGACTGAGCGGGCACGGCGCGGCGAAAAACCCACCGAGCGGCGTGTGCCGGTCAAGCGCGCCCTGTACCGCATCTGGCCTGATTTTCCCGTCAACGGGCTCGTCAACAAGTCGATTTCCACCGTCAAGGCCGATGCCGCCCAGGTGTCCTACGCGGCCACCGGCGCGGGGCTGGTCTGGGCGGTGCTCGATTCCGGCATCGACGAGCAGCACCCGCATTTCCGGCAGCACGAAAACCTCGTGCTGGAGCCGCCCCTGCAGCACGTCGACTTCAGCGGCTCGGCCGGCAGCGGCGGTCCGCTGACCGACGAGTTCGGGCACGGCACGCACGTGGCGGGCATCATCGCGGGCGAGCTGCGCGGCGACGCGGCGGCGCCCATCCGGGCCTACTCCCGGCAGCGCGACGGGCTCGGCGACCTGGATTTCGCGCCGGTGGACATTGCGCGCATCAGCGGCATTGCGCCGAAGTGCAAGCTGCTCAGCCTGAAAGTCATGGACGAAAAGGGGCGGGGCTCGGCCAGCAACCTGATTGCTGCCATTGCCCTAATCCAGGAGCTGAACGGGCATGGCCGCAACCTGATCGTGCAGGGCGTCAACATGAGCGTGGGCTATACTTTTGAACCCGAGTGGTTTGCCTGCGGGCAGAGCCCCCTGTGCGTGGAAGTAAACCGGCTGGTGCGCTCGGGCGTGGTGGTGGTGGTAGCCGCCGGCAACACCGGCTACGGCCTCACCCAAAGCAAGTTCAACGGTCCCGTGCCGGCGGGCATGTCGCTGACCATCAACGACCCGGGCAACGCCGACCTGGCCATTACCGTCGGCTCCACGCACCGCGACATGCCCCACGTGTACGGCGTGTCCTACTTCTCCTCCAAGGGCCCCACCGGCGACGGCCGGCAAAAACCCGATCTGGTGGCGCCCGGCGAGAAAATCATTTCCTGCGCGGCCGGCCTCAAGCTGCAGGAGATGGTCAACAAGCAGAAACCCTGCGAGTACCTCGAGCAAAGCGGCACGAGCATGGCCGCGCCGCACGTGTCGGGGGCCATTGCCGCCTTTTTATCAATCCGCCGCGAGTTCATCGGCTACCCCGAAAAAGTTAAGGAGCTGTTTATTTCTTCGGCCACCGACCTGAAGCGCGAGCGGTATTTCCAGGGCGCCGGGCTGGTGGATCTGATGCGGGCCATCCAATCGATTTAAGCAGTCAGGTGCTATTGCCTTTTCTCACCCTTCTTTCCCGGTTGCCATGAGCAAAATCGCCGAGTTTCCGTTTTTTCGCGTCCAGTTTACCAAGGAAGGACAGGTGTTTCAGGGGGCAGAAACGCAGCGCCTGCTCGACTACCTGCGCGCTACGGCCGGCCACCCGCCCGTGACCGATCTGCTGGTGATTTCGCACGGGTGGAACAACGACATGGCCGAGGCGCAAAAGCTCTACGAGTGCCTGCTGCAGCGCCTGCGCCAGCACCGGCCGGCGGGGCGCAGCTTTGCCGTACTGGGGGTGTTCTGGCCGTCGAAGAAGTTTGCCGAGCAGGAGCTGATTCCCAGCGGCGCCGCCAGCGGCGGCTCGCTCGTCACGGACGAGGTACTGCGGGCCGAGCTGGACCGCCTGCGCGGCGTGTTCGACGCGGCCGCCGCCGACCAGCGGCTGGCCCGGGCCCAGGAGCTGGTGCCGTACCTGGAAGACAAAAAATCGGCCCGCAAAGAGTTTGCTGCCCTGCTGCGCGACCTGGTGGACGATGCGGCCCCGGCCCCGGACATCGACGGCGCCGAGCTGGTGGCGGAAACGCCCGACGACATGCTGGTGGAGCTGCTGGCGCAGCCCGACTCGGCATTGCCGCCGGCTCAGTTCGACGGCGAAGCCGGCGCGGGGCAGGTGGCCGGCCTCAGCGACTGGTGGGGCGACATGAAATCCGGGGCGCTGAACCTGCTCAATTTCACGACCTATTACCAGATGAAGGAGCGCGCCGGTAAAGTGGGCAGCCAGGGGCTGCGCGCCGTGCTGAAAGCGGCCGTGCAGGCCCGGCCCGGACTGCGGCTGCACCTGATTGGCCACAGCTTTGGCGGACGGCTGGTAACGGCGGCGGCCAGTGGCCAGGCCGACTTCAAGGTGAGCACCCTGACGCTGCTGCAGGCGGCTTTTTCGCACTACGGTTTTGCCCAGGATTACGACGGAGCCGGCAACCACGGGTTTTTTCGGTCCCTGTTTAAGGCCGCCGCACCCACGGTTACGGGGCCGGTGCTGATAACCCACAGTGTGCGCGACATTGCCGTCGGGCGCATGTACCCGCTGGCCTCGCGGGTGGCCCGGCAGGTCGCTGCGGGCCTGGGCGACGCCACCGACAAGTACGGCGGCATCGGGCGCAACGGGGCGCTCAAGACCCCGGAGGCCGCGACCGGCAAGCTGCTGCCGGTCGCGTCGGCTTACGCGTTCAAGCCCGGGCGCATCCTCAACCTCAACGCCGACGACGTCATTCGGGGCCACTCCGATATCTGCCGCGACGAAGTCGCCTACGCCATCATGCAGGCCGTAGCTACCACCTGATCAAAGGAGCGTCCGCGCAAAGCCCCGCCCGGCACTGTCGGGCGGGGCTTTGCGCGGAGATGTACGCCGCGCGGAGCCGAGCTTATTTGAAGTGCTCGTCCAGTTCTTTTTTCCAGATGGCCACGAAGGGTTCTTCTCCGTCCACCTGGTAGGCGCAGCGCATCACGTTGGTGTTCGACTCGATGGCAATGTTGCCGGCTGGGTCCACGGCAATGATGCCCCGGTCGCCGGCCAGCTTATCGGCGTACACGTCCACGGCCGTCCGCGCGGCTTGCCCGATGCTCATCTTCTTGTACTTGCGCAGGGCGTACACCTCGTGGGCCACGCCGGCCAGCATGATGATTTCCCCGTCGCCGGTGGTCGAAACGGCGCAGACCTCGTTGTTGGCGTAGCCACCGCCCCCGAAAATGCAGCTGTCGCCCACGCGGCCGCGCAGCTTGCCTTCGATGCCGCCGGTGGAGGTGGCCATGGCTAGGTTGCCGTACTGATCGAGGGCGACGGCGCCCACGGTGTCGTGCCGGTCGGCGTGCTCGGCTTCGGCTTCCTGAATGATTTCCAGCCACTGCTCCCGCTGCTCGTCGGTTTTGAAGTAGTTCGGGTCGTGCAGGGGCAGCCCCTGCGAAAGGGCAAATTCCTGGGCGCCTTCGCCCGTCAGGAAGGAGTGCTTGCACTTTTCCATCACCAGCCGGGCCACGCTGACGGGGTTTTTCACCAGTTTCAGGCCGCTCACCGCCCCGCCGCGCAGCGTCGCCCCGTCCATGATGGACGCCTCGGTTTCGACCTCCCCGTTGATGTTGAACATGCCGCCGCGGCCGGCATTGAACAACTCGTTGTCTTCCATGCTCTTCACGGCGGCTTCTACCGCGTCGAGGGCCGTGCCCCCGCGCTGCAGAATCTCTGCGCCGGCCATCAAGGCCTGCTTGAGGCCCTGTTTCAGCCTTTTCTCCTTTGCCGGCGGAATGGTAGCCGGGTCAGTATTGACGGCTCCGCCGTGAATGATCAGAACGCACTTGCCCATATTCGGTGCTGGTGGAATAGGTGGCGGTGTGGGAGAGCAATGCGGCGTGTCGTTGTTACGGCCGAAACCCGCCGGAGTTGGTGCCAGGGCAAGCGCTGTAGGGCCCTCCGAAAACAAAACAAGCCCGGCCGAAGCCGGGCTTGAATGAGTATAAGTAAGTTGGCTACTGCGCTGCCGCCTTGAGCTTTTCACCGAACAGCGCCTTGACCTTTTCCACCTTGGGGCGGGCCACAAATTGGCAGTAAGGCTGCGTGCCGTTCTGGTTGTAGTAGTTCTGGTGGTAGTCCTCGGCCTGGTAGAAAGGACCGGCGGGCAGGATTTCCGTTACCACGGGCTTGTCGAAGGCCTGCGCTTCGTTGAGCTTTTGCTTGTAGGTTTCAGCCAGCTGCTTTTGCTCGTCGTTGTGGTAGTAGATGCCCGAGCGGTACTGGGTGCCCACGTCGTTGCCCTGGCGGTTGAGGGTAGTGGGGTCGTGGGTTTTCCAGAAAATTTCGAGCAGCTCCTCGAAGCTGATGACGGCCGGGTCGAAGGTAAGCTGTACGACTTCGTTGTGGCCGGTCAGGCCCGAGCAGACTTCCTTGTAGGTGGGGTTGGCAATGCGGCCGCCCGTGTAGCCCGATACGACTTTCTCGACGCCTTTCAGGTTCTGAAAGACCGCCTCGACGCACCAGAAACAGCCGGCCCCGAAGGTTGCTAATTCCATGTCAGGTGGGAAATAAGGTGTGGAAGTATGGTTAAGCGCAATTGGGGCCGGAAGGTTACAAGCTGCCCGGTAGCGGCCTGCGGCCGGCCTTCACTGCTCCGGCCAAGCCGTGCAAATACCGAGCCCCGGCGCCGCAGGGCACCGGGGCTCGGATAAAGTGCCGAAATGACGGGCTTACTTACGGAAGCGCTCGGCCAGCACCAGCTCCTTGGTGCCGTGCGTCCAGCTGTAGAAGCCTTCGCCCGACTTCACGCCCAAACGGCCGGCCATTACCATGTTCACGAGCAGGGGGCAGGGAGCGTACTTGGGGTTACCAAGGCCTTCGTGCAGCACCCGCAGGATGGCCAGGCACACGTCCAGGCCGATGAAGTCGGCTAGCTGCAGCGGACCCATGGGGTGGGCCATGCCCAGTTTCATCACCGTGTCGATTTCCTCCACGCCGGCCACGCCCTCGTGCAGGGTGATGATGGCCTCGTTGATCATCGGCATCAGGATGCGGTTGGCCACGAAGCCGGGGTAGTCGTTGACTTCCGTCGGCGTCTTGCCCAGCTGCCGCGACAGCTCCATGATTTGCTCCGTCACGGCGTCGGAGGTGGCGTAGCCGCGAATCACCTCCACCAGCTTCATCACCGGCACCGGGTTCATGAAGTGCATGCCGATGACCTTGTCGGGGCGTTTCGTGACGGCCGCAATCTTGGTGATGCTGATGCTGCTCGTGTTCGAAGCCAGGATGCAGCCTTCGGGTGCCAGCTCATCGAGCTGGCGGAACAGGTCGAGCTTGATCTGCACGTTCTCGGTGGCCGCTTCCACCACCAGGCCCGCGTCGCGCACGCCGTCGGCCAGAGAGGTGCTGCGCTGCAGGCGGTTCAGGGTGGCGGCTTTGTCGTCTTCGGAAAGGCCGCCCTTGGCCACTTGGCGGTCCAGATTTTTGCCGATGGTGGTCCAGGCTTTGTCGAGGGCCGCCTGATTGAGGTCGATGAGGGTAACCGGAAAACCGTGCTGGGCAAACACGTGGGCAATGCCATTGCCCATGGTGCCCGAGCCAATAACGGCGACGTTCAGCATGTGTGGGAAGGGTGGGAGTTAGGCAAAAGAAAAAGACCCGGGAGTGCCGGGCGGGGCAAAGCTAACCGAAAGGCCGGCGCGGCCCAAGCTGCAAGACCGGGTCCGGGCCGGCGGGAAGCGCCAAAACCACAAAACCCCAGAAAAGTTTGCCCACAGATTATCAAGCTGCTAGCATAGCGAAGCAACTATGTCTGTGAATATTTTTTTGCCGGCGGATATCCTTTTGTACAACTCGGCGTACAAACCCGCAGAGCGCCTCGCCAAAGGGCTTCCAAAAAGGATGCATCCGAGGCACAGCGCTTCCCGTTCACTTCCACACCTCTCACCTTAACTCTTCTCCCACGCCATGGGCAACCTACTGTACATCATCGCGGTAATCCTGATCATCATCTGGTTACTGGGCTTCCTGGGCTTCAACAGCTTCGGGATGGGCAACCTGATTCACATCCTGCTGGTCATTGCCATCATCGCCGTGGTGCTGCGCCTCATACGCGGCAGCGCCGTCTGAATATCCCGCACCTAGTTGCGTCTGAAAAACACGAAACGGGCGGCTTCCCAGTGGGGAGCCGCCCGTTTCGTGTTTGTTACCATCTGCCGAAGCCGGCCAGCGGTTACTTGCCCAGGTCGAAGAGTAAGCTGAAGCGGATAACCGGCTGCCCGTAGATGTTCTCGATGCCGTCGTTGAAATTGTAGAGCACCGTGATGTCCAGGGCGGCTCGCTCGCCCAAGGGGCTGCGGTAGCCCACGCCGGCGAGCGGGGAGGTGATGGTCCGGTTGAACTTGTAGGGGCCGCCCAGCACGATGGGACTTGGCACGAGCTGCGCCCGCGTTACCTCGTACTCGGCGTGCACAAAGAATTGTTTGTATACGATGTACTGCGCGAAGGCTTTCACGCCAATGTTATTGCAGGAAATGTTGCTCGGGTAGCCCACGGCCTGGGCATCGCGCGAGAGGCTGAAATTGTTGAAGGTGTATGTGATACCCGGACCAATGGCAAACTTGTCGGTCACGCGGTACCCAATCGCCGGCGACGCGCCCACGTTGAACTGGGTGATGTCGTAGGAAGAGGACAAGCCCAGGTTAAAGTTCGTGTACAGAAAGTACTTGCTGGGCTTGCGCTCCGGTACCGTGACGGCGCCGGGCACGGGGCTGCCGTCCGTCGGCAGGGGCTGGGCCGGACGGCCGTCGTCGTCAATACCGGTGGGGCGGCCGACTGGGGCTGGCGTGGCCGGCTGGGGCCGGGGCGTGCCGGGCAGCGGCTGGGCCGTGCGGCCGTCGTCGTCGATGCCGCCGCTGGGGCGCACCGGCTGTTGGGGCACGGGCTGCTGCGGTTGCGCCGGCGTGGGCTGCGCAGGGGCGGGCGTAGCGGGGCGCGGGGGCGGTGCCATGGGTGGGCCGGTCGGCAACTGGGGCTTCACGTACGTGGTGTCCGTTCGTTGGGCCTGGGCCTCGGTGGTAAACAATAATCCGGCGGCGCTGAGCGCGGCCACCAGCAGTAAACGCTTCATAGGGGGAGAGCGAAAGGTCCTTCGGAAGGTAAGTAACAAAAAGGCCGCGGATCGTTGCATCCGCGGCCTTTCAAAGCAGAACGCTAGGCGCCGACCGTTTGGTACATGCGCTGGCGCTGGGCCTTGATGGTCTCGTCGGCCAGGTACTCCTCGTACGTCATGCGCTTGTCGATGATGCCGTCCGGGGTCAGCTCGATGATGCGGTTGGCCACCGTGTCGATGAACTGCAAGTCGTGCGAGGCGAAGAGCATGGAGCCGGTGAAGTCGCGCAGCGAGTTGTTCAGGGCCGTGATGCTTTCCAGGTCCAGGTGGTTCGTCGGGTCGTCGAGCACGAGCACGTTGCCCGACTCCATCATCATCTTGGAGAGCATGCAGCGTACTTTCTCGCCCCCGCTAAGCACATTCGACTTCTTCTGCGACTCTTCGCCCGAGAAGAGCATGCGGCCCAGGAAGCCCCGGATAAACGACTCGTCCTTCTCCGTGCTGTACTGGCGCAGCCAGTCCACCAGGTTCAGGTCGGTGTTGAAGAACTCGGTGTTCTCTTTCGGGAAGTAAGAGGGCGTGATGGTCGTGCCCCACTTGAAGTCGCCTTTATCGGCCTTTTTCTGCTCGAACAGGATGTCGAAGAGCAGCGAGGCGGCGCGGTCGTCGCGGCTGATGATGGCCACCTTGTCCTTCTTGTCGAGGCTGAACGACACGTTGCGGAAGATGGTCTCGCCGTCGACCGTGGCGGCCAGGTTTTCTACCGTCAGCAGCTGGTTGCCGGCTTCGCGCTCGGCCTTGAAGGCGATGTAAGGGTACTTGCGCGACGAAGGCTTGATTTCTTCCAGCGTAAGCTTTTGCAGCAGCTTCTGGCGCGAGGTGGCCTGCTTGGATTTTGAGGCGTTGGCCGAGAAGCGGCGCACAAACTCTTCCAGTTCCTTGCGCTTGTCCTCGGTCTTCTTGTTCACCTCCTGGCGCTGGCGCAGCGCCAGCTGCGACGACTCGTACCAGAACGAGTAGTTGCCGGGGTACATGGTGATTTTCGAGAAGTCCAGGTCGGCCATGTAGTTACACACCGCGTCGAGGAAGTGGCGGTCGTGGCTCACTACGATAACGGTGTTCTGGAACCCGTCGAGGAAATTTTCCAGCCACAACACGGTCTCGGCGTCGAGGCCGTTGGTGGGTTCGTCCAGCAGCAGCACGTCGGGGTTGCCGAACAGGGCCTGGGCCAGCAGCACGCGCACCTTATCGGAGGTGCCCAGGTCGCCCATCATCGTGTAGTGCTTGTCTTCGCCGATGCCGAGGCCGGAGAGCAGTTCGGCCGCTTCGTAGTCGGCGTTCCAGCCCTCCAGGTCGGCAAACTCACCTTCCAACACGGCCGCCCGCTCGCCGTCGGCGTCGGAGAAATCCGGCTTGGCGTAGATGGCGTCCTTTTCCTCCATCACCTTCCACAGGCGCTGGTGACCCATAATCACCGTTTGCAGCACCGGGTAGTTGTCGTAGGCAAACTGGTCCTGCTTCAGTACCGATAGGCGCGCGCCGTTGGGCATGTCCACCGAACCCGTGTTCGGCTCGATTTCGCCCGACAGAATCTTCAGGAAGGTGGATTTGCCCGCCCCGTTGGCCCCGATGAGGCCGTACACGTTGCCGGGCATGAACTTGATGGTGACGTCTTCAAACAACACGCGCTTGCCGTAGCGCAGGCTGACGTTGGTAGTGCTGATCATGCAGGAAAAGTAAGCGGAATAAGGACGGACCCCGACCCGGAAAAACCGCGCAAAGGTAGAGAAAAAAATGCCCGTGCCGGTTGGAGAATCCGCCCTGTAACACCGGCGCGGCCGCAAAAAATCCCGGTCGCTCAAAGTTCATTGCCAAGGGCTTGGCGGCGGATAAAACGGAATTTGTGCGGGCCAAGCACAACCAGCGACGCCGAATGGCAGTATTACACTTCAACGCCGCTTTGCTGGCCTGACCGGCTGAGTAGCACCCCTTTCGGGACGGTGCGGCGCGGACCCATCTCTCCAACTCCTCTAAAATCTTCCTGCCTTATGGCTGACCACATGCTTTCCCCTGAGCGCAACGGTATTCGCTACGGCCTGTTCACGGCTGCGGCCATGGCTGCTTATTTCCTGGTTGCTTCGCTGCTTGGCGTAGCGCACAAAATCGAGTACAGCTACCTGAACTTTGTCATTTTGGCCATCGGCGTATGCATCGCCATTGCGCACTACAAAGCCGTTCGGCACGACCGCATGCCGTACCTGCACGGGTTCGGCACGGGCATCATCACGGCCGGCGTCGCTAGCGTTGTCTTTGGTCTCTTCTTCGTAGTGTATTCGGTTGTCAGCCCGGGCCTGATGGAGCGGATGCGTGCCGAGGACCTGTTTGGCTTTGACCTCTCCGTCACCGTTGCTTTCCTGGCTCTGCTGCTGCAAGGCGTGATGTCGGGCGTCATCATTTCGCTCATTGCCATGCAGTACTTCAAGAGCCCGGACCACAAGCCCATGCAGCACGTGGAATAACCCGGCGCAGCCTGAATTACTTAGCCCGAGCGGCCCTGCACGTGCGTGCGGGGCCGCTTTTTTGTGCTTGCAAAGGCCCTTTTCCCATTGTGACCATTATTCCCAGCATGGGAACGTTACGATTGCGGCAACGTGTTTATATCCCAAGAATAAATGTTTTCTGACAGTCTTGTTTTAAAACTTTATTAATATATATTTGGACTAAACATAGCCCGGAAGCCAAGCCGAGGCTGGATTGTCCAACCACCACTTTTTTGCTTTTCTCCACCATGAAGGTACTTACCCTCACCCTCTTGCTGAGCGGGCTGGCTGTGGCTGCGTCTGCTCAAATGAAAGACCGCGTGGCCGCCGCTCCCGGGGGGCAGCCCGCCGTGACCACGGCCGCTGAGCTTACCCGCCAAATGGCCAACCGCCTGCAGCTCAACGAAGCGCAGTACATCCGCCTGCGCTCAGTGAACCAGATCAAGCTGGCCCGCATGGACGAAATTCAGTGGCAGTACCAGCAGGATCCATCGGCCCGGCAGGCAAAAATGGCCGAGCTTGAGGCCCAGTACGAGCAGGAATGCCGGCGCATCCTTACCCCGTCGCAAATCGGGATGCTGCACAACGAGCAGAAGCAGGACGCTACGCCACTACCGGCCGATCCGGCCAGCAACGGTCTGGGCTAAGCCAAACCGGGTAACGTCATTGACCGAAACGCCACGTGGGCGGCCTCCTTGCGAAGCCGCCCACGTGGCGTTTCGGGTAGTGTGCACCTTACGGAAGCGGCGGCGCAGAGGTGTACAATACCTCCGTGACGGTGCCGAGGGAACCAAAGCGCACCATCAGGCGGCGGGTGCTGGCCGAAGGGTGGTTGGGGGCGCACTGGGGACCGGGTACGACGTAGTAGTAATACACCCGCTGGGTTTGTTCCTGCAGTTCCTCTTCGTCGGGCCGGCCCAGCAGGTCGGTCACCGCGTCAACATGCACGTTGTAGAGCTGCTCCCGGTTTTGATCGAGGGTTGGGAGCAGGGTTTGGCGGACGCCGCCGCAGCCGCGCTGGTCTTGTTGCCAGGCCGCCGCATCGAAGCCAGGCAGCGACTTGAGCGAGCGGCCACAGCCGGCCAGCAGCAGCGCACACAAAAAATAAAGGGCCGAGCGTTGTAACATCGTGGGAACCAGCATGCCATTCGGCCAGTTAAGTGGGCCGAGGTTGGACAAAACTACTATTTTTGTCTTTGCTCCGGTTGACGCATCGCGTTTACGTACTCCACCACCTATGAAGCTTGCTCGTTACGGCCTGATTGGGCTGTTGTTGCTGACCGCGGGGCTTCGGCCGGCCCTGGCTGCCAAACCGGCCCAGGTGCCCAGCGCGGCCCAAGCGGCGACCACCGCCGCTTTCGAACAGTATTTACTCCGCACTTACGTGGGAGCCCGCCTGGCCCAGACGGGGCTGAACGTGCAGGTGCTGCGCAACGCCCTGATCGGCTACTTCAACCTGCGCAGCCGCGGGCTGGCCAAGCGGCCGGTGCTGACGGTTATCGACTTTAGTCGCTCCAGCCGCCAGAACCGCCTGTGGGTTATCGACCTGAGCCGCACGCGGCTGCTCTACCACACGCTGGTGGCGCACGGCAAGAACACGGGCGGCGACGTGGCCCAGACCTTCTCCAACCGCCTCGGCTCGGAGATGAGCAGCCTCGGCTTTTACGTGACCGGCAACACCTACCAGGGCAAGCACGGCCTCTCGCTCAAGCTGCGGGGGCTGGACCCGCGCTACAACTCGCAGGCCGCCGAACGGGCCGTGGTCGTGCACGGTGCCGACTACGTCAGCCAGGACTTTATCCGGCAAAACGGCCGCCTGGGCCGCAGCCAGGGCTGCCCCGCGCTGCCCGCCGCGCAGTCGGCGAGCATTATCAAGACCATCCAGAGCGGGTCGGTGCTGTTTGTGCAAGGGCCGCGCTCGGTACCCTACACCTCAGATTGGCTGAACCTCAACGCGGCCCTGCCGGCGTTTGCGCGCACCGAGGGCGCCGCGTTCAGCACCGGACAATAGATCAGGTTTCCATATAAGCCCCACGGCCCGCTCCGAAGCTTCGGAGCGGGCCGTGGGGCTTATATGGGGTTATTTGCGCAAGCGTCAGGCCCGGTCGCCGGTGGCACGCACCAGGCTGATGCCGGCAAAGAAGAAAATCAGGCCGACGCCCAGGGGCACAAACGAATTGATTTTGCTCAGGTCGGCCATGCCGAGCAGGCCCATGGCGCCGTAGATGATGCCCGCAATGCCGAGCAGCGTCAGCAGGGAGCCAAAAGTGCGTTTCTGATTCATGGTCTGGAAGAGTAGATGGGAGTGAAGCACCCGCCGGGCGGGCAGCTGTTGTGCCTGATACGCAAGGGTCACGGTTTTGGCTGCTTTGGGGCGTACAACCCTGCCGCGCGCGCCGCGTTAGATTCTGTGCCGGCGAAAACCGTCGGTTGATCCTTCCCCCACACCCCGTCTTTCCATGAGAGGCAGCCTTCGATACATCATTGCCCTGCTGGTAGCCGGGTTTTCGTTCATCACCTACTACTGCAACCGGCAAACCAACCCCGTCACGGGCGAGGTGCAACACGTGAGCATGACCGCCGAGCAGGAAGTAGCGCTGGGCCTGCAGGCCGCCCCGCAGATGGCTCAGCAATACGGCGGGCTGCACCCCGATCAGCAGGCGCAGGCCGCCGTCGACCGCGTCGGGCAGCAGCTGGTGCAGGCTTCCGGCGCCACCCAGTCGCCGTACCGCTTTGACTTTCACCTGCTGGCCGACGAGCAGACCATCAATGCATTTGCCCTGCCGGGCGGGCAGGTGTTTATCACGGCCGGCCTCTTGAAAAACCTGAAAACCGAGGGGCAGCTGGCCGGCGTGCTTGGCCACGAAATCGGCCACGTCATAGGGCGGCACTCGGCCGAGCAGCTGGCCAAGCAGCAGCTCACGCAGGGCCTGGCCGGCGCCGGTGCCATTGCCGCCTACGACCCCGACCGGCCCGGCGGCTCGGTAGCCAATGCCGCCATTGCCGCCGCCATTGCCAAGGTGGTGAACCTGCGCTTTGGGCGCGAGGACGAGCTGGAATCGGACCGACTGGCCGTGAAGTACACCGCCGACGCCGGCTACGACCCCCGCGCCATGATTCAGGTGATGCAGATTCTGGAGCAGGCCGGTGGCCGCAGCGGCGGCCCCGAGTTTCTGAGCACCCACCCCAACCCGGGCAACCGCGTGGGGGTGCTGGAAAACGAAATTGCGGAAGAGTTTCCGAGCGGTATTCCGGCGGGCCTGAAGCCGTAGCTTTGGGGCCGGATGGCTTGCTGCTGCACGGCCGGGGCGTATTGCCCCGGCCTTTTTCGTGGCCGCCGCGTTATTACGGCGGCAGAAACGCTTTTCCTATGTTGCCGCCTATGTCTGACACCCCACCCATTCTCCGCCGGTTGTTGTTCGTGATGAACCCCATTTCGGGCGACATCGACAAGGCCGACGTACAGGACCTGATCCGGCGCACCTGCGCCGAGCGCGGCCGCACGGCCCGGCTGTACGAAACCAGCGGCCAAGACGACCTACACCAGCTCCGGGAGTTCTTGCGGACCCACGAGTACGACGCCGTATTTGCCGCCGGCGGCGATGGCACCGTGAGCCTGGTGGCCCAGGCCCTGCAGGGGCAGCCGCTACCCATGGGCATCGTGCCGCTGGGTTCGGGCAACGGGCTTTCCAAGGACCTCGGCATCCCGCAGGATACACAGGACGCCTTGCAGCTGATCTGGCAGCACGACGTGCGCGAGCTAGACACGCTCACGGTGGGCGGACACTTTGCGGCGCACCTGGCCGATCTGGGTTTCAACGCGCTGGTGGTGGAGCGCTTCGCGCAGGGCGGCACCCGCGGCCCCGGCGCCTACGTGCGGGTGGCGCTGCAGGAATACATGCGCTACGAGCCCGCCCGCTACCGCGTGGTGACGGACCGTGAAACCTGGGAGGGCGAAGCCTTTATGCTCACCATTGCCAACGCCCGCACCTTCGGCAGCAACGTCGTCATCAACCCCGCCAGCCGCATGGACGACGGCCGATTTGAGGTCTGCGTCATCGAGCCCTTTCCGGGCACGGCGGCCCCGGGCATTCTGTATCAGCTCTATACCGAAGGCTTCGACGAGTCGGCGTACACGCGGCGGCTGCCGTGCCAGCGGGCCCGCATTGAGGTGCCAGGCGCCACGCAGGTGAGCGTGCAGGTAGACGGGGAGCCCATGCTCATGCCCACGCCGGTAGAAGTAGTTATTAATCCGCGGAGCCTGCGCGTGCTGGTGCCGCATGCGGCGCAGGCGTAGCGGGTGCGGGCACCAGAGGCCAGCGGAAGGGCGTTGGGGCCGGGGTGCCCTGCGCATCGGCGGGCTCCCAGGTCTGCAGCCAGAGCTGGCCGTCGGCGTAATAATCGAGCGTGAAGAAGCCTTTATGCTCGTGGGTGAACGTGGCTTTGCCGCCGGCTTCCACGTACGCCGTCTTGCTGCCCGCCCCGCTCACGATGTAGTGCACCCCGCGCCGCAGGAAATACTGCAGGTTGTGGTCGTGGCCGGCGGCGTACACCGCGCCGGGAAACTGGCGCAGCACCTGCAGCAGGCGGCGGCGCATGCGCCGGTAGCGCGGGTGGGCCATGTCTTCGGCGGCCCCAAGTACCCGCCGGTAAGCGGGAAACAACGAGCCCAGCACGGGCAAAGGCACGTAAGCGCGCTTGTGCGCCGCCGTGAGCGGAAAAACGTGCTGCTTGACGGTGAATTTGCCGCCGTGCATGGCATTGGAGTACAGCGGGTGGTGCCCCACCACGACCAGCTGCTGCTGCGCGTGCCGGGCCATCAGCTGCTGCAGCTGCGCGAACGGCTCCTGGGCGTCGTTGGCAGTGCAGCCGTTCGCAGCTCCCAGCGGCCGCGGCCCGCGCTGCACCCACCACTGGGTATTGAGCACGAGCAACACCAAGCCCTCGGCCAGCGGGAGAGCAACGGGGCCAGGGCAACCGTTTTCGGGCAGGTAGCGGGCCCGGGGCAGGTGGTGGCGCACGTAGGCTTCCTGCGCCTGCAGGTAGGCGTAACCGTCGGCGCGGCCCTTGTTCCAGTCGTGGTTGCCGCTCAGGTAAATTACCTGCCCCGGAAAGTCGCGCAGCAGCGCCAGTTGAGCATCGAGGCGCCGCTCGGCGGCGGGACGCTGCGGGTTGCCCAAGGGCGGCAGGCCCGTGGGGTACACGTTGTCGCCGAGCAGCACCACCGTGCCCGCCGCGCCGGCCTCGCGCAGCCAGTGCTGCAGCAGGTTCAGCACAGGGTCGCGGCCATCGGTGGCCACGGCCCCCAAGTCGCCGATCAGGCACAGGCGGTACCGGGGCGCTTCGCTGGGCGGCGTGAGGCTGGCCCATTGCCGGGCCGCCGGAGCTACGTAGGGCCGGCGGCGGAAGCGGCGCTCCAGCGCGTACTGGTACAATAGCCAGCCCACCACCAAGGCCAGAATCAGGGCGGGCAACCATGGAAGAAGCTGTGTCACCCTGCCCTGTACGGGCAAGCGCCCGGCAACGGTCGGCTTTGGGCACGCGGCCGCTGCTGTGCCGCGCCCAAACGTTGGCCTTAGGCGCGTGTAGCGGGCCCTCAGCCGTTAAAAGTTCGGGGGCGTGAGGTGCTTGAAGTGTCCGTTGAGCCGCACGCGCTCCTTGAGCCGCTCGGTTTCCAGCACCACCGGCAGGATGTGCTGCAGGTGTTCCAGCACGAACGCCTGCCGGTCGGCTTCGGACGCCATGGCCAGCAGTTCGTACTCCTGCTCGGTGGACAGACCCAGTTGGTGCGCAATGTCGAACGTGGCGTACTCAGGGGACAGCTCAATAAACAGTTTTTGCAGGCCCAGCGCATCGTAGAGGCGTTCGATTTGGGCGCTGATGCGCTGCCGCAGGACCGGGTCGGCGGCGCCTTCTTCCTGAAACTCCTCGACGGTGGCAGCGCCGTACAGCTTGCCCGGCGCTTGCCGAAACACCTCGGTGATGCGGAAGCGCCCGACGGCCAGCGTCCGGATATCCGACTCGCCGCCGGCGTAGGTACGCTCGACCTTGGTCAGGCGCATTTCGGTGCCGACAGGCTGCACACGGTCGGCCAGAAAGGGCGCAATGCCGAAGCTGATGTCCTCCTGCAGGCAATCTTCGATCAGCTGCCGGTAGCGCGGCTCGAAAATGTGCAGGTTGAGCTTCTCGCCCGGAAACACGACCAGGTTCAAGGGGAAGAGGGGTAAGAGGCGCATGGGAGCTGAGCAAACAGGTAGCGGCTGAATACGGAGGGGTGCCGGCTGAAAACCTGCGCGGCTGGCTCCGGCTTGTAAAGTAGGGTTTTGCCGCTTTTGTTAGCTACTTCTGCGCGGGCTTTCGGGTAAGCAGCGAGCCGGCACAGGCCGGCTGCACCACGGGTAATCCACCGTTGGGTTCACACAAACGATTGTGTGAATTCAAAAGCTTTGTCTACTTTACGTCTTGAGCGGGTTGCCGACGCAGATACGGCCGCGCTTGCCCGCCCGCCGCCCCCCTGGTTTGTCCGCTACTTTTTACCCACGCCCCCTTCGCCATGACACCACTCTTCCGCGCCGGTATGCTGGCCCGCAGCAGCGCCGGATTGGTCAGCCTGTTTATTCTGGTCGGCTGCGAGCAGTCGAAGCCCGCTGAGCAAACGGCGGCGGAAACGCCCTTGGTGGCCGATTCGGTTACGATACCGGCCGCAGCGCCGGCCAGCAAGTTTGCCACCCCGGCGGCCTTGCCCTTCGGCATGACCAAGGACGGCCAGGATGCGCTGCTGTACACGCTCACCAACGCCCACGGCCTGCGGGTGAGCATCACCAACTACGGCGGCACGGTGACCAAGGTGGTGGTGCCCGACAGGGACGGCCGGCCCAGCGACGTGGTGTTGGGTTTCGACAACGTAAGCGACTACCAAAGCCCGGCGTACCAGAAAGCCGGCCCGTACTTCGGGGCGCTGATCGGGCGCTACGGCAACCGCATCCGCGGGGGGCAGTTCACGCTGAACGGGCAGCAGTACACCCTGGCCAAAAACAACGACGCCAACCACCTGCACGGCGGCACCCGCGGCTTCGACAAGGTGGTGTGGCAAACCGAGCCGGGCACTTCCGCCGAGGGGCAGACGCTCACGCTCAAGTACCTGAGCAAGGACGGCGAGGAAGGCTACCCCGGCAACCTGCAGGTGAAAGTGGTGTACACGCTGACCACCGACGACGCCCTGAAGATTGACTACACGGCCACCACCGACAAGGCCACGCCCGTCAACCTGACCAACCACGCTTACTTCAACCTCGGCCTGGGCCGCACCAAAGACGTGCTGGCCCACCAGCTCACCATCCCGGCCGACCGCTACACCGTGGTCGACGCCGGCCTGATTCCAACCGGGGAACTGCGCCCGGTGAAGGGCACGCCCTTCGACTTCACCGCCCCGCGCGCCATCGGGGTGCGCATCGGGCAGGTGCCCGGCGGCTACGACCACAACTGGGTGCTGAACCAGTCCGACGGGATGCACGCGGCGGCTTCCGTGTACGAGCCCACCACGGGCCGCACCCTGGACGTGACGACCACCGAGCCGGGCCTGCAGTTTTACACCGGCAACTTCCTCGACGGCACGCTGAAAGGCAAGGAGGACATCGTCTACGGCAAGCACGCAGGCTTCTGCCTGGAAACCCAGCACTTTCCCGATTCGCCTAACCAGCCCAAGTTTCCGAGCACCATTCTGGAGCCCGGCCAGACGCTGCGTTCCACCACGGTGTACCGTTTCGGCGTGCGCAAATAGGCGAACTGGTGAGCTGGTGAGTGCCGTTCGGCTTGCGCGACATGCGTGGCGCCGGCCTCCCGGACACCAACTCACCAGTTCACCACCTCACCAGTTCACCTACATGTCCAAGACCTTCGTAATCGGCATCGACTACGGTACCGACTCCGTGCGGGCCGTGCTCGTGGATGCCCACACCGGGGCCGAAGTAGCCCAGGCCGTGCACCCGTACGCCCGCTGGAACGAGCAGCGCTACTGCTACGCGGCCCACAACCAGTTTCGGCAGCACCCGCTCGACCACCTCGAAGGCCTGGAGGCCACTGTGCGCCAGGTAGCCGCTAAGGTCGATAAGGCGCAGATCGTGGGCCTGGCTGTGGATACCACCGGCTCGACGCCCGGCCCGGTCAACGAGCAGGGCGTGGCCCTGGCCCTGCTGCCCGGCTTCGAGGAGAATCCGAACGCCATGTTCGTGCTCTGGAAAGACCACACGGCGTTGGAAGAAGCCGCCGAAATCAACCAAAAAGCCCAAAGCTGGGGCGGCCCCGACTACACCCAGTTTGAAGGTGGGGTGTATTCCTCGGAGTGGTTCTGGGCCAAAATCATGCACGTGGTACGCCAGGATGAGGCCGTAGCCCAGGCCGCGTACTCCTGGATGGAGCACTGCGACTGGCTCACCTTGCAGCTCACCGGCGGCGACCTGGCATCCTGCAAGCGCAGCCGCTGCGCCGCCGGCCACAAGGCCATGTGGCACGAGAGCTGGGGCGGCCTGCCCAGCGAAGAGTTCCTGGTGCACCTGGAGCCCCGGCTGGCCGGCCTGCGCGCCCGGCTTTACACCGACACGTTTACCGCCGACGAAGCGGCCGGCACGCTCTCGGCCGAGTGGGCCGAGCGCCTGGGCCTGAGCCCCCGCACGGTGGTGGCCGTGGGCACCTTCGACGCCCACGCCGGCGCCGTGGCGGGCGAAATCGAGGCGCACTCCATGGTGAAAGTCATGGGCACCTCCACCTGCGACATCGTGGTGGCGCCGATGGACGAAGTGGGCCGCCGGCTGGTGCCCGGCATCTGCGGGCAGGTAGATGGCTCGGTGGTGCCCGGCATGCTGGGCCTGGAGGCCGGGCAATCGGCCGTGGGCGACCTGCTGGCGTGGTTTCGGCAGGTGCTGGAGTGGCCGCTGCGCACCTTGCTGCCGCAGTCGGCGGTGCTGGCGGCCGCGCAGCAGCAGGCCCTGCTACTGGAGCTGGGCGAGCGGATGATGGCCGCGCTCAACCAGGCCGCCGCCGCCGTCGACCCCACCGAATCGGCCGTGCTGGCCCTGGACTGGGTGAACGGCCGGCGTACGCCCGACGCCAACCAGGCCCTGAAAGGCGCGCTGATGAACCTCACGATGGGCACCTCGGCCCCGCACATCTTCCGCGCGTTGGTGGAGTCCATCTGCTACGGCTCCCGCCAGATCGTGGAGCGCTTCGAGGAGCAGGGCGTACCCATCAAGCAGGTTATTGGCCTGGGCGGCGTGGCCAAAAAGTCGGCTTTCATGATGCAGACCCTGGCCGACGTACTCAACCGGCCCATCAAGGTGGCCGAGTCGGACCAGGCCCCGGCGCTGGGCGCGGCCATGTACGCGGCCGTAGCCGCCGGCCTGCACCCCGACGTGACGACGGCCCAGCGCGCCATGGGCAACGGCTTCGCCGAAACTTACACGCCAACCCCCGCCCGCGTCGCCGACTACGAAACGCGTTACCGGCAGTACCAGGCCTTCGGGGCGTTTGTGGAAGCCCAGACGCCGCGCATAGCCTAACCGGAGGTCTGGCCGCTGGCGTTGCGCCCGAACGGGCCGCCTGCTACCAACCAACTCGCAACTGACAACCCCAAGCATGTACCAAGCTCTCAAACAGGCCTGCTACGAGGCCAACATGCAGCTGCCCAAGCTCGGGCTGGTGCTCTTCACCTTCGGTAACGCCTCGGTGGTGGACCGCGCCAACCGCGTCTTCGCCATCAAGCCCAGCGGCGTCCCCTACGACACGCTGCGGCCCGAGGACATCGTGGTGGTGGACTTTGCCAACCGCGTCGTGGAAGGGGAGAAGCGGCCCTCGTCGGACACCAAAACCCACGCGGTGCTCTACAGCCACTGGGAGCACATCGGCGGCATCGTGCACACGCACAGCACCTACGCCACGGCCTGGGCGCAGGCCCAGCTCGACATCCCCATCCTGGGTACCACCCACGCCGACCACCTCACCGCGGACGTGCCCTGCGCCCCGCCCATGGACGACGCAATGATCAACGGCGACTACGAGCACCAGACCGGCTGGCAGATCCTCAACGAGTTTCAGCGGCGGGGCCTCTCGCCCGGCGAGGTGGAAATGGTGCTGCTCGCCAACCACGCGCCCTTCACCTGGGGCACGACCGTCGACATAGCCGTGTACAACAGCGCCGTGCTGGAGGAAGTGGCCCGCATGGCCTACCTGAGCTGCACGTTGCGCCCGGGGCTGCCGCGCCTCAAAGACGCGCTCATCCGCAAGCACTACGAGCGAAAGCACGGCCCACAGTCGTACTACGGTCAAAGTTGATACCATCTGCTGCTACTGGCGGCTGCTTATGCTCACCAGGCCAACAAGGCATGCGGTCTGGTAACGCAGGTTACCAGCCTGCTCGCCGCGTTAAACAAAGACGACCGCCGATGAGCACGCTGCTCCTGTTGGCGGTTTGATCTACACAATCGATAATTCAATTCTGTTCACCTGGCGGTGACCGGCGCACCCAAGCCGGCACTGCGTTCAGCCTTTTTCCATGATTGACCTTTCGCAGTACGAAGTCTGGTTTGTGACCGGCAGCCAGCACCTGTACGGGCCCGAAACCCTGGCGCAGGTGGCCCGCCACGCGCAGCACATTGCTGACGCGCTGGGCGCGGCCTTGCCCGTCAAGGTGGTTTACCAGCCGGCCCTCACCAGCCCCGACGAGGTACACCAGCTCGTGCAGCATGCCAACACCAGTCCCAGCTGCGTAGGCTTGGTGGCCTGGATGCACACCTTCTCGCCGGCCAAGATGTGGATCAACGGCCTGAAAATCCTGCAAAAGCCGCTGGCCCATCTGCACACGCAGTTCAACCGCGACATTCCGTGGGCGGACATCGACATGGACTTCATGAACCTGAACCAGTCGGCGCACGGCGACCGGGAGTTTGGCTTCATCGGGGCCCGCATGCGGCTGAAGCGCAAGGTGGTGGTGGGCCACTGGCAAAGCCCCGGGGTACACGAGCGGTTGAGCGCCTGGGCGCGCGCCGCCTGCGCCTGGGCCGATTGGCAGGGCGGGCGCATCGTCCGCTTCGGCGACAACATGCGCTACGTAGCCGTAACCGAGGGCGACAAAGTAGAGGCCGAAATCAAGTTTGGCTACAGCGTGAACACCTACGGCATTGGCGACCTGGTGGCCGTCATCAATGCGGTGCCGGCCGCCGACGTGGACGCGCTGCTGGCCACGTACCAGCAGGAATACGAGCTGGGCGAAACGCTGCGGGAAGGCGGCCGGCAGCGGGCCTCCCTGCGCGAGGCGGCCCGCATTGAAGCGGGCCTGCGCCGCTTTCTGCACGACACCAAGGCCATCGGCTTCACCGACACCTTCGAGGATCTGCACGGCATGGCCCAGCTGCCTGGCATTGCTACCCAGCGCCTGATGGCCGAGGGCTACGGCTTTGGGGGCGAAGGCGACTGGAAAACGGCCGCGCTGGTGCGGGCCATGAAAGTGATGGGCGCCGGCCTGCCCGGCGGCAACTCCTTCATGGAGGACTACACCTACCATTTCGAGCCCGGCAACGAGCAGGTGCTCGGTTCGCACATGCTCGAAATCTGCCCCAGCATTGCCGCGGGCAAGCCCCGGGTGGAAGTGCACCCGCTGGGCATCGGCGGCAAGGCCGATCCGGCGCGCTTGGTGTTCAACTGCCCGGCCGGCCCGGCCCTGAACGCCACCATCGTCGATTTGGGTCACCGCTTCCGAATGGTCGTCAACGAGGTAGAGGCCGTGGCTCCGGCGCAGGACTTGCCCAAGCTGCCCGTGGCCCGGGTGCTCTGGAAGGTGCAGCCCGACCTGGCCACCGGCGCCGCGGCCTGGATCTACGCCGGCGGCGCGCACCACACCGGTTACAGCCAGAACCTCACCGCCGAGTACCTGGAAGACTTCGCCGAAATGGCCGGCATCGAGTGCGTCATCATCGACGCCGACACCCGGCTGCGCACCTTCAAGAACGAGCTGCGCTACAACGAGGTAGCGTTCAGCCGGCCATAACCGCCTCAGCGCCATTAGGCCGAACTGGCCGCCCCGATGCCCGGAATGCAGAGTGGCCGGGCGTCGGGGCGGCTCGGTTTAGACCAGCCCTTGCACGAAGGCGCCGGTGAAGTCCGGGGCGAAATGCAGTACGTTGGGCAGCCCGGCGAATTCGGGCTCCTGGTGCGTGGTCGTCAGGATGACGCAGCGCATACCGGCGTTGCGGGCTGCCTCGGCGCCCTTGGGCACGTCTTCGAAGACGAGGCAGTCGGCCGGCGC
This sequence comes from Hymenobacter coalescens, assembly GCF_054783195.1. Lineage (NCBI taxonomy): Bacteria > Pseudomonadati > Bacteroidota > Cytophagia > Cytophagales > Hymenobacteraceae > Hymenobacter > Hymenobacter coalescens. The sequence continues at coordinate 114,119 of NZ_BAAGRA010000002.1, read as the reverse complement.
GACGCCGAGCTGCTCGGCGGCCTTGAGAAAGGTTTCCGGGTGGGGCTTGCTCAGCGTCACGTCGTCGGCGCTGACGATGGCCTGGAAGTAGCGGCGAATGCCGAGGTTGTCGAGGACGAAATCGATGTTGAAGGGAATGGCCGCCGAGCCGATGGCCATGGGAATGCCCTGCTGGTAGGCCCGGGCCAGAAACTCGTCCAGGCCCGGCAGCAGCGCCAGGTGTGGCCGGAACGCCTGCTGGTAGCGGCGCTCTTTTTCCACCGACAGCCGCTCCATTTCCTGGGCCGTGAACCGAGCCGCGCCGAACATGCGCACCAGCACCTCCTGGTTTTTGCCGTACATCTGCGGCTTGACCTGCTCCCAGGAAAAGCTGCCGCCCAGGTCTTCGTTGAGCAGTTGTTGCCAAGCCTGGGTATGGAACTCCATGTCGTGAATCATGGTCCCGTTCAGGTCAAAAATGAATGCCTTCATGGTAGGAGGGGATGCGTAATGCCGAAAACCGAGTGACCCCAAAGGTCCGGTTTTCAGCCGAACCGCTAAAATGACGCTGGAAGTGGGCTGCTGCTCTGGGCCGCGGCTACTAATGCCGCGCCAGCCACCGGCTTCACCTGCTTTTCACAACCGATCGTGTAAGTTGGGGTTGTTCGTATCAAAAGTCGACCACCCAGCCATAACGCGTCCCGGGTTCGGAGCCCGATAGCAGCACTCTGGTAGCCCCTATGACCACGGCCGGATGATGGGCCAGAGTTTATATTTACACAAAGCATTGTGCGCTTTCCTGTATGGCCCCCCGCAACAAACCCGCCGCTCCCGGCAACAACCCCGTGTCCATGGCCGACCTCGCGCGCGAGCTGGGCGTGTCGATGACGACGATTTCCCGGGCCTTGAGCGACCACCACAGCATCGGGCCGGAGATGAAGCTAAAAGTGCTCAAGCTGGCCAAAAAGTATAACTACCAGCCCAACCGGCTGGCCTCGGCCCTGCGCAAGGGCAAAAGCCAGCTGCTGGGCATCCTGGTGCCCTACATCGAAGGCCGGTTTTTTCCTTCCGTGGTGCACGGCATCGAAACGGCGGCCAGCCGGGCCGGCTACAACGTTATCATCTGCCAGTCGAACGAGGACGTGCAGCAGGAGCGGCGCAACGTGGAAAGCCTGCTCAGCGCGCAGGTGGCCGGCATACTCGTGTCGCCCTCGCGCACCACGCTCGACTACCGCCACTTCGAGAAAGTGCGCAGCCGGGGCCTGCCGCTGGTTTTCTTCGACCGCACCGTGGGGGCCGACCGCGTGCACGCGGTGGTGCTCGACGACCAGGAGGGCGGCTACGCCTCCACGCGCCACTTGCTGGCCCGTGGCTGCCGGCGCATTGCCCACGTGGCCGGCCCGCAAACGTTGAACATCTACAAAAACCGCCGGCAGGGCTACCTCGACGCTTTGGCCGAAGCGGGCATTGCCGCCGACGAGGCGCTGATCGACTACGCCGACATGACCCAGGAACACGGCGCGGCCGCCATGCGCCGCTGGCTGGCGCTGCCCCGGCCGCCCGACGCCGTCTTTGCCGCCGGCGACTACGCGGCCCTCGGGGCCATGCGCGAGGCCCGGCGCCAGGGGCTGCGGGTGCCCGAAGACGTGGCCCTGACCGGCTTCAGCAACGAGGCCTTTACCGTCATGACCGAGCCCACGCTCACCTCCATCGATCAGCGCTGCGAGGAAATGGGGCAGGCCGCCGTGCGCCTGCTGCTGGAGCTGATCGAGGCGGGCGGCGCGGCGTTTGCGCCGCGGCAGGTAATGCTGCGGCCCGAGCTGCTCATCCGCGGCTCCTCGCAGTCGGCAGTGGAGGCTTCGGCGGCAAGTTCGTTGGTCAACGCGGCCGGGCACTAGGTCTTCTGCGCCGATGCCACCGCCGTACCTGCTCTTTTTGGACACCGAAACCACCGGCCTACCCGCCCGCTGGCAGCGGCCCTACGCCGAGGAGTGGGAGTGGCCCAGCATCGCGCAGCTGGCCTGGCAGGTGTATACCTTCGACGGGCAGCTGGTAACATCGGATGCCGCTTACCTGCGGGTGCCCCGCGCACGCATGACGGCCGCTTCCGTCGCGGTGCACGGCCTCACCGTCGAATTTTTGGACGAGCACGGCGAGGCGCCCGCGGCCGTGCTGCAGCGCCTCTTGGCCGATCTGGAGGCCTACCAGCCCCGGGTCATCGGCCACTTCCTGCGGCTCGATTTTCACGTCCTCGGCGCGGCCTTGCACCGGGCCGCGCTGCCCAACCCGCTGCCCGTGCTGCCGCAGTTCTGCACCATGCAGGTCAGCCACGACGCCCGGCTGCACGGGCGGCCCCGGCAGCTGCGCCTCTTTGAGCTGCACGAGCTGCTGTTTGGCGAGCGGCTGGTGCGCCTGCACGACGCGGCCATCGACGCGGCGGCCACGGCGCGGTGCTTTTTCGAGCTCCGGCAGCGCGGGCTAATCACCGATTCCGGCCTCGACGCGCAGCCGCGCCTGAGCGTGCCCGGCGGCCCGGCGCGCGGCCGGCGCCGCGGGTGGCTGTGGCTGGTGGCGGCGGGCGGGTTACTGCTGTTATTTCTGTTTTACTGGCTTGTCAATGGATAACCGCCTGGCTTTTCTGCGCACCGTAGCGCCCTTCAACCTGTTGCCCGACGACGTGCTGCTGGGCGTGACGGCCCTGCTGGTGGAAGTGCAGCACCCACGCGAGGTGCTGCTCTACCAGCAGGACGCCACCAAGCTGCGCAGCCTCGACATCGTGGTGGAGGGCGGCTACGAGACGTTTTTCTACGACAGCCAGCAGCACAAGCGCCTGCCCGAGTTTTACGGGCCGGGCACCTGCTACGGGGGCATGTCCATTCTGCTGAACAAGAAACGCTCCCTGCGGACCGTGGTGGTGCGCAAGGGTACGCGGGTGCTGCAGCTGCCGCGCCGCGACTTTCGGGCCCTGTGCCTGGCCTACGAGCCGTTTTTTCACTATTTCACGGCCCGCTACGGGGAGCGGATGCTCAACGAGGAATACGCGCATTTCGTGAAGCCCGTCACCCCGACCGGGCAGAACTTCCTGGTGGCCGATCAGCTGTTTTCGCGGCGCATCAGCACCGTGGAGGTGCGCGAGCTGGTGGTATGCACCGGCCACGAACCCATTTTCGAGGCGGCCCGGCGCATGGCGGCGGCCAAGGTCAGCTGCCTGTTCGTGACCGACGAGCCGGGCGGCCGCATCGTGGGCTACTGCACCGACATCACCCTGCGCGACGCGGTTATTGCCCGCTGCCTCGACGCGCGCCGGCCGGTGGCGGAGGTGGCGGCCACGCCGCTGGTGGCCATTGCGCAGGAGGCGTACGTGTACGAGGCCATCCTGCGCATGTTCCAGACCAAGACGCGCTACCTGCTGGTGGAGCAGGACGGGCGCTACGTGGGCTTTTTGAGCCGCAACAAGCTGCTCAGCGACCTGGCGCAGTCGCCGTTCATGTTCATTCAGGCCGTGAAGCTGGCCCAGAGCACCCGGGAGCTGAAGCGGCGCTGGGAAATGGTGCCCGACATCGTCAACCAGCTGCTGAGCCGGGGCGTGAAGGCCGACATTGTTAACCAGGTCATCAGCACCGTGGCCGACACCATCGCGCTGAAAGTCATTGAGCAGGTGCTGGCCGCGCACGGGCCGGCGCCGGCCCGCTTCGTGTTCATGGTGCTCGGCAGCGAGGGCCGCAAGGAGCAGACGCTGGTCACCGATCAGGACAACGCCATCATCTACGAGGACAAGGCCAACGAGCAGCGCGAGAAGGTAAGGGCCTACTTCCTGCGCTTCGCCACGGCCGTGTCCGACGAGCTGAACCACATCGGGCTGCACTACTGTTCGGGCGGCTTCATGGCCAAAAATTCCAAGTGGACGCACTCGCTCTCGTACTGGAAAGGCTACTACCGGCAGTGGATGGGCGAATCGAACCCCGAAACGGTGATGCAGGCGGCCACCTTTTTCGACTGCCGCTACCTCTACGGCGACCCGGCCCTGATGCAGGAGTTGCACGCGTTTCTGCGCGAGGAGCTGAGCCAGCCCCTCGACCGGTTCCTGTTCTACATGGCCAAAAACGCCCTGCAGTACGAGGCCCCGCTGACCTTTTTCCGCGGCTTCCGCACCTTCGCCCAGGAAGGCCATCAGGTGTTTGACCTGAAGAAGGCCATGACGCCCATCGTGGACCTGGTGCGCGTGTACGCCCTGCAAAACCAGATTTTCAGCACCAATACCGGCGAGCGACTGGCCCGGCTGCGCGAGCGGGGCGTGTTCAAGGAGCAAGAGTACCAGGAGCTGCTGCAGGCCTATTACTACCTGATGGGCATGCGCCTGCAGAAGCAGGCCCGCCAGCTCATCGAGGACCGCACGGTGCCCACCAATTACCTCGACCCCAAAACCCTCACGCAGGTGGAGCAGGTCACGCTCAAGGAAATCTTCAAAGTCATCGGCGACTTCCAGCTCAAGATCAAAGTCAGCTTTACCAAGTCGCTGTAAGTCTGCTGTATCGAGAGATAAACCTCTATTTATGAATGCGTTACAGGCCTGACGGCGCTTTTTGGCCGACAACTTTCCCACGCTTGAGCTGCGGGCGCCCTTGTTTTACAACTGGCCGAAGGCGCTACGTTTCGACCTGCAAGCGTCGAGCCCCGGCGAAAAGGGGTATTTCCAGGAGGTGCAACGGCAGGCTACGGCCCTGTTGGAAGCCGCTTTTGCGCCCACGGACACGGTGTTCTTGGTACTGATGGATCGTCGGTATCGACGACGCAAGATTCGCTTTACAGGCTTCAGCTTTCGGCAGATCCAGGGCCTGCGGCGGTCGGAAGTCGGCTACGCCAGGCTACAGCAGCGCTACGAGCGCGACGAATGGGATAAATGGAACCTGGCGGTAATTCAGCTAACCCTTAACCGCCTGCTCTACCGCAACGTGTTACAAGCCATTGCCAACACGGATTTTCAGCCGCGTCAGCCCCGGCTCGACGGGCGGGGCGTGCTGAGCAATCAGGAGGTATACCTGCTGAACGTTGACCGCAAGCTGATTTTTCACATGTACGACGACCGGGGCCTGGACCTGCTGGCTACCGACCTCGAAGTGTTCAGACCGGTCTACGAGCAGTTCAACGGCTGGTTACTGGACTACGACCGCAGCAGGATGGAGGCCGCCCTGAGCGTGCCCCAAGCGCCCTGAGCAGGGCTGACAAGCTGTAGTTTCCGGGTGCACGCTTAATTTCGCCGCCGTGCCGCTGGCATCCAGCGGCACTTTTTTCTCGATATTCCGCTCATGGCAGAGTTTGCGGACCAGCTGCGGCTGGCGCGGCGCGTGGCGCTGCAAGTATTGGCTTCGCTGTTTCTGGTCACGGTGGCCTGGGTGCTGGTGTACCGCTGGGTGTCGCCGCCGGCTACCTGGCTGATGCTGGAGCGCCGCAGTCACCGCCCCGAGGCCAACTACGGCGGCCTGCTGCCCGAAGACGCCTCGCGCCGCATTCACTACCGTTTCGTGTCGCTGGCGGAGGTGTCGCCGCAGCTGCCGCTGGCCCTGGTGGCAGCCGAAGACCAACGCTTTCTGATGCACCACGGCTTCGACACCGACGCCATCCTGAAGGCCGCCAAGCACAACTTCGGCGAGAAAGGCAACATCCGCGGCGGCAGCACCATCTCGCAGCAGGTGGCCAAAAACGTGTTTTTGTGGCAGGGGCGCAGCTACGTGCGCAAGGCGGCCGAGGCGTACTTCACGGTGCTCATCGAGCTGCTCTGGGGCAAGGAGCGCATTCTGGAAGTGTACCTGAACGTGGCCGAAATGGGCGACTGCGTGTTCGGGGCCGAGGCCGCTGCCCGGCAGCACTTTGGCAAATCAGCCAAGAACCTCAGCTCGTCGCAGGCCGCGCTGCTGGCCGCCGTGCTGCCCAATCCGCTGAAGTTTCAGGCCGCGCACCCCGGCCCGCAGACCCGCACCAAGCAGCAGCGCGTGCTGCGCAACATGCGCCGCCTCGGCGGCACCAGGTTTATTCGCGAAGTGCTGGAATAATGATGATGCTCCGCCGATCCTACGCCGCGGCCCTGCTGCTTGTGCTGCTCGCCGCCTGCTCCCCCGACCAGTCTTCCGTCCCCACCACGCCGCCCGCGGCCGCGTACTCCGCCGCCGACGAGCAGCAGATTCGCGCGGTGCTGGCCACGCAGGCCGCCGCCTGGAACCGCGGCGACATTCCGGCCTACATGCAGGGCTACTGGCAGTCCGATTCGCTGCTGTTCATCGGCAAAAACGGTCCGCAGCGCGGCTGGCAGCGCACCCTCGCCAACTACCGCCGCAGCTACCCCGATGCCGCCGCCATGGGCCAGCTCGACTTCGCCCAGCTGCGCATCCGGCCGCTCAGCCCCGACGCCGCCCACGTCACCGGGCGCTGGCACCTGGCCCGGCCGCAGAAGGGCGACCTGCAGGGCTGGTTTACGCTGGTATTCCGCAAACTCGATGGCCGCTGGGTTATCGTGGCGGACCATTCCAGCTGAATGGCCACCGAACCAGCTGATAACCGACTGCCTGCTCATCAAAAAGGCCCTTTCCGCGCGGAAAGGGCCTTTTTGATGAGCAGGCAGCCGCAAGTGCGCTTGGGCATTTAGCCGACTGTCTTTCCGTCCTGCTCGGCCACATCGCCCGGGTCTTCGGGGGTGGCTTCGTCCTTCTGCTTGTCGGCTTCCACGGCGTTGACGGCCTCCACGTACACCAGCCCCGAGGCGGCGGCGTGCTCGGCGGCGTGCACCGTGTCTTTGACCAGCAGCATCTCCACTTTGTCGTTGCGCAGCTCCTCGGCCACGCGCTGCACCATCACGGTGCGCTCAGGCAGGTTCACATCGCGGATGTAGATGGCCAGCACGCGGCCGGGGTGGCGGCGCACCACCTCGCGGTAGATGTTGGCGTCTTCCTGGCCCGAGTCGCCGATGAGCACGAAGGGCAGCTCCGGGTAAGTGAGCAGCAGGTTGTCGATTTCCTTGAGCTTGTGGCCGTGGTGGGCGGAGGCGTCGCCGGATTTCTTGCCCTTGAGGGCCATATCGCGCAGCAGCAGCGGGCCGGGCGGAATCTCGTTGAGGGCCAGGAAGTCCTCGAGCAGGTCGTAGAGGTTCCACGGCGAGGACGACACGTAGAAGAAGGGGTTGTTGCGCTTGCCGTTGCGGCCGAGCTGCAGCTGCCGGTAGAACTCGGCTACGCCCTTGAAAGGCATGCGCGAGCGGGCGTTGCGCAGCAGCACCGTGCGCGCCATGCGCAGCAAGTCGGTGGCCGAGGTCTGGATAACGGTGTCGTCGAGGTCGGAAATGATGCCGTATTCGGCATCGGTGGGGGGCACCAGCACGGGGGCGTGCACGGCGCGGTCTTCGGGCAGCGGGGCCGGAGCCTGCAGCAGCTCTACTTCCACCGGGTGCCACAGAAAGTCTACCGCCGGGCTGAGCACCCGCGGCTCGATGTTGAGCGTGAAGTAGCCTTCCTCGTCGGTCACCACGGAGTGCTCCGAGCCGTCGCCGGGCCGGATCAGGAGCTGGGCGCCGGGTATTTCCTGCGAATCGAAGCGGCGGTACATGTTCAGCAGGTTGTTCCAGCGCGAGTCCGAGGGGTCGGGCTCCCCAATGCTTTTGTCGGTGAGCACGCGGCCCTTCACGTAGAGGCGGGTGGGGGTGCCGTAGCTGCGGTAGGGCACGATTTGCACGGGGTGGAGCAGGCCCAGGCGGGCGCGGGCGCGGCGCAGCAGGTCGTCGGCGTTTTCGGCCAGGTTGTGGAGGTGGTCGAATAGGGGCATAGAAGCGGAATGGTTGGCGCTAAACTACACAACGGAACCGGCGGCTCGGCCGTTGGGGTAATTTCCGTCCTGCCATCCGGTTTAGGGTTGTATCCGCCTTATGCAACGAGTTTTTTTCGCCACGGCCGCCCTGCTGCTGCCCGCCTGCGCCCCCCGTCCGTCGGCTACTGATGCTACTGCTGCCGGCGTGGAAGTGCGGCTGCAGGCCGAAGCCGAAACGGCCTACAACATCGTGTGGCTGCGCGCCACGGTGGCCAACCGCGGCACCCGGCCAGTGCGGCTGCTGAACTACGCCGACACCGTCGAAACGGCCTGCTCGCCGCCGGCGAGCCTGCAGGTGCTGGCCCTGACGCCCGCCGGCGACTCGGCCGCGTTCTGCCAGCGCTGCCCGGCGCCGCCGGCGGGCCGCCGCTACGTGACGCTGCGCCCCGGCCAGGAACTCACCACCCGTTTTCAGGTCGATTTCAACCGCGTACTGCCCCGGGCCGTGCTCGACACGGCGCGCAGCTGCCGGCGCTACAACAACCGCACCTTGGGCGCCTACCAGTTCTCCGTGCGCTACCTCGACGGGCGGACGACGCCGGCCCGCAGCCTGCCCGTGGTGGTGCACCGCAAACAATAAGGCCAGCCGCAGGAGCGGCTGGCCTTAGCGGGTGGAGAAAAAACAGGCGGAGCTTACAGCAGGCTTTTCAGCTCGGCCAGGGCGCTGCTGTTCACCGTGCGGTTGCGGCAGTTCAGCTCCGTGGCTTTGGTCTGGATGGCCTGGATGCGGTTGTCCGGGTTGGGGTGGGTGCTCAGAAACTCGGGCGTGGTGTTAGCGCCTTCCTGCTGAGCCTTGATGAAGAAGCCGGCGGCGCCGTCGCAGGCGTAGTGGCCGGTGCCGTTCAGGTACACGACCGAGTACTGGTCGGCTTCGTTTTCGAAGTCGCGGCTAAACTTGAGCGTGCCGAGGCCGGCCGCAACCTGGGCCAGCTGACCCGGGTTTTCGCCCAGCGCCACGCTCAGCAGCAGGCTGATGCCGTACTGATTTTGCAGCTGCCGCGAGGTGTGGCGGCGGTCGGCGTGCGCAATTTCGTGGGCCAGCACCCCGGCCAATTGGCTTTCGTCGTCGAGGTACTTGATCAGCCCGGTAAACACGTAGATGTGGCCGCCGGGCGAGGCAAAGGCGTTTTGCGTTTCGTCGTCCTTGATAATTTTTACGTCCCACACGAAATCGTTGCGGTGCTGCAGCTGCCCGGAGTTCAGCACGCGGTTTACCACGCCGTCAAGCAGCTGGTAAGCGCGGGCGTGGCGGGCGTCGGTGCGCTCCAGCAGCTTGCCCTGGGCCCGGTAAGTGGAGTCGGTTTCCTGGGCTACCTGCGCGCCGAGGTTGATGTCGTCTTCCACGCTGAAGAGGAGCGGGTTGCCGTCTTTATCAGTGCAGGAAGAAGCGGCAAAGCCCAGCGACAGGGCCAGGGCGCCGAGGACGTATAGGCGGGAAAAGGTGCGTCGGAACATGGGTGTTGGTGGCAAAAAGAAATGATGAAAACGGGTTGGCTGACGAGCTAAAAGAAAAAACGGTGCCAGTTTCGTTTGGGGCCGATACGCGCCGCGGGGGAGGGGTGTTGCGGCGGAAGCCGCGGCTGGTAGACCCGCGAATGGCTTTTGCGTAGCTTTCAGGCCACTATTTTTTTCGCCCCCAACGCCATGAAGACCCGCATTGGTGTGTTGCTGCTGGCCGTGCTCGGCGGCTGGCTGCTCGCGCGCACCGCCACGGCCCGCCCCCGCGAAACCGGCTTTCTCGACCGTACCCTCACCCTCAACGGCGTGGCCCACCGCTACCAGGTGTACGTGCCAGCCAATTATTACGAGCGCGCCGCCCGCCGCACGCGCTGGCCCGTCATCCTGTTTCTGCACGGGGCCGGCGAGCGGGGCACCGATGGGCTGCTGCAAACCCAGGTGGGCCTGCCCGCCAGCCTGCGCCGCCACGTGGAGCGCTGGCCCGCCGTGGTGGTGATGCCGCAGTGCCCCGCCGAGCAGTACTGGACGATGCCCGCCATGATGGAGCTGGCCCTCACGGCCTTCGAGCAGACCACCCGCGCGTTTCGCACCGACCCCGACCGGCAGTACCTCACGGGCCTTTCCATGGGCGGCTACGGTGCCTGGAAGCTTGCCGCCACCTACCCCGGCAAGTTTGCCGCGGTGGTGCCCATCTGCGGCGGGGCGCGCCTGCCGGCCGTACTCAAAGCCAACGATGCGGTGGACCCCGGCGCCTACACCGCGCTGGCGCAGGGCATCGGCCCGAGCGCGCCGGTGTGGGCCTTTCACGGCGCCAAAGACACCGTGGTGCCCGTAACGGAAAGCCGGCAGCTGGTGGCCGCTTTGCAGCAGGCCGGCGGCTCGGTGCGCTACACCGAGTACCCCGAGGCCACCCACGACTCCTGGACCGCTGCCTACGACGACCCCGAGCTGCCCCGCTGGCTGCTGCAACAGCGCCGCTCCCCGGCCCGGAAATAGACGCAGCCGCGCCGCCGGCCGCCCCGTACAAGGAAGGCCCGATGCCCTGCCGTATCGGGCCTTCTTTGTTTCCCCGTAGCCTGCTATCCATGCCTCCCTCCGTTGCCACGCCCCGCGTCAAAATCCGAAAAAAGAAGCTGGCCCCCGTTGAGGCCGATGCCCACGAATTGTACAAAGACCCCGCCCGCCAAGCCGAGCTGGCCGGCCTGCGCTACCTGCCCGATACCCAGCCCGGCCTGACCCGGCAGCTGGGCCGCAACGGCCACTTTCGCTACGTGAACCACAAAGGGGAGAAGGTGACCGACGAGAAGACCCTGGCGCGCATCGAGGCCTTCGTCATTCCGCCGGCCTGGTCCGATGTGTGGATTTCCCCCTCGCCGAACGCGCACCTGCAAGTAACTGGGCGCGACGCGAAGGGCCGCAAGCAATACATCTACCACCCGCTCTGGGACCAGGCCCGCAGCCTGACCAAGTTCAGCCGCCTGCGCGCCTTCGGCCAGCAGCTGCCCGCGCTGCGCCAGCGCCTGCAGCAGGATTTGAAGCGCCCGAAGCTGGACAAGCAGAAAGTGGTGGCGCTGGTGCTGACGCTGATGGATCAGTCGTTTATCCGGGTGGGCAACCGCGAGTACGCCAAGAAAAACAAGAGCTACGGCCTGACGACGCTGCGCGACCGGCACGTGCAGGTCGACGGGGCCGACGTGCGCTTCAGCTTCGTGGGCAAGAAGGGCGTGGCCCACGACGTGACCCTGCACGACCGGCGCCTGGCGCGCCTCGTGCAGAAGTGCAAGGAAATACCCGGCCAGCACCTGTTCCAATACTACGATGCCGAGGGGCAGCGGCAGGAGCTGGAGTCGGGCGACGTGAACGACTACCTGCGCGAGGCCACCGGCCTGCCGCTTTCGGCCAAGGATTTTCGCACCTGGGGCGGCACCGTGCGCATGGTGCAGTGCCTGGAGCAAGTGCTGCACGAGGAGCCCGAGCTGCCCAAGGAAAAAGTGCTGAAGAAGGCGGTGAAGGACGTGGCCAAAGACCTCGGCAACACGCCCACCGTCTGCTCCAAGTACTACATCCACCCGCAGGTGGTGGAGCTCTTCCACTCCGATAAGCTCATCGACTACCTGCGCCGCCACGACGCCGACCCGACCGAAAACGACCAGCTCACGCCCACCGAACACCTGGTACTGGACATGCTGGCGGAAGTGAAATAAAACAGAAGAAGGGCATTCCGAGCGCAGCCGAGTAATGCCCTTCTTCTATAAGTTCTGTTGCCGCATCAGCGGCCCGAGCCGTCCCGGTCGAAGGCGTGCGAGGCGACGCCCCGGGTGGTTTTGATATTCAGCTCGCGCGAGGCTTCCACCGAGTTGTTGCGACGGGTGTCGTAAAAGCGGGTTTTCTTGCCCGGGCCGGCCACGCGCGAGCTATCCGTGACGCTGTCTTCGCCGGGCCCCCCGTAGATATCGATGCGGGGGGAGCGACTCACCTGGCCGCGCAACACGAACTCGTCTTTGCCATCGAGCCCGTGCAGCAGGATGCGCCGGGTTTCGGCAGGCCGGAACACGCGCTGGTACTGCAGGCGGTTTTTGGTGTCGTCGGCCAGCGAATACACCCGCACTACGGTGGCCGAGTCGCTTTGCCGTTCCACCACGAAGCGTTCGGCTTTGTCGGTGCCGGCCACGGTTACCTCTTTCGCCACGAGGCGGTAAAACTCGGCGGCCGCTTCGGGCAGCCGCGCCCGCCGCGCCCGCAGCGCGCTGGTCAGGTAAGGGCCTTCGATGGCATATACTTCGGGCGGCAGGCGACGCACCGCCTGCGCAATGACCGAGTCGGTAAGAGCGGCCTGGAGGCGCCGGGCTTCGGCCAGCATCATCGGCCGCGTGACGGTCGGCAACGTGCGACTATCGATGAAGGCCGCGTTGCGGGTGTAGCCCTCGATGCTCTCGTACCGGGGCCTGAAGGTGCGGAACTTGGCCACGAAGCGGCTGCCCAGCCACGGCAGGATGCCGTCGTCGAACCGGAAAAAGACTTGGTCCCGGTCCTTGGGAATGGGCTCGTACACGCCGCCCGGCTGGGCTACCCAGTTCCACTGCCCCTCGTGCCGGTCCCAGTCGCCCAGCCACAGGTCGAGCAGGCGGGCACGGGCGTACACGTCGGCCTGCACGCTGGCGGCCGGGTTGGTGTACAGTTCGGCGAGCATGTCTTCCGATTCCACCAGATCGAGCCGGGTTTTGCGGTTTCCATCCGCCACTGGCACCTGGTCGCCCTCCAGCTTTTCCTCCAGCAGCACCAGCCGGCCCCGAAACCGCTCGGAAGCCGGGCCCAGGCCGTTTTCATCGGAGCGTACGTAGAATAGCCGGGGCGAAGTGTGGCGCACGCCGGCGGCCCCGGCCAGCGGAGGCACCACAAAGGCGCCGTAGGGCATGCCGGCCGAGGTGACGTCGCGCACCCAATTGAGCAGAAACGACTTCCGCGCTACTTTGGGCAGCGTTTTGTACGGGTCTTTGTCGAGGGAGCGAAGCGAATACTCGCGGTTTTGGCGGCCCTCCAGCGTCATGCTGGTCGTTTGGAAGCCGCCCCCGATTTTGCCGGGCTGCAGCCCGCCGGGCACCGCCGTATCCAGGCGGAGCACCGGCGCCGCAATCGGGGTGGCCCATACGCGGCGGTAGTGCGTGCCGAATAGTAAGCGGTGCAACGGGCCACGCTGGTAGTGGCGCCCGGCGGTGGCGCGCACGCTTACGGCATCGGCCGGCAGCGGGGCGGCATCCACGCGGGCATCGGGCTGAAAGAATTGTTGCCGGGCGCAACCCGCGGTGAGCAGGGCGAGCAGCAGGGCGGAGCCGGTAATGCGGCGCGTCATGAGGCGAAAGAGGAGCAGAAGTCGGGCATAGGGTATGTTGTCCTTGAACGCAGCCCTGCCGGAAATGGCCGAACTCGACCGCCCTGCAGGCAACCGCACCTGCGTGCAGGCGGTATAACAAGCAGCCTTCTCTGGCCTGGGGTCGTTGTCGGCTCCGTCTACCGTTGCCGCCTTGCTCACGTTGCTGCCCACCACCCGTCTTTTACTGCTGGCCCTGGGCTTGCCCGCCACGGCTCCCGCACGCGCCGTGGCGCAGGCCGCTCCGCCCGTCATCGGGCCCGATTCGCTGGTGCACGTGGCGGCCGGACCGCAGTACCGCCGCGGCTGGGTGCACCAGCTGCTGTGGGGCTTTCATTACCGGCAGGAATGGGCCACGCCCGTCACGGCGCCGGTGCTGAACCTGCGCACGGTGGTGCCCGGGGGGCTGCGCCCGCTCAAGGAAGGCGGCAGTTTCCAGACGCACAACCTGCGTCTGCTGGCGCCCGACGGGCAGCAGTACGTGCTGCGCTCGGTCGACAAAGATGCTACGGCGGCCTTGCCCGTGGATCTGCGCGACGGCTGGATCGGGCGGCTCATGAAAGACCAGACCAGCGTGATTCACCCGTACGGGGCCTATATCGTGCCCCGGCTGGCCCAGGCCGCGGGCGTGTACCATACCAATCCGCGCCTGTTCTTTTTGCCCAATGACCCGGCCCTCGGCGAATTTCGGACGGCGTTTGCCAATGCCCTATACCTGTTCGAAGAGCGGCCTGAGGGCGACCAGCGTACCGTACGCAGCTTTGGGGGCTCGGCGCAAGTCGTCAGCTCCCGCCAGGCCTTCGGGCAGCTGGTGGCCTCCTCGCGGCACCACGTGGACGCGCGCCGGTACCTGCGCAGCCGCCTGTTCGATATGTGGCTGGGCGACTGGAGCCGCCGCGAGGACCAGTGGCGCTGGGCTTCGTTTCCCGGCCCCGACAGCACCACCGTGTTTCGGCCCATTCCCCGCGACCGGGACCACGCTTTCTTCAAGTTCGACGACGGCGTGCTGACGCGCATCGTCAGTTTCGTCAAAACCAATTACCAGACCTTCGGCCGCGACATTCACCTGCACGACGTCGAGGGCCTGAACCGGGCCGCCCGGCCCATGGATAAGACGCTGCTGGTGTACCTCACCGAGCAGGACTTTCAGCAGGTGGCTGACTCGTTGCGGCGCGCGCTGACCAACCCGGTCATTGCCGAGGCCCTGCAAGTGTGGCCGCGGGAGGTGTACGCGCTATCGGGCGAAGAATTTCAAGGAAAGCTGCAGAGCCGGCGCGAGCAGCTGCCGCGGGTGGCGGAGGAGTTTTACCGCCAGCTCGCCCGCGACGTGGAAATTCCCGGCACCGACGAGCCGGAGCGCTTCGTGGTGGAAGCCGCCGGGCCGTGGCAGGTGTGGGTGCGCGTGTACGCCCGGCGCGCCGACGGGGCCAACGGCCGCCTGATCGGCGAGCGGCGCTTCGACGCTCGCCAGACCGGCTCCGTCAGCCTGTTCGGCCTCGGCGGCAACGACGAGTTCCTGCTCATCGGCCAGCCCGACCGGCGCCTGCGCATCAACTTTTACGACGGGCAGGGCCAGGACCTGGTGCAGCAGCTGCAGGTGCCGCCCCGGGCCCAAAAGGCCCGCGTCACCGTGTTCGACTCCGGCGACGGCAACACGTTGAAAGTGGAAAAAGAGCTGGTTGAAGTGGAAGCCTACCAGCCCAAAGCCGCCGAGTACAACGGGGCTGGCTGGCTGCTGCGTCACCGCCTGTACTAAGCGGCGCCGTTAGTTGCCGTGGAGGTGGTCGATGCGAAACATGCCGGCCGCGTAGTTGTCAGCCAGGCGCACGGCGTCGCGGCCGCCCGCCACCGCGCTGAGCTGCGCGAACCGGATGGGGTGGGGGCCGTCGAACATCCTGAGCACATTGGCCTTTATGTGCATTTTGGGGGTGGCCTCGGCGCGGACGCGCAGGGCCGCCGTGCCGCTGGGCAAATTCAGCACGATGGTCCGGATGGTGTTGTGGGGGTGGCGAAAACCGGCCACGTCGTAGAACAGGCCGCCGTTGCCGGGGGCTTGCGGCGAGCTGCCGGTCAGGCGCAGGTACACGTAGCCCGAGTTCCAGTCCCAAAACATGCCGTGCACCGGGTCCAGCGCTCCGGTTTGCGCGCCGGCGACGTTGCGGGCGCTGTCGACGCCAATGGTAAAGGCAAGCTTGCGGTAGTCGCCCACGGGCACGTCGCGCAGCGTCAGGTGCTGGGAAGCCGTTTGGGCGTGGTCGACGAGGTAATAGCTATTCGGGGCGTCCCAACTCGAGCCGTCGGCACGTACAAGCTTCAGATTCGAGAGGTAATACTTCAGCTCGGCCACCCGAAATGCGTCGCCGCTGGCCGTGGGGTAGCTGGTGTTCAGGGCCAGCGGGCTGCTGCCGATTACATTCTCCACGTGAATTTCCACTGCGCCGGTCAGGGTAGCGGGTTGGGGCTGTTCTTTTTTGCTTTCGCAGGCGGCCAGGAGCAGCAGGCTGGCCAGCAGCAGGAAGTAGGGGCGAGGCATACGTGGGGCGCAGCCCGTTGAGCGAGCAGGCTGCCTTCTGCCACTCGTAAAGCCGCCCGCCAGGGTTGCCCGGCGCGGTGCATCACCGCCTAAGCAAACACTTTCACCTTGTCCTTGTGCTTGGTGCGCATGTACTGGCGGATGATCTGCTGCACGTCCTTGTTGTCGGGTTGCGCCTTGATGACGTCCTTGAACGCCTCCAGCCGCCGCGCCGTGAACGTCTCGTCGATGTAGCCGAAGCCCAGGTAACGGCCGTGCTCCACCAGCACCACGGACCGCTCGCCCGCCCGGCGTCCCTGCCCCACGACGACAAAACTCTGGTGCTCGTAGGTGATGCTTTCCACGGCCTCTTCCACCCGCTTGTTGTACTCCTCGGCCGGCTCCAGGCCCACGCACGCGCCCTTGCAGCGGTGCACCTGAAAGTCGAAGCAGGAACTGCTGGTTTTATACAGGTCGCAGAGCTTCTGGCAGAGGTTGTACTTGGCTACCTTATGGTACAGGAAGCCTTTGGCCTTGAACTGGTTGCCGAGTGCAATGATGGGAATTTCCAGATTGTTGGCGTCGGCGCGGCCGTAGTACAGGCGCTTGTACCCGTTCTCATCCACGCGCATGTAAATGCCGGCCGGAAACACCGAGCGGCGCTGTGCCCGGTTGTAGTGGGGCTTCAGCCGCTTGATTTCCGCCGATTCGTGCAGCAGCGCCACCAGCTCCGAGCCCGTCAGCTCCCAGGTAATGTCGGCGATGGAATTCTTAAAGTCCAGCGACTTGCGCGACTTGTAGTCCACCGCGAAGTGCTGCTGAATGCGCTTGTAGATGTTGATGCTCTTGCCCACGTAGATGACGTCGCCGTCTTCGTTGTGGAAGTAGTACACACCCGCTTCCTGCGGCAGCGAGGCCACCTTCTCGGGCGTAATCAGCGGCGGCAGCAGGGCCGTCTTGATGGCCTGCTGCACCGCCGCGATGCGCCGCGGCGAAGGCTGTTTGGCCGGGCGGTTGCCCGTGGGCGCGGCGGCGTCCACGGCCATCAGCTTGTCGGCCGGAGCGGCCTGCTCGTAGCCCGGCGCTTCGGCCTGCTGGCTGATCTTGAGCAGCCGGTCGAACAGAATGGACGTGGCCTCGGCGTCGCCGGCGGCGCGGTGGCGGTTGTTGAGGGGAATGCCGATGTTGGCGCACAGCTTGCCGAGGCTGTAGCTGGGCTGGCCCGGAATCAGCGAGCGGCTCAGGCGCACGGTGCACAGGGTCTTGCGCGAGTACGTATAGCCCAGGTCGGCAAATTCTTTTTTGAGGAAGCTGTAATCGAAGCGCACGTTGTGGGCCACAAACACGCAGCCCTCCGTCATCTGCACCACCTTCTTGGCCACCTCGTGAAAGCGCGGCGCCTCGCGCACCATGTCATCGGTGATGCCGGTGAGCTGTTGGATGTAGAAGGGGATGGGCCGCCCGGGGTTGAGCAGGGTCGCGTACGAATCGACCACCTTATCGCCGTCGTGGATAAAGATGGCTATTTCGGTGATGCGGTCCTGCGTGGGCTGGCCCCCGGTGGTTTCAAGGTCAATGATGGCGTACAATCGAGCAGCAGCTAAAACGTCCGATAACGGATGATAACAAAGTTAGCAGCCGAAAAGGTGCCGGCGCTGGTCACGGGCCGCCGTTTGGGCGTAGACCGAAAACAAAAGAACGGCCCGCCTTGCGACGGACCGTCCCTTCTCTCAACAGCCAGGTTAACCCTAGCGGTTGGATGCTTTCCACTGCGTAATCTGGTTTTTGGCCGCCAGGATTTCGCCGTGTTGCTTTTGAATAACCGAGGAGGCTTGTGCCGGAATACGATCCGACTTCAGAGCCGTTTCATACGCTTCCAGGGCCACGGAGTCACCGGTTTCGCACTCGCCCAGGATGGCGGTGTCGTTTTGGCCGGTAATGGCCGATTTCAGGTTGATCCAGCCGCGGTGAACGGCGGCGGCCGCATCGGTCAAAGCCCCTTCGATGGTGCCCTCCTGGCTCGGGCTTTGCACGCCCAATTGACGGGCGTGCTGCTCCAGTTCGGAGGCGAATTGGGCGCGTTGCTGGCTCAGGCGGCTCAGCTCGGCTTTCAGTTGCGGGTTCGAAACGCCTTCGGCTGCTTCTTGGTAGCCTTTGGCACCGGTTTTATTGATTTCTACCAGGTCATTGAAGGCCCGGGCCGATTCAGGTGTTATGGCGGACATGGTTGTGCGGTTTTGGTGTGGATGACGAACCCGAAGCGCGGCGGTCAGAAAGGTGCGCTTGCGGTTTCTGTAGGATTATACTTCGCGCCTTGCTGCCGGGTTGCGCCGGCTGGCCGAATTTCTTCGCCGCTAGCGTCCCACCATGTGCCAGAGGCGGCGGTACCACGGTTGGGCTTCCTCTTCATGACTTTTTTTCTTGGTGCTGTCCTCGCCCTCGGCCACGTCGCCGAGCAGGAAGCCAAACGGCTCCAAGGGCTTGTAAGCGTCGAACACCACCTTGAGGATAGCCGTGAGCGGAATGCTCAGAATCATGCCCGGCGTGCCCCACAGCGCGGCCCCCAGGATCAGGGCCAGGATAGCGGCCAGCGGGTTGATGCTCACTGAGGTACCCGTAATCATGGGCGTGATGAAGTTGCCTTCCAGAAACTGCACCACCACGAATACCCCGATAACCAGGGCTGCCTGCAGCGGGGAACCGGTTTCCACCAGCGTGATGATAGCCGGCAGGGCCGCCCCGATCATGATGCCGATGTAGGGAATCACGGCCAGTACCGAGGCGAAAACGGCGAAGAACACCGCAAACTTTACGCCCAGCGCCACCAACCCGATGCCGTTGAGGATGGCTACGATGATAATGACCTTGACCAGCCCGGTGATGTAGGCCTGCACCACCGTCTGAATGCTATCGACGGTATTGAGCACCGTCGTGCGCTTGTCGGGCGCGACGAAGCGGAACATGAACTGCCGCAGATGGTCGCGGTAGTACAAGAAGCAGAAGATGTAGATAAGCACCTGCGCGAGGTTGCTGAGCACGTCGGTGGTCGTGTTCAGGGTGGTGCCCAGGTAGGTGGTGCCCGATTTCTTCAGTGCTTTCACCGTCGAGTCCTTCACTTCCTCAATGCTCATCGGTTTGTAGCCGAACTTGTCGTGGGCCCAGTTCTGCGCCTGGTTGAAGAATTCCAGGACTTTCACCTGCAGCTTGGGCAGCTCGTCGCGGAACTGCGTGAGCTGGGAGCCAAAGCCCAAGATGATGCCGGTGACAATGAGCAGCACCAGCAGCAGACAGATGACGATGGCCAGCACGCGCGGTACCTTATGAGCTTCCAGCCAGCGGCTGATGGGCAGCAGCAACAGGGTGAACACCGCCGAAAAAGCAATGGGCAGTAGAATCGCGTCGAGCTCGTGCAGAATGTAGACCAGCAAGGTCAGCCCCATCAGCACAAACGTGTAGTAAATGACCGGGGCTTGCTTCACTTCCGGCGTTTGCGCCGGGTGCTGCGGCCGGTTAAAATTGTTGGGGGGAGGAAGCATTGCTAAAAATGTTGGGAGAAAGGAGGGGCGGAGGGGCGGAGTATTGCGAGCTTTTTCGGAAATTTGAGTGAACCTACTCCGTGCAGCGGCAGTTAGGGAACGGCGCGATTTGCCAAAAAAAATAGCATGAGCGCCGGGCGTGGCATAGGCGGAAACCCTGCCTTTTCTGCGTTATTTTACCGCTTAAACGTACTGAAGGATTTTAGGAATGGCTGACGAACAACTCGCCCTCGACCACGCATCTGCGCCCACCGCCGACCACGGCTACAACGAGGATTCCATCCGTTCGTTGGACTGGCGGGAGCACATCCGCTTGCGCCCGGGCATGTACATCGGCAAGCTCGGCGACGGCTCCTCGGCCGACGATGGCATTTACATTCTCGTCAAGGAGGTGATTGACAACTCCATCGACGAGCACATGATGGGCTACGGCCGCACCATCGAGGTCAAAATCACCGACCAGCGCGTGACCGTGCGCGACTACGGCCGCGGCATTCCGCTGGGCAAGGTGGTGGACGTGGTCAGCAAGATCAACACCGGCGGCAAGTACGACTCCAAGGTCTTCCAGAAGTCGGTGGGCCTGAACGGCGTCGGCACCAAGGCCGTGAATGCGCTCAGCACCAATTTCGTGGTGCAGAGCGTGCGCGACGGCCTGATGAAATCGGCCGAGTTTCAAGCCGGGCAGCTCGTGAGCGACCCGAAGCCGGTGAAAACCTCCCAGCGCAACGGCACGATGATGTCGTTTGAGCCCGACAACGCCATCTTCCGCAACTACCGCTTCATCCCGGAGTTCCTGGAAAGCCAGATGTGGAACTACGCGTACCTGAACGCGGGCCTGACCATCAACTTCAACGGGCAGAAGTTTCACTCCGAGAACGGGCTGAAGGACCTGCTGGAGCGCAAAACCGACCCGGAAGCCATTCGGTACCCGGTGATTCACCTGAAGGGCAACGACATCGAGATGGCGCTGACCCACGGCAACGATTACGGCGAGGAGTACTACTCCTTCGTGAACGGGCAGTACACCACCCAGGGCGGCACCCACCTGGCGGCCTTTCGCGAAGGCATCGTCAAGACCCTTCGCGAGTTCTACAAGAAGGAGTACGACGCCACCGACATCCGCGCCAGCATCGTGGGGGCCATTGCCATCCGCGTGCAGGAGCCGGTGTTCGAGTCGCAGACCAAGACCAAGCTCGGCTCCATCGTGATGGAACCGGACGGGGCCACGGTGCGCAACTTCGTGGTGGATTTCGTGAAGGAGCACCTCGACAATTTCCTGCACAAAAACTCCGAAACGGCCGAGGCGCTGAAACGGCGCATCGAGCAGAGCGAGCGGGAGCGGAAGGACATGGCCGGCGTAAAGAAGCTGGCCAACCAGCGCGCCAAGAAGGCCAACCTGCACAACCGCAAGCTGCGCGACTGCCGCTTCCACTTCGGCGAAAACTCCAAGGACGTAGACAAGGAAGCCCTGACCACGCTCTTCATCACGGAGGGCGACTCGGCCTCGGGTTCCATCACCAAGTCGCGCAATGTGGAAACGGAAGCGGTGTTCTCGCTGCGCGGCAAGCCGCTGAACTGCTTCGGGCTGAAAAAGAAAATCGTCTACGAAAACGAGGAGCTGAACCTGCTGCAGCATGCCTTGAACATCGAGGAAGGGCTGGAGGGGCTGCGCTACAACCGCGTGGTCATTGCCACCGACGCCGACGTGGACGGCATGCACATTCGGCTGCTGCTACTCACCTTCTTTCTGCAGTTCTTCCCCGATCTGGTGCGCAACGGCCACGTGTACATCCTCGAAACCCCGCTGTTCCGGGTGCGCAACAAGAAGACGACCATTTACTGCTACGACGAGCGGGAAAAGCAGGCGGCCATGCGTAAGCTGGGCCGCAACCCGGAAATTACCCGCTTCAAGGGCCTCGGCGAAATCTCGCCCGACGAGTTCGGCAAGTTCATCGGCGACAACATCCGCCTGGAGCCGGTCATCTTACAGTCGGACCGCTCCATTCAGAAGCTGCTCACCTACTACATGGGCAAAAACACCCCGGACCGCCAGAACTTCATCATCGACAACCTGCGCATCGAGAAGGACCTGGTGACCTCCGACACGCTGCCCGTCGAGACCGTGCTGGAAGCCGACCTGGCGTAACGCCACCGGGTGCTACTTTCGCCGCCCCGCGCCGCAAGGCGTGGGGCGGCTTTGTTTTAAGGCCCCTGAGCCAGCTGCCGTGGCTCTACGCAGCACGTTCGCTCAGTCGGTAGCGGCCCGGCAACGGGAAAAGAGCCAGCAGATGGGCCAGGTTTTGAAAGCCAGCAGGGCCAAAGAAAATCGAGCCCGCTGCTGCCGCGCCAAACCCTTAATTTTGCAGATTCAACGCTTGGCTTGCTTGCATGAAACACCTGTACTGCTCCTTTTTTCTGACGCTGCTGACCATCGGGGGGGCCCGCGCCCAGGTTGGCATTGGCACGACTACCCCCCACGACAAAGCCGTGCTTGACCTGCAGTCGGCCGCCGGCGACAAGGGCCTGCTGATTCCGCGGATGAGCGAGGCCACCCGAGCCGGTATTGCAGCACCACCCCAAGGCTTGCTTGTATTTCAGACCGACGGGACGCAACCGGGATTTTGGTACGCCACTGGGGCCGGCAACACGTGGCTGTACCTGCCGGATGCGTCGCGGGCGGGCAGCGCCGACAACTTGGGCGACCATACCGCTACCCGGAGCCTCAACCTGCAAGGCAATGCGCTGGTCGGCAGTGGCAGCAGCATTGGAACTGCCGTCGGGGTGGGCGTGACGGCGAGCGGTGGGCTGAATATCGGGCAGAACACGCCCGGCATGAACCTGACCATCGGCTACCAAGCCGGGCACAACACCGCCTACAACGCCGCCGCGTTTGACAACAACGGCAGTTACAACCAGTTTGTGGGTTTTAACAGCGGCTTTAACAACACTTCCGGTAGCCGCAACGTGTACCTGGGCATGGCCACCGGCTACTCGAACCTGACCGGCAGCCGCAACGTCATTATCGGCTTCAACAGCGGCAACGCCAACACGGCTTCCAGCAACCAGTTCATCGGCTATGCGGCCGGGCAGTCGAACACCAGCGGGCTGGCCAACCACTTCGAAGGCTACCAGAGCGGTTTCGCCAACACCACCGGCCAGCTCAACTACTTCAGCGGCTTTCAGACCGGCTTCAGCAACCAAACCGGCTCCAACAACTACTTCAGCGGCTTCGAAGCGGGCTACCGAGCCTTCGGCAGCAACAACCACTTTGCCGGCTGGGGCACGGGCTATAGCACCACGAGCGGCACGCAAAACCACTTCAGCGGCTACCGCAGCGGTTACAACAACGTCACCGGAGGCGGCAACCACTTCGAAGGCTACCACAGCGGCCAGAATAATACGACCGGAGGCGGCAACCTCTTCGTAGGCTACCAGAGCGGCAACGGTAACGTGACCGGCAACAGCAACTGGGCCTTTGGCAACAATGCTGGTCCGACGGTCGACGGGCTCGTGAATGCCGGGGCCATCGGCAACTTTGCCCAGGTCAGCCAGAGCAACAGCCTGGTGCTGGGCGGCACGGGCAGCACCGCCGTGAGGGTGGGCATCGGCACCCCGGCGCCCGCGGCCAGCCTGGAAATCAACGGCTACACGAAGCTCGGCTCCGATGCGCCGAGCATAAAAGTCAAAAAGCTCACGGCCACCGTTTCCGTCAACGGCGGGCCCACCAGCGTGGCGCACGGCCTTGCGTCAACTAAAATCCTGAGCGTAACGGGCTTGGTGGAGTACGCCCCGGGCTCCTATGTAACCTTGGGCTACGCCCAAGGGGCTTACCAAGTAAATGTGTACGTTGATCCGATGAACATAAATATTATTCCTCAGTCCAATAATTCGGCGGCCGTGTACGGCCGGCCGGTACGCCTGCTGGTCACCTACGAGGAGTAAATGCCGGTATGGAACGCGTCAAGGGCCCACCTGATTCGTACCAGCATGCGTACGGCTGCGCCAATCACGTGGACTGCGGCGCCATGCGCGGGTGCCCCGGCGGCGTTAGCTTCTCCGTAGGGGCTTGACTTGCCTGCTCGCCAGCCTGGAATGTTGGATGGTTGCAAACGCGGGCGCTGCTCCCGCTGCCAACGGTCATTTCTGTACCTTGTGCCAAAATATTCGTAGGCGAAGCGGGCCCGCTGCCCACTATTGCAGCCTTCGCGGCCGATGCGCCCCGTTTTTCCTCCTGCGCCTTAACTGCATTATCCGCTGCTTGGCCACATGAGGGCCGGGCATTTTCCATTGCCCGTCCGACTCTGCCATGTCAGCCTTTCCGCCCACCGTCGTTCCCATCTTACCCCAACTTCCCAAAGCCCCCACGGGCATCGATGGCCTTGACGAAATCACCGAAGGCGGCCTGCCGCTGGGACGCCCCACCTTGGTCTGTGGCAGCGCCGGCTGCGGCAAGACGCTCATGGGCGTGGAGTTTCTGGTGCGGGGCATTACCCAGTTCGGCGAGCCAGGCGTGCTCATGGCTTTCGAAGAAACTGCCGAGGAACTCTCGGCCAACGTGACCTCCCTGGGCTTCGATTTGCAGGCCATGCAGGCCGAGGGCATGCTCCGGATCGACCACGTGCACGTCGACCGCTCCGAAATCGAAGAAACCGGTGAGTACGACCTGGAAGGCCTTTTCATCCGCCTGGGCTACGCCATCGACAGCATCGGCGCCAAGCGCGTGGTGCTCGACACCATCGAGGCCCTGTTTTCGGGATTTCCTAACCAAGGCGTGCTGCGCTCCGAGATTCGGCGCCTGTTTCGCTGGCTCAAAGAAAAGGGCGTCACCACGGTCATTACGGCCGAGCGCGGCGACGGCTCGCTCACGCGCCAAGGTCTGGAAGAGTACGTGTCTGACTGCGTCATCCTGCTCGACAACCGGGTGATTGATCAGATTACCACCCGCCGCCTGCGCATCGTGAAGTACCGAGGCAGCACCCACGGCACCAACGAATACCCTTATCTGATAACCGAGGACGGCATATCGGTGCTGCCCGTCACGTCCCTGAAGCTGGACCACGAAGTGTCGGACGAAATCGTGTCGTCGGGCATTCCGGCCTTGGACGATATGTTTGGGCGGCAGGGATTCTACCGCGGCAGCAGCATACTGATCACGGGCACCGCCGGTACGGCCAAAACCACGCTGGCGGCCGGCTTTGCGCAGGAAGTATGCCGTAAGGGCCAGCGCTGCCTGTTTTTTGCCTTCGAAGAGTCGCCGCAGCAGCTGGTGCGCAACATGCGTTCGGTCGGCATTGAACTGGGCCGTTACCAGGAGGAAGGCCTGCTGCGCATCGAAGCCTCGCGCCCCACGCTCAACGGCTTGGAAAAGCACCTGGTCACGCTGCACAAGCTCATCGGTGAGTTCCGGCCCGACGCGGTGGTGATTGACCCGATCAGCAACCTGATTACTGTGGGCAACATCTCCGAAGTGCGCAGCATGCTCACCCGTTTGATCGATTACCTGAAGGTCAACGGCATCACGGCCCTGTTTACTTCCCTGCTCAGCGGCCGCAACGTGCAGCAGGAAATGACCGAGGAAGGCGTCTCATCCCTGGTGGATACCTGGATCAGCGTCCGCGACCTGGAAGGCATGGGCGAGCGGAACCGCGGCGTCAGCATCCTCAAGGCGCGCGGCATGGCCCACTCCAATCAAGTGCGCGAGTTCGTGGTAACCGAACACGGCATTCAGCTGCTCGATGTGGTCATCGGACCGGCCGGTATCGTGACGGGCGCCAGCCGCCTGACCCAGCAGCTGCAGGAGCAGGCCCAGGCCCATGCCCTGCAGCAGGAAATGGAGCGCAAGGACCGGGAGCTGGAGCGCAAGCGCCGGGTGCTGGAGGCTACCATTGCCAACCTGCGCACCGAGTTCGAATCGGTGGAGGAGGAACTGCGGCAGATCAACAAGGAGGAGCTATTGCGCCAGCAGCAGTTGACCTCGGGCCGCCGCCACATTGCCGGCGGTACCCCCCCGAACCCGGCCGCGAATTCGGCTGAATAGCCCTACCACTCGTAAGACTGCATTATGGAACCGGCCCAGGCCACATCACTACCACCCATGGACGAGGAAATCTGGGAGCTGCGCCTGTACGTAGCCGGGCAGACGGCCAAGTCCGTAATGGCGCTGGCCAACCTCAAAAAGTACTGCGAGCAGCACTTGAAAGGGCGTTACCAACTGGAAGTTATCGATCTGCTGCTCCACCCGCAGCTGGCCGAAGGCGACCAGATCTTGGCCATTCCGACGCTGGTGCGCAAGGTGCCCCAGCCCATCCGTAAAATCATCGGCGACCTGTCGAATCAAGAGCGCGTTCTGGTCGGGCTGGATATTCGGCCGGTCGACAGCAAATAGCCGCGCATGGAGCCCGAGCAACCCGCGGAAACCACCGGCCCGGAGTACGTGCTGCACCTGTACATCACGGGAGCCACCCCCAACTCCACGCGCGCCGTGCGCAACATCAAGGAGGTGTGCGAGCAGTACCTGAAGGGGCGCTACGAGTTGTTGATCGTGGATATCTACCAGCAACCCGAATTGGCCGGTCCCGAGCGAATCATTGCGGCACCTACGCTGGTCAAGAAAAGCCCCGGCCTGAAGCGCTTTCTGGTGGGCGACCTGTCGGACCGCCGCCGGGTACTGCTGCTGCTGGGGCTTTACGACGAAGCGGCCAACGAGGAAATCGGCCATGAATAACTCCATCCCCTCCGCTGACGCGCTGGCGCGTGACAATGCGGAGCTGCGCCAGCGCCTGTACGAGGCGGAAGAGCTGATTGCGGCTATCCGGACCGGGGCGGTCGACGCGCTGGCCGTGCAGGGGCCGGAGGGGCCGCGCATCTTCACGCTGGAAGGCGCCGACCAGGGCTACCGCACCCTCATCGAGCAGATGAACGAAGGGGCCGTGCTGCTCAGCGACGACGACACGGTGCTCTATTGCAACGCCTGTTTTGCGTCGCTGCTGGGCCAGTCGTTGCAAAGCGTCATCGGCATGAGCTTCAGCGACTTCGTGCCGGCCGATTTTCGGGGCTATTGGCACGGGCTTCGCACGCAGGCCTGGAACGGCAAAAGCAAGGGCGAAATGCCTTTGCAGGCCCTGAATGGTATGCAGGTGCCGTTTGCCCTGGCCCTGAACGTGCTAACATTTCACGAGGTCCCCGTGCTGGCCCTCATCGTTACGGATGTATCGGCCCAGCGGGAAATTAGCATTATCCGCGCCCGGGTGGCGGCCCAGAACGCGCTGATCAACCGCCAGGGCGAGGAGTTGCGCACCCAGGCGCTGGCCCGGCAGGCGGTGGAACAGGCCGCCGCCGAAACGAGCCGTATTCTGGAGGGCATCCCGCACATTGCGTGGACGGCCGATCCGGCGGGCCGCAACACCTACCTTAATCGCCGCTGGTTCAGCTACACCGGGCAGGACGTGCAGGCCGACCCGGCGCACCGCTTCAGCGACTTGATTCACCCCGACGATTTGGCTCCGGCCGTGGAGCGCTGGCGCCAGAGCATTGCCACCGGGGAGGCCCTGGAAGTGCAATGCCGCATCCGCGGCAAGGACGGCGAATACCGCTGGATGCTGGGGCGGGCGCTGCCCTCGCGCAACGAGCAGGGTGAAGTCATCCAGTGGATCGGCACCTACACCGATTTGCACGAGCAAAAGCTCGCGCAGGACCACATTGCGCAGGCCCAGCAGCAGCTGAGCAGCAACAACGAGCAGCTCACCCGCATCAATGAGGACCTGGATAACTTCATTTACACGGCATCGCACGATCTGAAAGCCCCCATCAACAACATCGAGGGGCTGCTGCAGGCGCTGCTGCCGGAGTTGCCGGTCGAGTTGGCCGCCAGCCCGTCGGTGCAGCCGCTGCTGGTCATGATTCAGGATTCGGTGGACCGCTTCAAGCGGACGATTGACCACCTGACGGAGGTGACCAAGCTGCAGAAGGAGCAGGAGCAACCGGCCGATGAGGTTAACCTGATTACGCTGATTCGCGAAGTGTCGCTGGACCTTTCCCCGCTGCTGCAGGCGGCCGACGCCCGCGTGGAGGTGGCCGTGAGCAGTTGCCCGAATATCTCGTTTTCGGAGAAAAACCTGCGCTCGGTGGTGTACAATCTGCTCAGCAACGCCGTGAAGTATCGCCACCCCGACCGACGGCCCGAAGTGCGCATCGCCTGTCACTCTACGCCGCAGCACGTAGTTCTCAGCGTGCAGGACAACGGCCTGGGGCTGCAGGTGGCCAACAATACGCGCCTGTTTACCATGTTCCAGCGTTTTCACGACCACGTGGACGGCTCCGGCATTGGGCTGTACATGGTCAAACGCATCATGGAAAACGCCGGCGGCCGCATCGAAGTGGAAAGCCAAATCGGCGCCGGCTCAACTTTTTCCGTCTATTTCCCCCGCTAGCCCGTATGGGCAGTGCCGCCTGCACCCGTTGTGCCGCTTACTTTCCCCAGACATGCCTAAGCTCGCCTGTGTTCTGCTCGTTGATGACGACAACACCACGAATTACTTAAACCAGCTGCTGCTCAAGCGCCTGGACGTGGCCGAGCAACTGCTGGTGGCACTCAACGGGCAAGAAGCCCTGGAAACGCTGCAGGCGCATTGCAGCGAAGCCACCGCGCAGCACCCTGTACTGGTGCTACTAGACGTGAAAATGCCCGTAATGGATGGGTTTGAGTTCATGGAGGCTTACGCCGAGCTGCCCCTGGCCCGGCAGGGCAACGTCGTGGTGGTGATGCTGACCACGTCACTGCACCCGCAGGATGTGGAGCGCATGCACCGGCTGAGCTCGGCCGGCTTCATCAGCAAGCCGCTCACCAAGGAAAAAGTAGACGACATTCTACAGCAGCATTTTGCCTAAGTCGTAGCCCTGCGCCGGCTCTGGCGCACGATACGCCTCTTACAACGCAACCCGCGACGGGCAGGTCAATCCTGCTTGTCGCGGGTTGTACCGTTTTCGTGAGGTGAATCCATGGCCGGGGAAGATTGATGCTTTGCTAATATAGTTAGTTCGCCTGCGGCCTTTTTCACGGTCTGCCAAGAGGTAAGCCAGCTTTTGGGCAAATATATCTAAGCGCAAAGCTGGGAAAGACTAAAAAAATTAGGAACTTTATCGTCGTTTACGGGCTTGGATATTGTTGTGCTCTGCGCAGCAAACGGTATTTTTGGCGGCCCCCGGCGTGCCCGGATAGCTGCCGGCGTACCGCGCTTGGCTTATCCTCCTGGCCGAAGCTCCTGGCCCAGCATGTTATCTGTTGCTTTTGCGTTTCGCCCATGAGGTAATCGTACGTTTTCACGCCGGTGCACTAAACCTGCCCCGGCCTTGTTTTGAGGAGCCTTCGGCGGCTGGTTGGCCGCCGGGGAGAGGTACAAGAACATAACCGTGGCCGACGCCACCCCCCGCGAGTGTCAAACGACAACCACACCCCCGACGAGCAGAACCTGAACGGACAAGACCCCGAGTTGTTCGGCGTCGGGGATACCATTGATTTTGGGGCCGCACCCGCCGCGGCCGATGCCCACGAGCTGCCAGCTACGGACCCCGAAGCTCAGTTAGAGGACAATCTGCCGGCCGAAGCTGATGAGCTGGGCGGCGGTGACGAGGAAGAGGCCGGGCTTGTCGTGCAGGTAGAAGAAGCCGAGTTCAAGCCCGGCGAAACCATTCACGACATCAGCTCCATCGGCGGCATGTACCAGAACTGGTTTCTGGACTATGCCTCCTACGTGATTTTGGAGCGCGCCGTACCTGCCATCGAGGACGGCCTCAAGCCCGTGCAGCGCCGCATCCTGCACGCCATGAAGGAGATGGACGACGGCCGCTTCAACAAGGTGGCCAACGTCATCGGGCAGACCATGCAGTACCACCCGCACGGCGACGCCTCCATCGGCGACGCCATCGTGAACCTGGGCCAGAAGGACCTGCTGATCGAAACGCAGGGCAACTGGGGCGACGTGCGCACCGGCGACGGCGCGGCCGCGCCGCGCTACATCGAAGCGCGCCTCTCCAAGTTTGCCCTCGACGTGGTGTTCAACCCCGATACCACCGAGTGGCAGGCCAGCTACGACGGCCGCAAGCGCGAGCCGGTGACCTTGCCGGTGAAGTTTCCGCTGCTGCTCGCGCAGGGCATCGAGGGCATTGCCGTGGGCCTGTCCACGAAGATCATGCCCCACAACTTCCGCGAGTTGTGCAAGGCTTCCATCGACGTGCTCAAGGGCCGCGACATCGTGCTGTACCCAGACTTCCCGACGGGCGGCCTCTGCGACGTATCGAACTACAACGGCGGGCTGCGCGGCTCCAAGCTCCGCCTGCGCGCCACCATCGAGAAGTTCGACAAAACCATGCTTGTCATCCGCGACGTGCCCTACGGCACGACGACCACCGGTGTGATGGAAAGCATCGTGAAGGCCTCGGAAGCGGGCAAGATCAAAATCAAGAAGGTGGTCGACAACACCGCCGCCGTGGTCGAAATCCAGGTGCACCTGCCCACGGGCGTGTCGCCGGACCTCACGATGGACGCGCTCTACGCCTTCACCGACTGCGAAATCAGCCTCTCGCCCAACACCTGCGTCATCATCGACGAGAAGCCGCGCTTCGTGGCGGTGGAGGACATGCTGCGGCTGAGCACCCAGAAGACCCTGCGCCTGCTGGAGCGCGAGCTGCAGATCCGGGAAGAAGAGCTGCAGGAAAAGTGGCATTCGGCCTCGCTGGAGAAGATTTTCATCGAGAACCGCATCTACCGCCGCATCGAGGAGTGCGAAACCTGGGAGCAGATCCTGGAAACCATCGACGCGGGGCTGAAAAAGTACGTGCGCATCGCGGGCGAGAAGGAAAAGGCTAACGACACGCGCATTGTGCTGCGCCGCGCCATCACGGAGGAAGACCTGACGCGCCTGACGGAAATCCGCATCAAGCGCATCTCGAAGTACGACGGCTTCAAGGCCGACGAGTACATCCAGAAGCTGGAAACGGAGCTGGCCGAGGTGGCCGACAACCTGGCCAACCTCACGCGCTACGCCATCCGCTACTTCGAAGGCCTGCTAAAGAAGTACGGCGACGCCAAGGAACGCAAGACCGAGCTGCGCACCTTCGACGTGGTGACGGCCCAAAAGGTGGCCGTGGCCAACCAGAAGCTCTACGTCAACCGCCAGGACGGCTTCGTGGGCCACGGCCTGAAGAAGGACGAGTTCGTGTGCGACTGCTCCGACCTAGACGACATCATTGCCATTAAGCGCGACGGCACGTTCGTGGTGACCAAGATTGCGGAGAAAACCTTCGTCGGGAAGGACATCCTGCATGTGGGCATCTACAACAAGAACGACGACCGGCTGGTGTACAACATGATCTACGTGGACGGCCCCTCGCAGATCAGCTACGCCAAGCGCTTCCTCGTCACGGGCATCACCCGCGACAAGGCGTACGACCTGACCAAGGGCGGCAAGAACTCCAAGGTGCTGTACCTGACGGCCAACCCGAACTCCGAATCGGAGCTGGTGGCCGTGCAGCTCTCCGACAAGGCCCCGGCCCGCGTGAAGCAGTTCGACTTCGACTTTGCTGAGCTGGCCATCAAGGGCAAGGGCTCGATGGGCAACATCGTGACCAAGCAGCCCGTCAAGAAGATTACGCAGAAAGCCCTTGGCGACTCCACGCTCGGCGGCCGCGAAATCTTCTTCGACGAAGTGGTGGGCCGTCTCAACACCGGCGGGCACGGCCGCTTCCTGGGCACTTTCGACACGGACAACACCATTCTGGTGGTGTACAAGGACGGTTCCTACGAGCTGACACCGCCCGACCCGGCTATTCACTTCGAGGTGCGCAACATCGTGCTGCTGCGCAAGTTTGAGCCGGATACGGTCATCAACGCCGTGTACGTGGAGGGCGAAACCAAAACGCACTTCGTCAAGCGTTTCCGCGTGGAGACGAGCACCGTGGCCAAGCGCTTCCTTTTCATCCCCGAAACCAAAGGCACGCACTTGGTGTGCGCCACCTGCGGCGTGGTACCCGAAATCGAGGTGAAAGTGCAGAAGGAGAAGAAAGGGGAGAAGCTCACCGAGCGCATCCACCTGCACGAGTTCATCGACGTGAAGGGCTGGAAGGCCATGGGCAACAAACTCAACTACTTCAAGGTGCTGAGCGTGGAGCTGCTCACCGACGAAGGACCCGAGCCGGAGCGCAAGGCCCAGACCCGCAAGAAAGGCCCGGCCACCATTCCGCGCCCGGCCGCCGCGCCTGCGGCGGAGGCCGAGCCGCTGCCCGAGCACGACGGCCCGGTGGATATTTCGCCCGAGGAAGTGGAGCGTGCCCAGGCGCTGCTGCAACGCCGGCCCAAGTCGCAGATGACGCTGTTTTAAGGCAACGCATCCCGGCGGGTACCCGTTAAACTGCGGCCCGGTTCCCCTGTCTGCCCCTGGCCGACGGGTGGAGCCGGGCCGCGGTTCGTTGCAGCTTTTGGGCTCAAAGTCCGTATCTTACCCTCAGCAGCCTTTCCTGCCTTTACCCGCGTATGCTTACCTCGCGTCATCGTTCATCCACCCTGCGCCGCCTGACCCTGGGCCTGGCTTGCTGGTGCCTGACGACTGCCGGCGCCCGGGCCGACGACCCCAAGGACGGCCCCGCTAAGCCCACGTCCGTGGATGTGGCCGCGTTGCTGAAAGAGGCGCGCAGCCTGCAACTGCAGTACCGCGAATCGGCCGCCCTGGCCCGCTATGAGCAGGTGCTGGGTGCTTTTCCCCGCAACTACGACGCCCTCTGGCAGGCGGCGGTGCTGAGCCTGAATATCGGCAGCCGCTACACCGACGAAAGCCGCCGCGGCGCCTACTACACCTCGGCCCGGCAGTACGCCGACCGGGCCTACGCCGTCAACCCCAAGGGCGGGGAAGCCAATTACGCCGTTGCCCTGACCCTGGCGCAGCAAGCCACGATTCGCAGTGCCCGCGACCGGCTCAGCCTCTTCAAGAGCATGAAGCCTTACATCAACCGGGCTGTGGAGCTAAGCCCGAACATGCCCGAGGCCTGGCAGGTAATGGGGCGCTGGAATTACCGTGTGGCGCACCTGAACCTGGTGGAGCGGGCCTACTGCCGGCTGTTTCTAGGCGGCCCGCCTACCGGCGCCTCCAATACCCGCGCCATGGAAGCCCTGCGTAAAGCCCGGGCGCTGGATCCGTGCCGCATTCAATTCTGTTATGACCTGGCCCGCGTGTACCAGAATCAACGACTGCACCAAGCGGCCGTGGCCGTGCTCCGAGAAGCTGCGGAACTGCAGCCCATGACCAGCGAGGAACTGGAAATGAGCCGCCGGTGTCGCAAGCTGCTGGAGCAGTTGGAACGCTTCTGAGCCCCTTGCCAAGCTGAATTCGGGCCGTCCAGCCGGCTCGGCTTTTCTTTTGCCCACGTGCATTCGGCTTGGCTGCTATTGCGTATCTTACTAGCAGGTGCGGATTGGCCATTGTCGCGCCGCCAGTGTAGTATGGGCCCGTCGGAATGTAAGCGGATACAGCTGTGGCTTGCAGCAGGGGCGCTGCTGCTGGCAGGGCCGGCTGCAGCCCAATCCGACGCGGATACGGCTGAGCAGCTGCGCCGCGACCTATTGACCGGACAAGGAGAAACCACCGTGCTGGCCGGGCAGGTGCAGCGCTTCTACGCCAGCGTCGGATTCGCGCCGGTATGGACGGATACTGCCGGGCCTCTGCCCGCCGCTACGGCCGGGCGGAAGCTGCTGCTGCTGGCCCGGGAGTACGGCCTCAATCCGGTCAGCTTTTCCGCGGCCGCTGATGGCGCACTGCTGGATTCACTGCGGCCGGTTGGGTCGGCGCGGGCGCAGCTGCGCCGCCGCGCCGCCGCCGAAACTCAGCTGACCGAAGCCCTGCTGCAGTTTGTCAGCCAGCTGCGGCGCGGACCGCTGCTGCCGGAAAGCCTGCTGCCCGCCACCTGCGCGCCTGACTCCCTCTTCGATCCGGTTACGTGGCTGCACACCGCGCGGCGCAGCAAGGACTTCACCCGCGAGCTGCTGGCCGCGCAGCCCCGCAGCCGCAGCTACGTGCGGCTGGTGTGGGCCTGGCAGCGCCTGTGCCGCACCGACACGGCCGCAGCCCGGCGCGTGGGCTGGCAGGTCGCCGCCAACCTGCAGCGCCTGCGCTGGGAACCAGCCGCCGATACGGCGTATCTGGTCGTCAATATTCCGGCTTATTCGCTGCAGGTTGTGCGCGGGTCGGCCGTGGTTCGCACTTTCCGCGTGGTGGTGGGCGGCCCCGCAACGCCCACGCCGGAGCTCAGCAGCCGCGTTCGGTTTTTCCAGACTTCCCCCGAATGGAAAGTGCCCCGCAGCATCGCGACCCGGGAAATGCTGCCCCAACTGCGTCGCAACCCCGGCTACATGGACGCCAACAACTACGTGCTCTACGACCGGCAAGGGCAGGTTGTGAACCCGCGGCGCGTCGATTGGAAGCAGGTCACCGCGGAATCGTTCCCCTACACCATCCGGCAGGCTGCCTACGGCGACAACGCCTTGGGCAACGTGGTATTTCGCTTTCCCAACGCCCACGACATCTTTGTGCACGATACGCCCTCGCGCAAGTTCTTCAACAAGCCCGTGCGGGCCCTCAGCCACGGCTGCATTCGCCTGGAAAAGCCCTTGCAACTGGCCGTCTTCCTGCTGCGCCGCGACTACGCCGATAAGCCCGAAAAAGGCCAGCGCCTCGTGGAACGCATGTGGGACAGCGTCTACGGGGGATACAGCAAGTACTTTCCCTTGCGCTACCCCATTCCCATTCATATCCGCTACCTCACCTGCCACGCCGACGACGGCCCCGCGCTGCGCCACCTAGCCGACGTGTACGGCCGCGACGCGGCGCTCATCCAGGCCCTGCAAACCACCCACCGCGAGCTGCCGTCGGCGGACGCCCGCTGATGCTGCGGCGTAGCGCGAGCGAGTCCGTACCTTTGCGGCCTCGCTTTTGCTTTCACCTTCCGTGTTTCGCCCCTGCCTTCGTTTGCTTGTTGTCGCTCTGAGTCCCTTCGTGCTGGCCTGCGGAGAGGCTGCGTCCGACGAGGAGCACCCCGATACGATGGTGGACCTGCGCACGGTGCGCAGCGGGCCCGACATCCAGGCGGCCGAGCTGAACGGGGCCATTGCCCGGCAGCCGCGTAACCCCGTTCTCTACGCCCGTCGCGCTGCTTTTCGGGTGGAGGACGGCCAGTTGGAAGCCGCGCTGGAAGATATTAACCGGGCCATTGAACTCGACGACGACGCGCCCGGGGAGTTCTTCCTGACCAAGGCGCGCGCGCTGCGGGCGCAGGGCAAGTTGCAGGCCGCCATCGACGCGGTGGCCCAGGCCCAGCAACGCGGCTACAACCCGCCCGAGCTGCACCTGCTGCTCGGCGAAACCAATCTGGCGGCCCGCCGATATTCCACGGCGCTGGATTACCTGGACCGGGTGCTGCGCGAAGACGCCGACAACGCCGCGGCGCTGTTCTACAAGGGGCTGGTGTATTCGGCCCTGCGCGACACCGTGCAGGCCCTCGATTACCTGCGCGCCAGTGCCGCCCGCGCCCCGCGCCAGCCCGAGGTGCTCCACCAGACAGCTTACCTGCTCAACGCCAACCGCCAGCCCCAGGCCGCCGCACCCTACATCGAAAGCGGCCTGCGCATCGACCGCAGCTACGCCGCGCTGTGGTACGACCGCGGCCGCGTGTTCGATTTCGCCGGCCAGCCCGATAGCGCCGCTCGCCAGTACGCCCGGGCCACCCGCCTCGACAGCACCCTGTACCGCGCCGATTACCGCCTGGGGCTTTACCACTACAAAAACAAGCGTTACGCGCAGGCCATTCGCCCGCTGAGCCGGGCGCGCCGCCGCAGCCAATATCTGCCCGATGTGGGCCTGATGCTGGCCGAGAGCTACGAATGGGTGGGGCAAACCCAGGCTGCCTGGATTGCCTACCGGGCCCTGGTGAAACAGTTTCCCGGCAACCGCCACTACACGTACAAAGTCTGGAAAGTAGGCCAGCGCCTGCCCGACAGGCAGCTGGACTCCCTGAAGCTGGTGTACGGGGCGCCTCCCTTGCCACAGCCCCGCCGCGTGCCGGCGGCCGCCCAACCCGATCTGGAGCCGTTGGAAGTCAAGCCCCTGACCTTGCCGACTCCCACCAACTGACGCACGCGCCGCTACCGAGGCGCTTCGGCAAGCCAAGGCCATTTCTGCGGCAGCGCGCGGTTTCTGCGGCCGAAGCTGCTAACTTGCGGGCTACTGCTTTTTTGCACGTTTTTATATGATTAACATCACGCTCCCCGACGGCTCCGTGCGTCAGTTCGAAGCAGGTGTAAGCGGCTACGACGTGGCCGCTAGCATCAGCGAAGGTCTGGCCCGCAACGCCCTGGCCGTGCGCGTAGGCGGCGAAGTCCGCGACCTGCACCGCCCCATCCAAGACTCCGCCAACCTGGAGATTCTCACATGGAACGACGAGGCGGGGAAAAATACCTTCTGGCACTCTTCGGCCCACTTGCTGGCCGAGGCGCTGGAAGCCTTGTATCCCGGCATCAAGTTCGGCATCGGCCCGCCCATCGAAAACGGCTTCTACTACGACGTGGACCTGGGCGAAGGCCGCAGCATCGGCCCCGACGACTTCGCCAAGATCGAGCAGAAGATGCTGGAGCTGGCCAAGAACAAGAGCCGCTACGAGCGCCGCGAGGTGTCGAAAGCCGACGCCGTGGCCTACTTCACCGAGAAAGGTGACCCGTACAAGCTGGACCTGCTGGAAGGCCTCGAAGACGGCAGCATCACCTTCTACGAGCAGGGCAACTTCACCGACCTCTGCCGCGGTCCGCACATCCCGGATACCTCGACCATCAAGGCGGCCAAGCTGCTGAACGTGGCCGGGGCCTACTGGCGCGGCAACGAGAAGAACAAGCAGCTCACGCGCATCTACGCCATTACTTTCCCCAAAGACAAGGAGCTCAAAGAGTACCTGCACAAGCTGGAGGAAGCGCGCAAGCGTGACCACCGCAAACTAGGCAAGGAGCTGGAGCTGTTTGCGTTTTCGGAGCGGGTAGGAGCGGGCCTGCCGCTGTGGCTGCCCAAAGGCACCGCTCTGCGCGAGCGGCTGGAGCAGTTCATGCGCCGTGCCCAGGTGAAGGCCGGCTACCTGCCCGTCGTCACCCCGCACATCGGGGCCAAGGAGCTGTACGTGACCTCGGGCCACTACGAGAAGTATGGCGCCGACTCGTTTCAGCCCATCAAGACGCCAAACCCGGGTGAGGAGTTCTTCCTCAAGCCCATGAACTGCCCGCACCACTGCGAGATTTACAAGACCAAGCCGCGTTCCTACCGCGACCTGCCCCTGCGCCTCGCGGAGTTCGGCACGGTGTACCGCTACGAGCAGTCGGGCGAGCTGCACGGCCTGACCCGCGTGCGCGGCTTTACCCAGGACGACGCCCACATCTTCTGCCGCCAGGACCAGGTGAAAGAAGAGTTTATCAAGGTGATTGACCTGGTGCTCTACGTATTCCGCGCCCTCGGCTTCGAGGACTACACCGCCCAGATTTCGCTGCGCGACCCGGAAAACAAGCAGAAGTACATCGGCACCGACGAGAACTGGGCAGCCGCCGAATCGGCCATTCAGGAAGCCGCCGTGGAGCGCGGCCTGCGCACCGTCACGGAGCTGGGCGAGGCGGCCTTCTACGGCCCCAAGCTCGACTTCATGGTGCGCGACGCCCTGGGCCGCAAGTGGCAGCTCGGCACGATTCAGGTCGACTACAACCTGCCCGAGCGCTTCGAGCTGGAGTACGTGGCCCCGGACAACTCGCGTCAGCGCCCGGTGATGCTGCACCGCGCCCCGTTCGGCTCCCTGGAGCGTTTCGTGGCCGTGCTCATCGAGCACTGCGCCGGCAACTTCCCGCTGTGGCTGGCCCCGGAGCAGTTCATCATCCTGCCGATTTCGGAGAAGTACCACGACTACGCCCAGCAGGTGCTGGCCCAGCTGCAGCAGGCCGACCTGCGCGGCACCACGGATGAGCGCGACGAGCGAATCGGCCGCAAAATCCGTGACGCCGAGATGCAGAAGATTCCCTACCTGCTGGTGGTGGGCGAGAAGGAAGCCGAAAACGGCATCGTTTCGGTCCGCCGCCATGGCGAAGGCGACCTGGGCTCCATGCCCATCGAGCTATTCATTCGCAACTTCCAGGAGCAGGTGGAGGAAATGATGAGCGGCCGCGCCGTGGCCACTCATTCATAGTCCCTTTGTTATAGTATGATGCCTCATCAAGCAGATCT
The DNA here is from genome assembly GCF_054783195.1 of Hymenobacter coalescens. Taxonomy (NCBI): domain Bacteria; kingdom Pseudomonadati; phylum Bacteroidota; class Cytophagia; order Cytophagales; family Hymenobacteraceae; genus Hymenobacter; species Hymenobacter coalescens. The sequence goes on along the minus strand of NZ_BAAGRA010000002.1, from coordinate 76,628 downwards.
TGCTCATTTCGCATCTGGTGAGCGTCATAAGGTGGTGTAATCGATGCCTCCAATGGTAAATAGGGGCCCGGGAAACCTGCTGGCACCTTTACTTCTTGATTAATAAGAAGCCCGGTCGATGAGACTGGGCTTTTTTGTTGGACGGTCTTGCTGGTCAAGATGACAATGGGAGCAAATAGAACTAATCCTACGCATCAGCCGTTAAAACCCTTGCAGCCCGCCGGAAACCGCGTTTTCGGCGGGCTGAATTTTGTCGTTCGGGAAAATAGCCGGATATTCGCCCGCTCAAATAGTTGGCGACGCTGATTGTCAGTTGCTTTCCGGCTGTTGACCCGACCAAGTTTCACCTAAACCGATAGTCCTATCAGAACCCCCAACCGCCGCCTCCCTCCGCGTCAAGTGGAGGAGCCGTTCAAAATCAATGGCAAGATTACGGCCCGCGAAGTCCGCCTAGTCGGCGACAACGTGGAGCAGGGCATATACCCCACCGACCAAGCTCGCCGCATGGCGGAGCAGCAGAGTCTGGACCTCGTGGAGATTTCTCCCACGGCCGTCCCGCCGGTATGCCGCGTTATCGACTACTCGAAATTCAAGTACGAGCAGAAGAAGCGCACCCGCGAGATGAAGGCCAAGCAGACGAAGGTGGTGGTCAAAGAAATCCGTTTCGGACCCAACACCGACGACCACGACTTTGCTTTCAAGCTCAAGCACGCGCAGGAATTCCTGCGGGAAGGGGCTAAGATCAAAGCATACGTGCACTTCGTAGGCCGTTCCATCGTCTTCAAGGAGCGCGGCGAAATCCTGCTGCTCAAGTTTGCCCAGGCCCTCGAGGACCTGGCCAAAGTAGAGCAACTGCCCAAGCTTGAAGGCAAGCGCATGTTCCTGTACCTGGCGCCCAAAGCCGTGGTCGTGAAGCCTGCCGGCTCGCCCGCCCCCAAGCCTGCCGCTCCGAAGGAAGCCGGCAGCAAGGAGGCTGCTCCTAAGGCTCCGGCTTCCAACGAAGCCGCTGAATAAGCACCTCTGCGCGGCGTGAGCCGCTCCGATGTTCAGGCGAGCCGGCCCTAGGCAGCCGGCCGCCGTTGTTTTACCCTTCAACCTTTTCTACAATGCCGAAAGTAAAAACCAAGTCCGGCGCCAAGAAGCGTTTCTCGCTCACCGGTACGGGCAAAGTAAAGCGCAAGCACGCGTACAAGTCGCACATTCTGACCAAGAAGAGCACCAAGCGCAAGCGCAACCTGACCCATGTCACCCTGGTTAGCTCTGCTGACATGAACCGGGTGAAGGACATGCTGGTCCTCTAAGCGGCGGCTCGTCTCCCGCTGAATTCTTTTTTTCAACCCGGCGTCCGGTTATTCGCCAAGCCGCTTAACCAGTAAGCAGGCACCGGCCGCCAAAAACAAGTAGGTTATGCCAAGAAGCGTCAATAACGTGGCCTCGCGCCACCGTCGCAAAAAGGTAATGCGTCTGGCCAAAGGTTACTTCGGCCGTCGCAAGAATGTCTGGACCGTTGCCAAGAACGCGGTCGAGAAAGGTCTGCTGTACGCCTACCGCGACCGTAAAGCCAAGAAGCGCGATTTCCGTGCCCTGTGGATTCAGCGTATCAACGCTGGTGCCCGCATCCACGGCCTGTCGTACTCGCAGTTCATGGGCGGCCTGAAAAAGGCTGGCATCGACCTGAACCGCAAAGTTCTGGCCGACCTCGCTTTGAACCACCCCGAGGCATTCAAAGGCATTGTGGAGAAAGTAAAGGCCTAGCCTTATCTCTTCGCGCAACAAAAAAGCCCGACCGTTGTGGTCGGGCTTTTTTGTTGCGCGAAGATCTGCAATACAAGCTCATGTTGAAGGCCTATCAACGGTGCTTCGGCAGCAATTGCGCAACCTGCCTTGGCGTAGAGCACAGATATAAGTCGATCGGCCTTGCCGCACCTGCAAACGAGCGCCCCATAGGTGGGCATAACAGCACGTTTTCGTAAAAGCGCAAATGGCAAGAGCGGACGCTGCTACAGAAGCCTGCGCGCACTTTCGCTGCGTTTTCTGGCTGATCGGTGGCCAAATCGTAGCTCTGGTACTGCTCGGGCACTATTTCCCGGAGACGAGCTGGTAGCAAATAAAAGCAGCCGGTCCATTTTTGGACCGGCTGCTTCTGCTGTAGCGGGGACGAGAGTTGAACTCGTGACCTCAGGGTTATGAATCCTGTGCTCTAACCAACTGAGCTACCCCGCCCTGATTGGTGGTGCAAAGGTAAAGCGAAGATTTAACCTCGTGCAAGCGTTGCTGGAAAAAAAACCCGTGTATCTTGCCGCAAGTCGCCAATCTGGCTGAAACCCAGGGTGCCTAATTTTCTGCTTTCCGCACTTCCTATGCCCATTTCTGCTACTCGCTCCAAACATCGCTTCGTGCAGGAGTACCCCGTCAACGCGTCGGCGAAAATTCTTTACCCGTACTTGGCCTCGGCTACGGGCTTGCGCCAGTGGTTCTGCCAAGACGTGCAGATGATCAATCCGCACATCTTTAATTTTGTGTGGGACAATCAGCCCCACATGGCTGAGCTGACCTCACAACGCACCAACCGCTCAGCCCGGTTTGTGTTTCTGGGTCCTGAGCGGCGCCACATGCCCGATGCCAATTACCTGGACTTTACGATCGAGTCGTCGGAACTGACGCAGGAGGTATTTCTGCGGGTGGTAGACTACTCGGAGGAAACCGACGACATCGAGCTACAGGAAATGTGGGATAACCTCGTGCAGAACCTGCGCGAGTTGGTAGGAGGCTAAGCCACTTTTTTAATTGAGCCTGCGTTTGAGAAGGAGTGGAACCGTTCCGGTCGGACGGTAACCGCTCCTTTTTTGTTGTTTGCTGGCCTCGCCTGCGAAGCGGGGCGTACCTTTGCGGCCGTTTTCAGTGTTTTAGCGCTGTTGTTCGGCTCTCGTTAGCATGAAGAAACTCGATAAGCTTATCCTGCGGGCTTTCATTGGCCCTTTCCTGCTCACGTTTGCGGTGGTGGAGTTCGTTTTCCTTACCCAAACGATGATGAAGTACATCGATGACTTGGTGGGAAAGGATCTGGGCACGGGGGTGCTGTTACAATTGCTGATGTATTTCAGCGTGCTCATTGTGCCTATCTCGCTGCCTTTGGCCGTGCTGCTCTCGTCGCTGATGACCTATGGAAACTTAGGGGAGCACCACGAACTAACTGCCATCAAAACGTCGGGCGTTTCCTTACTGCGCATTCTGCGGCCGGTGTGGCTGTTTAGTGCCGCGTTGGCGGGCTTTGCTTTTTGGTTCAACAATACCATCGTGCCCAAGGCCAACCTGAAGGCCTATAGCCTGCTCTGGGACGTGCGTCAGCAGAAACTGGCCCTGGACATCCGCCCCGGCGTCTTTTACAGCGGCATTCCGGGCTACACCATCAAGGTCAATAACAAAGCCGGCGAGAACGGGGAGAAGCTCTACGGGGTGATGATCTACGACCACAGCGGCAACAGCGGCAACGTGGCCATGGTACTGGCCGATTCCGGCCGCATGGCTACGCGTTACGACGGGCAGTACCTCGCGCTGGAACTCTTCAACGGTCGCAAGTACGTGGAGCAGCCCACCGCCCGCGACCGGTCCGGCGCGGGCTTTGTGCAGCAGAAATTCGACCGTACCGACATCATCTTCTCCCTGGCTTCCTTCAGCCTTGACCGCACGAAGGAGGACTTGTTCAAGGAAAACAAGATCATGCTCACCCTGCCCCAGCTGCAGGGCTTCGTGGATTCCATGCACACGTTTCTGGCCAAGGAGCGGCAACTGGCTGCGGCGCAGATCAACCCCTACTTTCTGTACCAACGGCTCGATACTTCCGGGCAACGCTCGGACGTGCGCACGGCTGCTTGGCAGGTGCCAAGCACCAAAGTGGCACCCATCAACAACAATACTTTGGAAAGCGCTGCCAGCCGCGCGCGCAACATGAAGGCTTTTCTGGGAAGCTACTCCGAGCGCCTGAGCAGCACGGCCCGCGAAGCTGGGAACTACCGTATTGAGGTATTTCGCAAGTACACGCAGTCGGTGGCCATCCTGGTGATGTTCCTGATCGGCGCCCCGCTCGGTGCCATTATCAAGAAGGGTGGGTTGGGAGTGCCGGTGCTGGTGTCTATTTTGTTTTTCATCATCTTCTACGTTGTCTCTATCATCGGCGAGAAGTACGGCCGCGAGGCCGTGATGCCCGTGGGCCTGGGCATGTGGATGTCGAACGTGGTGCTGCTGCCCGCCGGGCTGTTCTTTCTCTACCAAGCCCGCCGCGACTCCAGCCTCTTCGAAGTCGACTTCTGGCTGCGCCTCTCGCGCAAGCTGCCGAAGTGGTTTGTTCGCAAGCCCGCGCCCGTCACCACAGCCGGGTAGGTCGCCGGTTGCACCGGCGCCGCCGCACCAAGCAGCTTGCGGTTGCGTCTTCGAATTGCCCAATCACCCGAATATTTCCTTACCTTTGCGCCACGCCTAGCTATGTTGCCGGCGTATTCTCTTTTTCACACTTTTTAATCCAAGACGGGGCTTTCTCCCTATCTGCCGATGAAACTCACTACCGAAGCCAAGCAGGCTATCTTCGAACAGCACGGCGTTGCCAAGACCAAAACCGACACCGGTTCGGCCGAATCGCAAATCGCGCTGTTTACCACGCGTATCTCGCACCTGACGGAGCACTTGAAAGTCAACAAGAAAGACTTCTCGACCCGTCTGGGCCTGCTCAAGCTGGTAGGTAAGCGCCGTCGTCTGCTGAACTACCTGCAGCAGCGCGACATCAACCGCTACCGCGCCATCATCAAGGAGCTGGGCATCCGCAAGTAACCCACTCCAGAAAGCAGGGAGCCCGCCGGCCGGGTTCCCTGCTTTTTTTGCGTTGCCCGGCACCCTCGGTCTGCCGGGCACGTTAGTTTTAAATGAGCCGGATACGCCGGACGTCTTGCTGAGTTCGTCCGGCTTCGCTGCCCACACGCTGTCAATCACCCAAGCTACCCCTGAAGGAATGCCTCCTTACAACGCGGTTACCAAACACATTACCCTGCCCGACGGTCGGCAGATCTCCCTCGAAACCGGCAAGCTGGCCAAGTTCGCCGACGGCGCCGTCGTCGTGCGCCTCGGCGACGCGATGCTGCTGGCTACGGTTGTCTCGCAGCCCTCGCAGCGCGAAGGCGTGGACTTCCTGCCGCTGTCGGTGGACTACCAGGAGAAATTCGGCGGTGCCGGCAAGATTCCCGGTTCGTTCCAGCGCCGCGAAGGCCGTCTGTCGGACTACGAAGTGCTGGTTTCCCGTCTCGTAGACCGCATCCTGCGCCCGATGTTCCCCAAGGACTATCACTACGAGGTGCAGGTAATGATTTCGCTGATTTCGGCCGATAAGGACGTACAACCCGATGCCCTGGCCGCCTTGGCTGCGTCGGCCGCCCTCTCGGTTTCCGATATTCCCTTCGCTGGCCCCATCTCCGAAGTGCGCGTCGCGCGCATCGACGGCCAGCTGCAGATCAACCCCAAGACCGCCGACATTGCCCGCGCCGACATCGACCTGATCGTGGGTGCCACCATCGACTCGGTGGCCATGGTGGAAGGCGAGATGAACGAAGTGAGCGAGGAAGAAATGGTGGAAGCCATTGCCTTCGCCCACGAAGCCATCAAGGAGCAAGTGCGCGTGCAGCAGGAACTCGGCCAGGCCGTAGAGAAGTCGCACGTGAAGCGCGAGTACCCCAAGTACGACGAAAACGAGGAGCTGAAGCAGCAGATTAACGAAGCCGTGTATCAGGCTGCGTATGAGGTGGCTAAGTCGGGTAACCCGAGCAAAGCCGGCCGCAAGGAAGGCTTTGGCGCCATCAAGAAGCCGCTGCTGGAAAAGCTGCTGGCTGAGAACCCCGAGCTCGACCTGAAAATGTTCGGCCGCTACTACGGCTCGGCCGAGAAGAAGGCCATCCGTGACATGATGATCAAGGAGCGCACCCGCCTCGACGGTCGTCAGCTGACGGAAATCCGCCCCATTTGGTCGGAGGTGAACTACCTGCCCGGTGCCCACGGCTCGGCCCTGTTCACCCGCGGTGAAACCCAATCGTTGACTTCGGTGGCCCTGGGCACCAAGCTCGACGAGCAGATTGTGGACTCGGCCATGGTGTCGGGCTACAACAAGTTCCTGCTGCACTACAACTTCCCGGCCTTCTCGACCGGCGAGGTGAAGCCCAACCGCGGCCCCGGCCGCCGGGAGGTGGGCCACGGCAACCTGGCCATGCGCTCCATCAAGAAAGTGCTGCCGTCGGAAGACGAAAACCCCTACACCATTCGCGTGGTGTCGGACATCCTGGAGTCGAACGGCTCCTCGTCGATGGCTACCGTCTGCGCCTCTTCGCTGGCGCTGATGGACGCCGGCATCAAGCTCAAGGCCGCCGTTTCGGGCATTGCCATGGGTCTGGTGCAGGACAAGGAAACGGGGGAGTACGCCGTGCTGTCGGACATCCTAGGCGACGAAGACCACCTCGGCGACATGGACTTCAAGGTAACCGGCACCGAGAAGGGCATCGTGGCTTGCCAGATGGACATCAAAATCCAGGGCCTGTCGAGCGAAATCCTAACCAAAGCGCTGCACCAGGCTCGGGAGGGCCGCCTGCACATTCTGGGCGAAATGGCCAAGACCCTGGCCGCTCCGGCCGAGGACCTGAAGCCCCACACCCCGCGCTCCACGAAGATTCTGGTCGACAAGGAGTACATCGGCGCCATCATCGGCCCGGGTGGCAAAGTGGTGCAGCAGATCCAGAAGGACACCAACGCGACCATCACCATCGAGGAGAAGGACGAGAAGGGCCACGTGTACATCTACACCTCGAACGCCGACGACATGGCTGCTGCCGTGGGTCGTATCCGCGGCATCGCGGCCACGCCGGAAGTAGGCGAGACCTACAGCGGCACGGTGCGTTCGATCCAGGCGTACGGCGCGTTCGTGGAGTTCATGCCCGGCAAAGACGGCCTGCTGCACATCTCCGAAGTGAGCTACGACCGTCTGCCCTCGCTGGAAGGCGTGCTGACGGTGGGCCAGGAAGTGAAGGTGCAACTGGTAGAGGTTGACAAGAAAACGGGCAAGTTCCGCCTGTCGATGAAGAGCCTGATGCCGAAGCCGGAAGGCTACGTAGAGCCTTCGGAGCGCCCCGAGCGTCCCGAGCGCGGTGACCGTCCGGACCGCGGCCCGCGTCCCGACCGCGGCCCGCGCCCGGAGCGTGGGGAGCGGTCGGACCGCTACCAAGGCAACCGTTAATTCGTAGGAAGGCAGTCGTATTACGACGGTGCGAACTTTCGGTCAGGAGGTGCTGTTAGGCCCTTCTGACCGAGGTTCCCGCCGGAAAATCCTCTCCAAGACCAACCTGCACCTTTTTACCCTTCGCGCCCGTCTACAATGAGACAGTTAAAAATCAGCAAGCAGATTACCAACCGCGAAAGCCAGTCGCTGGATAAATACCTCCAGGAGATTGGTAAGGTCGATCTGCTCACTCCCGATGAGGAGGTAACGCTGGCGCAACGCATCAAGGAGGGCGACCAGCAGGCGCTGGAAAAGCTCACCAAAGCCAACCTGCGCTTCGTGGTGTCGGTGGCCAAACAATACCAGAACCAAGGTCTGTCGCTGGGCGATTTGATCAACGAGGGCAACCTCGGCCTGATCAAAGCCGCCAAGCGCTTCGACGAAACCCGTGGCTTTAAGTTCATCTCTTACGCCGTGTGGTGGATTCGCCAGTCCATCCTGCAGGCCTTGGCCGAGCAGTCGCGCATCGTGCGCCTGCCCCTGAACCGCGTCGGCTCGCTGAACAAGATCAGCAAGTCGTTTTCGGAGCTGGAGCAGAAGTTCGAGCGGGAGCCCTCGCCCGAGGAAATTGCCGAAGTACTGGAGCTGACCACCTCGGAAGTGGTGGACACGCTCAAGATTTCGGGCCGCCACGTGTCGGTGGACGCGCCGTTTGTGCAAGGCGAAGAAAACCGCCTGCTCGACGTGCTCGAAAACGAGGACGAAGAGTCGCCGGACATGGGCCTGATGAACGACTCGCTGCGCAAGGAAGTGCAGCGCGCCCTCTCCACGCTCACCAAGCGCGAAGCGGACGTGATTACGCTGTACTTCGGCCTGAACGGCGAGCATTCGCTTACGCTGGAGGAAATCGGCGAGAAGTTCAACCTGACCCGCGAGCGGGTGCGCCAGATCAAGGAAAAGGCCATCCGCCGCCTGCGCCACACCTCGCGCAGCAAAGCGTTGAAGCCGTACCTGGGCTAATAACCTTCCTGACATTCGTCAGCAGCGAAAACCCCGACCCGATGGTCGGGGTTTTTGTTTGACCAAGTGGCAGACGGTTTACCGACACATCTGCCACTATGGTACTATGCGGTCATTCGGCCGCATTCCGACGCGGGTAGTACGAGTTTTGACTAGTACTTCCGCGGAGGGACTTACCTTTGCCGCTCCTTACGGAATTCGTTTTGCAACACATGGAGAATACTGCCGCAGAACACGTCAAGTGTCTGATCATTGGGTCGGGGCCGGCCGGCTATACCGCGGCCATTTACGCGGCCCGCGCCAACATGGCGCCCGTTATGTACCAAGGACTGCAGCCCGGCGGGCAGCTGACCATTACCAACGACGTGGAGAACTTCCCCGGCTACCCCGACGGCATCATGGGGCCGGAAATGATGGAAGACCTGAAAAAGCAGGCGGCGCGTTTCGGTACCGATATTCGCTACGGCATTGCCACCTCGGTGGACTTCTCGGGCCACCCGCACCGCGTTACCATTGACGAAAAGCACACGCTGACCGCTGACGCCGTCATTATTGCCACCGGGGCCTCGGCTAAGTGGCTGGGCCTGGAGTCGGAGGCGCGGCTGAACGGCTCGGGCGTATCGGCCTGCGCCGTGTGCGACGGGTTCTTCTACCGCGGCAAGGACGTGGCCATCGTGGGCGCCGGCGACACGGCGGCTGAGGAGGCTACCTACCTGGCCAACCTCTGCAACAAGGTGTACATGCTGGTGCGGAAAGGGGAGATGCGCGCTTCCAAGATCATGCAGAAGCGCGTGCTGGACAACCCCAAGATTGAGGTGTTGTTCAACACGGCCACCGACGAAATCCTCGGGGAGCACGCTGTGGAAGCCGTGCGGGTGAAGAACATCCTGACCCACGAGACGCGTGAGCTGGCCATCGAGGGCTTCTTCGTGGCCATTGGGCACGAACCGAACTCGGCTATCTTCCGCGAGTACTTGCACCACGACGAGCAGGGCTACCTGAAGACCATTCCGGGCACGAGCAAAACCAACGTCGACGGCGTGTTTGCCTGCGGCGACGTGCAGGACTTCGTGTACCGGCAGGCCGTGACGGCGGCCGGCACCGGCTGCATGGCCGCGCTGGACGCGGAGCGGTACCTGGCGGCGCTGGGTGTGCACTAGGTTTTCGGTGCGGGCCAATACTAGAAATTGTATTTGGCCGTTGCAACGGGCCGGCTCACCTGCGGGGTGGGCCGGCCCGTTTTGCTCGGCTTCCGTACCTTTGCGGGCTCCCGAGGGCTGCGCTGCCACGCGTGGCCCGCGGGGATTCCACCCAGTCCTATTGCACTTGTCAAACGCATTCAAATTCTGGCTGCTCGGGCTGCTAGCCCTGCTGCTGTGCCTGGCTCCAGAGGCGGCCCACGCCCAGCGCGGCCGCCGCACGCCCAAAACCAAAGCCAAAGCCGGCACGCCGAAGGATTTCTTCCGCATCAGGGCCCCCAAGATCCGCTACGTGCGGCCCGACACGGCCGTCGTTATCGAAACCGAAGAGCTGCCCGACGATAACTCCGAAGCCGCCAAGTCGGTGTTTCGGCCGGCCAAGCCGCTGAGCATCGTCAGCGAGGATACCAGCACCCTGAACCTAGGCCAGCAGAGCATCGTGGAGATGTCGGAGGAAGTGCTGATTGATTCGTCGTGGATCAAGGTGGCGGGTTACTACTCCATCTGGGACACGCGCTACGTGAACCCGTACCGCCGCGACCCGCGCAACTACCGCGACACGCTTACGCTGCGCCTGACCGACCCCGCGCGGCAACGCATGGCCCGCATGCCGCTCAACACGACGCCGGTTACCTCGAGCTTCCGTTTTCGGGGCTACCGCTGGCACTACGGCGTGGACCTGGACCTGGATACCGGCGACTCCGTGAAGACGGCCTTCGACGGCGTGGTGCGCGTGGTGAACTGGGACGGCGGCGGCTACGGCAACTACATCGTGGTGCGGCACTACAACGGCCTGGAGACGGTGTACGGCCACCTGAGCAAGCAACTCGTGAAGCCCGGCACGTTCGTCAAGGCCGGGCAGCTCATCGGCAAGGGCGGGAGCACCGGCCGCAGCACCGGCTCGCACCTGCACTACGAGGTGCGCTACGAGGGCAACCCCATCAACCCGGAAGAGATTTACAACTTCCCGGAGTACCAGCTGCGCAAGGAAAACCTGGAAATCACGGCCGCGCTGTTTAGCTACGCCGGTCAGGCCGCCCGCATGAAAGCCGCCGTGCAGGCCCGCGCCGCCCAGCACAAGCCCACCGCCGCCCGCCGCACCGTGTCGCACAAGATCCGCTCGGGCGATACGCTGTCGGAAATTGCCGACAAGTACGGCGTCTCGCAGGCCCAGATCCGGCGCCTGAACGGTCTGAGCAGCAGCTCCACCCTGCGCGTCGGTCGCACGATACGGATCAAATAGAGTTGTCAGTTGGCGGTTGTGAGTTACCAGTGCATACCGGCGGCTTCTACCGACAACTCACAACCGGCAACTGACAACTACCTAATGAAACTCGACATTCTGATCCTGGCCGCGCACCCCGACGACGCGGAACTGTGCGCCGGCGGCACCATTGCCGCGGCCATTTCGCAAGGCAAAAAAGTAGGCATCGTGGACCTCACGCGCGGGGAGCTAGGTACCCGCGGCACGCCCGAAACCCGGGCGCGGGAAGCGGCCGCCGCCGCCGGTATCCTCGGCATCAGCATCCGCGAAAACCTGGGCCTGCCCGACGGCTTCTTCCGCAACGACCGGGAGCATCAGCTGCCCATCATCGGCGCCGTGCGCCGCTACCAGCCCGACGTCGTGCTCTGCAACGCCGTGCACGACCGGCACCCCGACCACGGCCGTGGCTCGCAGCTAGCCTCCGAAGCCTGCTTCCTGGCCGGCCTGCGCATGATTGAGACGCTAGGCCACGACGGGCAGCCCCAGGCCCCCTGGCGCCCCGGCCGGGTGTACCATTTCATCCAGGACCGCTACATCAAGCCCGACTTCGTGGTGGACATTTCGGCCCACTGGGAAACCAAGCGCGCCTCGGTGGCCGCTTACGGCTCGCAGTTCAACGTGGCCGCCGACGGGCAGCCGCACACCCACATTTCCTCACCGGAGTTCTGGCACTTCGTGGAAGGCCGGGCGCGGGAGTTCGGCCACGCTATCGGGGTAGAGTTCGGGGAAGGCTTCACCGTGGAGCGCCCGATTGGGGTGCGGGACTTGGCGGGGTGGTTTTAGGGAATACAGTTAAAGTAGGCTCCTGCTTGGTTTATTTATGGAGTGTTGCCACTGGGACATTCGTAATCATTCCAGGGTTTCTGGCTTGTTGCTGGAAAGTTTTGACAAACTCTTGTGCCTCTTGCATCGTGGTTGGGTACTTCATGTATTGGCCTCCCCACGGATGCTCGTAAATGTGCTGATAATAAAAGCCGTGGTCTGCTAGATGCTTGGCGACCTTCCACTTGGCTGTTTCACGCTTTTTAGGTAGTCGAAATTGTTGTGCCATTATCACGATAACGTCTCCACAGGCTGGGCACTTCTTTGGCCCTATCGTTCCATAAGGGGCATTAAAAGCTTGGCAACAAGCAAAGCAAACGTGTTTAGCGCCCATACGGATAGTGTTCAAGTTGTGCGTTTCTCAAAGTAAGCCAACCAAAAAATATAAAACAGAAAAGCCCGGTTGATTCCAGCCGGGCTTTTCTGTTTTCAACAGTTCAGCAGAATACTACCGAGCCAACCGGTTCTTCTTCCAGTTCGATACCGGCACGGCCGCGCCGCCCGCAGCCGCACCATTCGTGGCGGCGGTGCCACCTTTCTGCTCGGTGAGCAGCTTGGCGGCCAGCACGGCGGCCAGCTGGGCCAGCTCGGGGCTGGGCTGCAGCTGCAGCACGCTGGGCTGGAAATGGTCCTTGATGAAGTTCGTGTCGAAGTCGCCGCTGACGAAAGCAGGGTGGCGCAGCACGTAGGTGCCGAAGCCCAGGGTGGTTTCGATGCCGGTAATCTGGTACTCCTCGATGGCGCGCAGCATGCGGTCAATGGCTTCCTGGCGGTTGGCGCCGTAAGTGACCAGCTTGGCAATCATCGGGTCGTAGTAGATGGGAATGTCCATGCCCTGCTCGAAGCCGTCGTCGACGCGCACGCCGGGGCCCTGGGGGCGCACGTAGGTTTGCAGGCGGCCGATGTCGGGCAGGAAGTTGTTCTGCGGGTCTTCGGCGTACACGCGCAGCTCCAGGGCGTGGCCGGTGATGCTCAGGTCCTCCTGGCGGAAGCTCAGCGGCTCGCCCTGGGCTACCTTGATCTGCTCCTTCACCAGGTCGAGGCCCGTAATCATTTCCGTGACGGGGTGCTCCACCTGCAGGCGGGTGTTCATCTCCAGGAAGTAGAAGTTGCGCTGGTCATCCAGCAGAAACTCCACGGTGCCGGCGCCGGTGTAGTTGCAGGCCCGGGCCACGTCGACGGCGCAGCGGCCCATTTCGGCGCGCAGCTCGGGCGTGAGCACCGAAGAGGGCGCTTCCTCAATCACCTTCTGGTGGCGGCGCTGAATGGAGCATTCCCGCTCGAACAGATGCACGATGTTGCCGTGCTCGTCGCCTAATACCTGAATTTCGATGTGGCGCGGGCCGGTCACGAACTTCTCGATGAACACCGCTCCGTCGCCGAAGGCCGAGGTGGCTTCGTTGATGGCCAATTGCATCTGCTCCTCAAACTCCGCGGCCGCGTGCACCAGGCGCATGCCCTTGCCGCCGCCGCCGGCCGAGGCCTTGATCAGGATGGGGAAGCCCACCGTCTGGGCAATGCGCTTGGCTTCTTCCACGTCGCTGATGGCCTCGTCGGTGCCGGGCACCAGCGGGATGTCGTAGGCCTTCACGGCCTGCTTGGCCGAGAGCTTGTCGCCCATGATGTTCATGGCCTCGGGCGAGGGACCGACGAAGATGATGCCGGCCTGCTTGACGAGGCGGGCAAACTCCGCGTTTTCGGAGAGGAAGCCGTAGCCGGGGTGGATGGCGTCGACGCCGAGCTCCTTGCAGGCGGCAATGATTTTGTCGCCGCGCAGGTAGCTGTCCTTGGAGGCGGGCGGGCCCACGCACACGGCCTCGTCGGCGTAGCGCACGTGCAGGGCGTTGCGGTCGGCTTCGGAGTAGATGGCGACGGTCTTCAGGCCCATTTCGCGGGCCGAGCGCAGCACGCGCAGGGCAATTTCGCCGCGGTTGGCGACGAGCAGCTTGGTGATTTTCTTCATGCCGGAAGGGGGCAAGGGGAGGGAGCAGAGGGTTGGAAGGCCGAAAGTAATAGGTAGGGCCGAGTGTAGCGCGCCCCGCGCCGGCAGAACGGGCGGCAGCGGCGGTGCGCACCGCAGTTGAGGCCGGCCGCCGGCTGAAGCTGAACAAGGCCTGGACACGCCCCCGTGGGGCCGCTGGCGGCCCCACGGGGGCGCTATTCGTTATGCCGAATATCACGGTGCCTAACGCGCGTTGGCTGAACGCCGTTTCGTAACTTGCGCCGCAGTCGGCCTGTGCCCAGCGCGGTGCGGGCCGATGGTTTTTTCCGCTTACTCACCCAAAAGCATCCCCGCGTGGACATTTTTGAGAGAATTGCCGCCAACCGCGGCCCGCTCGGCAGCCACTCGCACTACGCCCACGGCTACTTCACCTTCCCCAAGCTCGAAGGCGAAATCAAGCCGCGCATGATTTTCCGGGGCAAGGAAGTCCTGACCTGGAGCCTCAATAACTACCTCGGCCTGGCCAACCACCCCGAGGTGCGCAAGGCCGACGCCGAGGCCGCTGCCGAGTTTGGCATGGCCCTGCCCATGGGCGCCCGCATCATGAGCGGCAACTCCAATTACCACGAGCAGCTGGAAAACGAGCTGGCCGACTTCATCAAGAAGGACGACGTGCTGCTGCTGAACTTTGGCTACCAGGGCGTGGTCAGCATCATCGACGCGCTGGTGTCGCGCCACGACGTGATTGTGTACGACGCCGAGTCGCACGCCTGCATCATCGACGGGGTACGCCTGCACGCTGGCAAGCGCTTCGTGTTCCGGCACAACGACATGGAGAGCCTCGAAAAGCAACTGCAAGCCGCCAAGCGCATCGTTGACGAGACGGGCGGCGGCATCCTGGTGATTACCGAGGGCGCTTTCGGCATGTCGGGCAACCAGGGCAACCTGCGGGACGTCGTCGCGCTGAAGGAGAAATTCAACTTTCGCCTCTTCGTTGACGACGCGCACGGCTTCGGCACGATGGGCGCTACGGGCGCCGGTACAGGCGAGGAACAGGGCGTGCAGGATGGCATCGACCTTTATTTTTCGACGTTTGCCAAGTCCATGGCTAGCATCGGTGCCTTCGTCGGAGGGCCCGAGCCGGTAATTGAATATTTGCGCTACAACATGCGCAGCCAGATCTTCGCCAAATCGCTGCCCATGCCGCTGGTGGTGGGCGCGCTCAAGCGCCTGGAGCTGCTGCGCACCCAGCCCGAGCTGAAGGAAAACCTCTGGACCATCGTGCGGGCGCTGCAGAGCGGCCTGCGCGAGAAAGGCTTCAACATCGGCACCACCACCACCCCGGTAACGCCGGTGCTGCTGAACGGCGAAATTCCGGACGCCACGGCCCTAACCTTCGATTTGCGTGAGAATTACGGCATTTTCTGCTCCATCGTGGTGTACCCGGTGGTGCCGAAAGGCGTGATTATGCTGCGCCTCATCCCGACGGCCGTGCACACGCTGGAAGACGTGAACCAGACCATTGCCGCCTTCGAGGCCATTGCCGCCAAGCTGGACAAGGGCCTGTACTCCAAACAGCCCGCTACGGCCTAGAAACCCCTTTTTGGCCTGTAAGCTCAGCCGCCCGTTGCTAACGCAGCGGGTGGCTTTGTTTTTGTACTTTATGCAGAGAATTTAGCCAAGGACGAAAATGCAAAACGCCGATTTTGGGTGGTGAAAAGCGCCCATACGGCGCGGAAAGGGGGTTGAAAAAAAAAGTTGAAAATTAGCTTTGATTTGAAATGCTCGTATATTAGGCCCGGTCAAACCCTTGTTTCACACCACTAACCCCCCTCTCTTTTCTCATGGCTAACAATTTTGGCAAGCTGCGTGACCTCGTAATGTCGCTGGAAGCTGACTTCGAGAAGTTCTACGACAAGAGCAACTCTGCTGCCGGCACCCGCGTGCGCAAGGGCATGCAGGAACTGAAGAACATGGCACAGGAAATCCGCGCTGAAGTGCAGAACACCAAAAACAGCGCCGCTGGTGCTGCTGGTGGTTCGAACGGCGCTGCGAAGCCCGCTGCCGCTAAGAAAGCTGCTCCGGCTGCTGGCGCTGCCAAGAAAGCTGCTCCGGCGAAGAAGAAGTAATGCCGGGCGGCCCGGTCAGGCCGCTCTGCTTACCCTACAAAAAAGGGCGTCTGGTGCAAACCAGACGCCCTTTTTGTGTTGCGGTCGACCTACCTGGCTAGGTCAGCTTGATCAGGTAGTAGTTTTTCTTGCCCTTCTGCGCCACGATGTACCGATCGAGCAACAGCGGCACGTCGGTGGCCTGTTGCTCCGCGGTGACTTTTTCGCGGTTCAGGCTCACGCCGCCGCCCTGAATCATCTTGCGGGCTTCGCCCTTGCTCGGGAAGATGGTGCTGCCGGTCGCTTCGCTCAGCAGGCCGATGACGCCGTGCTCGGCCAGGGCCGCGCGGGGCACCTCCACCAGCGGCACGCCGGCGAAGACGTCGAGCAGGTTGGCTTCGTCGAGCGAGGCCAGGTCGCCGCCGCCGAACAAGACCTGCGAAGCCGCCAGGGCCGCTTCGTAGGCCGCCTGGCCGTGCACGCGGATGGTCACGTCCTTGGCCAGAGCCTTCTGCAGGGTGCGCAGGTGCGGGGCCTGGGCGTGCTCGGCTTCTAGGGCTTCGATGTCGGCCTGGGGGAGCAGCGTGAACACGCGGATCAGGCGCGGCACTTCGGCGTCGGCGGCGTTCAGGAAGAACTGGTAGAACTGGTAGGGCGAGGTCATCGTCGGGTCAAGCCACACGGTGCCCGTCTCCGACTTGCCGTACTTGGTGCCGTCGGCCTTGGTGATGAGCTGGCCGGTCATGGCGTAGGCTTTGCCTTCGCCGCCGGTCATGCGGCGGATCAGCTCGGTGCCGGTGGTGATGTTGCCCCACTGGTCCGAGGCGCCCATCTGCAGCGTCACGCCCAGCTCTTTGTAGAGGTGGTAGAAGTCGTAGCCCTGCAGCAGCTGGTAGCTGAACTCGGTGTAGCTCAGGCCCTCGGCGCCGGAGTCCTCGTTGCCGCTGATGCGGCGCTTCACCGAGTCCTTGGCCATCATGTAATTCACCGTCAAGTGCTTGCCTACCTCGCGCAGAAACTGCAGGAAGCCAAAGTCCTTGAACCAGTCGTAATTGTTGACGACCAGCGCGCCGGTCGGGCCTTCCGAGAAGTCCAGGAACTTCTCCAGCTGGGCCCGGATGCCGGCCTGGTTGCGACGCAGCGCGTCCTCGTCGAGCAGGTTGCGCTCGGCGGACTTGCCCGACGGGTCGCCGATCATGCCGGTGGCGCCGCCCACCAGGGCCACGGGGCGGTGGCCGGCGCGCTGCAGGTGCACCAGCAGCATGATGGTGGCCAGGTTGCCGATGTGCAGCGAGGGGGCCGTCGGGTCGAAGCCGATGTAGCCGGAGACGGGCGCGTGGTTCTGCAGCTGCTCGTCGGTGCCGGGCATCATGTCGTGAAACATGCCGCGCCAGCGCAGTTCGTCGATAAGGGTCATTTAGTTGGCAGTTGTTGGTTGGCAGTTGGCAGGGCCGCAGGAGCAGAACAAACGGCCAACTCGCAACGGCCAACTGCCAACTACTATCTGGGGCAAAGGTAAGCGGCCGGGTCGCTGTCGCCGCAAGTCGTTTATTCGAAGCCTTCCTGGGCTTCCTTGATGCGGGTGCGCACAAATCCCAGGAACTCCGGCTTGGGGTGGCGGTACAGGATGACTTCGCCGCCTCGAACACGGGCGTACGGATTCCGGACACGACCCACGATTTCGCTTTGCCGGAACATCCGGGGCAGGTTATCGTCGGGGCCGCCTTCGTTGGCGTACACGATGGCGCTGATTGTATCGGGCTGGGGCATCCAATACGAATTGGAGCCGTTGAGCGAGTAGCAGCGGGGTACCCCGAGGGCCGGGCCGTACCAGTTCACGGCGCCTGCCTGCCCGTAGTTGTCGGCGTACACGATGCAGTGGGCGCGCTCGGCGGGCGGCAGCTTGGCCAGGGCCTGCTGCACCAGCGGGGCGTACTCGTTCCAGCCGTGCATGTCGGCCACGTCCTGCGGCAAGGCGTGCTGCTGGCCGTCTTCCCAGCGGGTTACGCCTTCGAGGATGCTTAGTTTTTGTACGTAGCGGCTGAGGCTGCCAATGGAAAAAACGGGCAGAATGGCGGGGATAACCGGCAACGCCAGCGCCACGCCCAGCCCCAGCGTACCAGCCAAGGCTACCCGGCTTTTACGTTCGAGAAACACCGCGCCCAGCGCCATCAACGGGGGATAGACCGACGCGGCGTAGTAGTTTTTGCCGCGGGTCAGCAGCAGTATTCCGATAACAAAGAAATAGGCCAGGGCCAGCGGGCGGTACGCTTTGCCGCGGGGGGTAAAGGCAAACCACAGGCCCGCCAGCCAGAGGCCGGTCCCGGCCAGCGTCATGGGCAGCTGGTCGACCAGGAAGTTGACCGGCGACACGTGGGTGAGCTGGGTTTCCTGCAGCTTGTTCATGTGCCCGAGCACCGGCCAGTGGTGCGTGGCCTGCCAAACGAGGTTGGGCAGGAAAATCAGGGCGGCCAAGCCCACGGCCTGCCAGAACCAGCGCGTGGCCAGCCAGGGGCGCTCGGCCGGGGTGAGCAGCAAGGCCAGCACCAAGGCTGCTACGTAGAACGCGGTGGTATACTTGGCCAGCAGCCCCAGCCCGATGGCCGCGCCCAGCCCGAGCAGCAGGCGCGGCTCGTGGGTGTGCACGAAGCGCACCAGGAGCCAGCCGTAGAGCGTCCAGAAGAACACGTCGAGGAAGTTCGGCTGGAACAAGCCGTGCATGGCCAGGTACACCGGCGCCAGGGCTACGCCGAGCCCCGCCGCCACCTGCGCGCCGCGTCCGCCGCCCGCCTCGCGCGCAATCAGGCCGGTGAGGAGCACCGTGAGCCCGCCGAACAGGGCGGGGAAGAACTTTACCCCAACCACGCTGTGCCCGAGCACGGCCTGTGCCAGCCACGAGAGCGGGGCCAGCAGCGGCGGAATTTCCTTGTACCCCCAAGCCAGGTGGTGGGCCATGTCGAGGTAGAGGTATTCGTCGCGGTGCAGGCCGTAGCGGCCCGAGAGCAGCAGTTGCATCAGGAATTTGCCGGCGGCCACGGCGAGCAGCCACGCGTCGAGACGTATTGGGCGGGCCGGGCGTGAGGGAGCGGAAACGGGCATCATGGGGTGATAAAGGTGCGGGGAAAGGTACCGGGCGGCGTTACCTTTGCAAGGCCACTGGCAGCTTGCCGTTCGGCGAATATTCCGCTTTTCTCATTTAGTAGTACCCCAATGCCCGCTCTCAGCCCGGACCAGATCATGCAACAGCTGCAGAAGCGGCAGTTTCAGCCGGTGTATTTTCTGCAGGGGGAGGAGCCGTACTACATCGACCTGGTATCGGATTTCATCGAGCAGCATGTGCTGAGCGAGGCCGACAAGGGCTTCAACCAGGTGGTGCTCTACGGCAAGGACACCGACATTCCGACGGTGCTCGGGCAGGCCCGGCGTTTTCCCATGATGGCCGAGCGCACCGTCGTCATCGTGAAGGAGGCCCAGAACCTGCCGGGGCTGGAGGCCGAGGCCGGGCAGACCATGCTCGAGGCCTACCTGAAAAACCCCTTGCCGAGCACCGTGCTGGTGTTTGCCCACAAGCACAAGTGCCTCGACGGGCGCAAGAAGCTCGGCAAGATCATGACCGAGCACGCGGTGCTGCTGACCTCCGACAAGCTGCGCGACTACCAGGTGCCGCAGTGGCTGCAGGCCACCATGAAGCAGCGCCAGCGCCCCATCCACGACGACGCGGTGCAGCTGCTGAGCGAGTACATCGGCCCCGACCTGGCCCGACTGCTGGGCGAAATCCAGAAAATGGAGCTGAACCTGCAGCCCGGCCAGCCCATCGACGCGGCCACCGTGCAGCGCATGGTGGGCATCAGCAAGGACTACAACATCTTCGAGCTGCAGAAGGCGCTGATCATGCGCGACGTGCTCAAGGCCAACCGCATCATCCGGCACTTTGCGCTGAACCCCAAGGACAACCCGCTCATCCCGAACCTGACGCTGCTCTTCAACTTCTTTCTGCGCCTCTTGCAGCTGCACACCGTGCCGAACCCCTCGGCCGCCGACTGGAAGAAAATCGGCGTCACGAACCCGTACGCCCAGAAGGAGTACCAGCAGGCCATGAAGGTGTTTTCGTACCAGCGCACCCGCGACATCATCCGCCTGCTGCGCCGCGCCGACCTGCAGAGCAAGGGCGTGGAATCGGGCTCCATGTCGGAGGCCGATATCCTGCAGGAGCTGGTGTTTATGGTGCTGCACCCGCAGGTGCCGGTGGCGGCGGTGCTGGGGTAGAAGTGCAGCGGTAGACGCTACCATGGTGCGCCCGCGCGGGAACCAGGAGTTGTGGACCGCCATCTACGGCGGCGTTTTGTGTTCGAGAAGCCTCGATTTGTATAGCAGGGGCGGGGGCGGGCTTGCGGATTTTTGCAGGGTCGATTATTCACCCGTTTTTCCGTAACCCCGCATGAGCACCCTCCAACGCGTAGCCCTGGGCAGCCAGGGCCTGCAAGTCCCCGCCGAAGGGCTGGGCTGCATGGGCATGAGCCCCATCAACGGCGCCGCCATCTACGGCGCGGCCGACGAGGCCGAAAGCATTGCCACCATCCACCGCGCCCTGGAGCTGGGCGTGAACCTGCTCGACACGGCCGATTTGTACGGCCCGCTGCTCAACGAGCGGCTGGTCGGCCGGGCCATTGCGGGCCGCCGCCCGGAGGTTGTGCTGGCCACCAAGTTCGGCTTCGAGGTCGACGACGAGCGGCAGCAGTGGACCGGCCGGCTCAACGGCCGCCCCGAGTACCTGCGCCACTGCATCGACCGCAGCCTGCGCAACCTCGGCACCGACTACGTGGACCTCTACTACCTGCACCGCATCGACCCGCAGGTGCCGGTGGAGGAAACCGTGGGCGCCATGAGCCGGCTGGTGGAAGAAGGCAAGGTGCGCTACCTGGGCCTTTCCGAAGCCCCCGCCGACGAACTGCGCCGGGCCCACGCCGTGCACCCCATCACGGCCCTGCAGACGGAATACTCGCTGTTCGACCGCACGGTGGAGGAAGCCGGCATCCTGGCCACGGCCCGCGAACTGGGCATCGGCTTCGTGGCCTACGCGCCGCTGGGCCGCGGCTTCCTCACCGGCGACATCAAAACGCCCGACGATTTCGCCGCCGACGACTTCCGCCGCCACTTCCCGCGCTACCAGGGCGAAAACTTCTACAAGAACCTGGAGTTGGTGCAGAAGCTGGAAGCCCTGGCCGCCGAGAAAAGCGTCACCACCGCCCAGCTAGCCCTGGCCTGGGTGCTGACGCAGGGCGTGGTGGCCATTCCGGGCACCAAGCGGCGCCAGTACCTGGAGCAGAACGTGGCCGCCGCCAGCCTTGCCCTGTCGGCGCAGGAGCTGGCCGAACTCGACGCCATCATGCCGGTGGGCAGCGCCGCCGGCGCCGCTTACCCCACCGGGATGTAAGTTGCTATGCCAGGCAATCCAGCGCTTGATGCAGAGGCGTAACCAGAACGTCATGTCGAGCTGGGCGAGACATCTCGCGTGCTTCGTTGAACGACTAAAATAGGTCGTCCTGCTGAGCGCAGTCGAAGCATCTCTACCGCTTCGCCAGATAGAAATTACTATCCGACCTCAGCGGTAGAGATGCTTCGACTGCGCTCAGCAGGACGTTCTTTTTGTACCGTTCTTTTCCGAACGTTCAACGTCAACACGCGAGATGTCTCGCCCAGCTCGACATGACGGTCAACGCGTACTAATAGTCCCAAAGGAATAATCATGAAACCCGCCGCCAAAGAATTTCGCGTGCTGAGCACCGTGACGGACTATACCCGCTTCTACGGGCTGCCCGCACCGGCGCACCCCCTGCTCACCGTCATCGACCTGGCGCAGGCCCGCTGCCTGCCGCCGGTGACCACGCCGGTAGTGCAGCAGCTGTACACCGTGGCGCTGAAGCGCGGCCTGAAGGGCACCATCATCTACGGCCGGCAGTCCTACGACTTCCGCGAAGGGGTGCTGTTCTTCGTCGGGCCGGGCCAGGTTTTCGCCGCCGACCCCGACTTGGACGTTTCCGCGCTGGAGGGCTGGATGCTGGTGTTTCACCCCGATTTGCTGCGGAAGTACCCGCTGGGCCGGAAGCTGGCCGGCTACGGGTACTTTTCCTACCAGTCCAACGAGGCGCTGCACCTCTCGGCGCGGGAGGAAGACCTGCTCAACGGCCTGCTGCTGGGCATCCGGCGCGAGTACGAGCAGCCCATCGACGCCTTCAGCCAGGACGTGCTGGTGGCCCAGCTGGAAGTGCTGCTGAACTACGCCAACCGCTTCTACCACCGGCAGTTTCTCACCCGCGGGGCCGCCCAGCACGATTTGCTCAGCCGCTTCGAGCAACTGCTCACGGAATATTTTGCCCGGGAGGGGCCGCAGCCGCTGCCCACCGTGCAGCACTTCGCCGACGCGCTGCACGTGTCGCCGGCCTACCTGAGCGACCTGCTGCGCACCCTCACCGGCCAGACCACCCAGCAGCACCTGCACCACGCCCTCATCGACAAAGCCAAGCACCTGCTGCTGAGTACCTCGCTGACGGTCAACGAAACCGCCTTTCAGCTCGGCTTCGAGTACCCGCAGTACTTCAGCCGGCTGTTCAAGAGCAAGACCGGCCTGACCCCGGCCGCGTTTCGGGTTTCGGCGTAGTAGCCCGCCGGCAAGTGCGGTTTTATCCGCATTTTGGCGGGTCTATCACCTCAGGTAGTAATTGAATATGCTAGACATAGCTCGTCTGCATCCGCTTATCGTACCGCGGGAATACATCGAAAGCGGAAGCTGGGACTTACCGCATGTAGCCCTGCCCAACCAGGAGTTCATCTTAACTTGGGTGGATTACGGCGAGGCTATGGTTTATCTGGACCGGGATGAGTCGAATGAGTTGGAAAACTCAGGCAATGAGTGGCAGCGCCGGGCCCTCGATAACGTTCGACAGACAAAATACTTAGCGTTATCACCAGCGCGATGCAGACGGTAAGATTGCGTGGGTCGCTTTTGTAAACGATGAGGATACCATCAGTTCCAGCAAAGTACTCCTGTCCTACGAGCTAAGCCAGTTGTTTCCTGAAGGGTATCATGTAGCCATACCAGACCGGGCCTGTGGCGTCGTTGTTTCCAACGTATGTTCTAATGATGCCCTGCAAGAAGTCGTGCAGATGATTGAGCAGATGTACGACGGAGCGACTACGCCCATGTCGCCGCAATTGTATCCCGCAACGGACTTTGAGCTGCCGGCTGCCTGGACGACCCCTGATGCAAGCACTGATATTTCAGCGGCTATTGTAGGCCAGTTCAGACAAGCCGGGCTTTAGCTTCGTCGGTCGAATGGAACCCAAAAGAAAAATTTCTGCGTTACAAGGAAAAATTTCCCTAAGTTTCGGCTGCAATATGCACTTGTATGGCTACCACCAGCACCAAACCCAAAGACTCGACCACGGCCCTGCCCGTGGCGCTGCGCAAGAAGTGGGCGGCCTGGGGCCGCACCGGCAAGGACTCGTTCGCCCTGGTGCTCGAAGCCCGCAAGGGCGTGCCCGCCGCCACGGCCTTTGAGGTAGCCCAGGCCTACCAGCTGCAGCCCAACGAGCTGGAGGCCATCTACGAGCTGTCGACCAAGACGCTGCGCAGCTACTCACAGGAAAACCGCCCGCTGAGCGCCGCCAGCAGCGAAAAGACGCTCAAGATCATTGCCCTCTACACCCTCGGGGTGGAGGTATTCGGCGAAGCGGCCGCCTTTCTGCGCTGGCTCGACAAGCCCGCCCACGGCCTCGACCAGGAAGTGCCCCTGCGCCTGCTCGAAACCTCCGGTGGCATCGACCTGGTGGCCGAGGAGCTGCAGCGCATTGCCCACGGCGACCTGTCGTAACCCGCCGCCGCGCCTTATGCTCGTATACCGCATCTGCCTGGCCCGGTACGCCGACGACCTGTTTGCCTCCGGCTACCGGGCGCGCTGGAACTACAAGGACCAGTTCGTCATCTACACTGCCAGCAGCCGCGCCCTGGCCTGCCTCGAAAACGTGGTGCACCGCAGCGGGGAGGGCCTCCACGACCAGTTTCGCGTGCTCGTCATCGACGTGCCCGACGACCTGCTGGTGGAGGAAATCCGCCTGGCCGACCTGCCCCCGGACTGGGCCAAGGCCAGCCGCTACGCCCTGTGCCAGCCCCTGGGCAGCCAGTGGTACGAGGCCCGCCGCGCGGCCGTGCTGCGCGTGCCCTCGTCCATCGTGCCGCCGGAAAGCAACTACATCCTGCACAGCCGCCACCCGGACTTCAAACGCATTCAGATTGTGGCCCGCGAGCCGTTCAGCTTCGACGCCCGCATCAAGGCCGCCGACGCGGGCGCGGCGTAAGGGCCGGTGGGGCACCGGCGCGCGGCGGCCCCTGTAAGCACCAACACGCCCTCCCGGCCGCGTGGCCAGGAGGGCGTGTTTGCGTAGTGGCTGCGGGGTACGCGTGGCTAAGCGGTAAGCGTGGCGCGGTGGGCGGTGATGCCGTCGCGCGCGGCCGTCAGGATATCCACCTGGCCCTGCACCTGCACGGCGTCGAGGACAGCGAGGAACCGGTCGGTGCCGGCGCTGGCGCGGTTGTCGCGCATGATTTTCTTGCGTTGGGCCTGCAGCAGCTCCACCTTATCGTCGGCGTCCTGCTGCTCCTGGGCCGAGAGGCCGGCTATGGCCGCTTCGCCCCGGGCCCGGAGGATTTCAGCGTCTTTGCGGGCCAGCGTCTCCGCGCCGGCTTGCTGGCTGCGGGTGGCCCGCTTGCCGGCCAGACCCAAGGTAGAGTCGCGGACGGTGTACGTTTCCAGTTCGAAGTTCACGTCTTCCAGGGCGGCGTCGCACTCGGCCTGGGTAGTAAGCAAAGAGTAATCGGGAGTCATGGTAGAGAAGAGAATAAAAGTGAAAAAACAACAGCACACTACGGCGGCCAAGATAGCGGAGCCGCTATGACATTTCCAAGACCGTTGGAGGCAGCGCCGCGGCCAGCGCCTGGGCCTCGGCCTGCAGCCCGGCCACCTGAGCGCGCAGCCGGTGGTAGCGCGCGACCTCCTGGGCCGACAGGGGGCGGGCGCGGTGCGTGAGCCAGCCGCGCAGCCAGCGGGCGTGGTCCCGGGCGCGGGCCGGGTCGGTGGGATCGGCGGCCTGGGCCAGGGCGGCGGCCAGCGCCTGCCCGGCCGGGGTGTCGGGCAGGGCCGTGCCGGGTGCGGGTGGGAGCAGGGCGGGCAGGGCCTCGGCCCAGCGGGCCGCCATGCGGGCGCGGGTAGCCAGGGCCTCGGCCTCGCGCAGCAGGCGGGCCGCTCGGTGCAAGCACTGGCGGCGCCGCAGGTCCAGGTCGGCCGCGTCGGGCAGGGGCGTGGCGGGCGGCAGGGGCGCGGCCGGGTCGGGGGCGGCGGCCACCACCGCGGGCGGGGGCAGCTGGTGCAGCAGCGGCCCTAGCGCCACGCTCACGGCGTAGGAGAGCCCCCGCTGTCCGGTTTCAATGGCTTGGAGCAAGGATTGGCTCACGCCCAGATAAAGGGCCAGATCGGTTTGGGTAAGCCCAAACCACACCCGAACCCGAGCCAGCAACGAGAGAGTAGACGGAGAGCGGCGCGGCATAGGATGTGGTATTTTTTATGATTCTATGAAAGATTACCACATAAACAATGGGTAAGTGTGTGGTAATTTCCTGTAAAGTCAATAAAAATATCACATAGTGAATGCGAGTCCCCCAGAAAGTAACCAGCCGCCCCGAGTGACCGGGGCGGCTAGGTAGTCAGATGAACAAGCTAATTGAATATTGTAGCTCTGCGCCGGAATCTTTTATGAAGACACTCAAAGCTGATTATCTACTTACTCCTATTCGTTAGAGTAATAATAACTCTTGTTCCCCTTTTTGTAAATCTTTATATGGCCCTTTTTTTCCAAAACTCTAGTGCCCCATATTGAAACTTTTTGAATAGTACAACCAACCGCGTCTGCAACTTCTCTTGCTGTCATAGCTTCTTCAATGGGGAGTTGGGAAATAAGGCCAAGAATTTTTATTTCTACTTCAGCATAGTTGCCTTCTGTTTTTGGTGAGTCGGAATGAATGATTTCTTCTAGCTTTTCATCGTCATCAAAGCATCTTTTTACTTTGGATTTCAAAACATCGTCTTCGTTATAAATTTTCTGACATTTAGGGCATTTATAACTTTTTGATCTATTGTCTGTAAAATAAGGGTCGTATTTTGATAGTATAGAGTCATATACGAACCTGATCTGAGTATAATCGTCTTTTTTGTCTGCGTATTTTATGTTATACTCAATACATACGTCGTAGTCAATTGCATATAAATTATAGTTACCCCCATGCTTTGATGAAACATTTTCTGATATAAAATGAACTAAAAAGTTTTCGCTTAAAACATTCAGATATTCCTTTCTTATTGGATCTAATAAGATATGACTTGCTGCTCTTTCAGGTGATTTATTTTTTTCAGAAATTGCTTTTTTTAATATGTCATTCCACATGTCCATATAAAAGCCTGGAAGTAGTTTTCTTCGGATGCCGCCCTGGAATTGCTTTTGATATGTTTTTCTTGCGCTGGTTATTCCATAGTTTATTTCAGATAAACCAATTCTTTTGTCACCCTCGCTAGACTGTGCTTGCATCAGTGCATTTTGTAATGTGATGCCTATGGTTCTAGATACGCCGAGAGTTTCTCTGCTTATTCTATAAAATAATTGCTCTTTATTTACCTTGAAAATGTCGGTGTATTTTAGCTCAGGACAGAAAATTTCTATCCTCTTAATAATTAGTTTTTCAACGAATTCTTGCATCCTAGTCATGGCAGCAATAGCGCCACCATACCTCTCGACATAGTCGTGAAAATCCAAGGGGATTGGAAAAATGTCTCGTCCAACTATTATCTTGTCGCCAAAATCATATCGGTCAGTAATGACGCCAACTTTGAAATACATCCCTATTCTTGAGCCTAATAGCGTTTTCAATAACAAAGAAAACTTCTTCTGTGATTCATTGTTTAGGTCGGAATATTCGTCAATGAAAACATAGATGCTATCGAGGCCAGCTTTCTTTTTTATTTCACTTATTTTATCTAAAAACTCTGCTGCGCTCAATCCTCTTACTTGATTAATGCTGGTTGTCTTTTCTTTTTCAGTAGAGTCAGAGAGTTTTATGTTTAATTCAGGATCTTTCCCAATTTTAGCGGATGCTTCACCAATTTCATTACTTTTTATTTTGTCCGTGCCTATGACTTGTCTCTGGTTGTACAGGGCAATGCCTTCTACTAATACTTTTTCAATGTATTCAAGGTCATCGAGGGCAGGGTTATTATTAATAAAATATGAAAGAAATTTGTCGTCAAACATTAATTTTAATTGTTTCTTAAGTGAGCTTATTATCTGTCGGATAAAATGCACCTCAATCAAAGATGAATTGCTTTCATTTCCGAGTAGCTCAGTGCTTGTGCTTAAGTCGATGTATATGGGTAAAACCTTTGAATCTAATAAACGGATTCTATCATTGAATTTAGGTGATATAGTTTTTAGGCACTCATAATACCCTCGTAATAGATTTGTTGTCTTTCCTGTGCCGCGCCTACCAGAAATAAAATTATCCTGTTTCTGCAACATGCTCTGTAGTATTCCAAAATAATCTATGAAGTACTTTTCTAGCTTATCCAGTTCATTAATTTTGTCTAATGTAATGTAGTCGGCTCTAAGAATAGAGTCAAAGGCGTTGCCTAGTTTTTGAATTTGCTTGCTGTCCATATTTCTGCATGGTTGAATTTATGCGTGCAAAGTATTGAAAGTATACGAATATGCAATTCGGGGAGTGTAATTTATACTAATGGCTCAGAGCGCCAGAGAGATGAAGAGCAGAAGTTAGTTCTAAAGAGCTACGTGGCACTAAACTCGCGCCAGCAGCAGGTACCCACATACCCCATTTCCCCCAATCCACGTTGAAAGCAGCCAAAAGCCCGCAACCCGCGGGCATTTTTCCCTACTTTTGACCAGATCGGCCCCACCCAGGGCCGGATTCCCCCGCAACGCTCCGCCAATGAAGTACCTGCCCCGCCTGGCGCTGGCGGCCTCGCTCAGCGCCGCGACGCCGCTGGCCCTGCACGCCCAGCACACCCAGAAATTCACCAACGAGGAACGCTACTACTTCGAGGGCCTGGAGCTGTTTGACCGCGGCCAGTACGGCGCGGCCCAAACCGCTTTCCAGCTCTACCTCGACGCCACGCCCCGCCGCACCGGCGACCTGCGCGACCGGACCGCCGACGCCGAGTACTACTTCGCCGTCAGCGGCCTGTACCTGTTTCACCCCGATTCGGAGGGGCGCATCCTGGCCTTCGCCGAAAACAACCCCGCGCACCCCAAGGCCGCCTCGGCCTACCTGGAGCTGGGCAAGTTCTACTTCGACAAGAAGGACTACAAAAAGGCCGTCAGCTACCTCACGCGCGTGGGGGCCGACAACCTCACGGCCGAGCAGCGCGCCGAGGCCGAGTTCAAGCAGGCCTACAGCCACTTCGCCCTGAAGGAGTACGACAAGGCCAAGCTCATCTTCGACCGCAACAAGCAGGGCAACCACCAGTACCGCTACGCCAGCAGCTACTACGCCGGCTACCTGGCCTACCGCCAGGGCGACTTCCAGGCCGCCCGCGCCGACCTGGCCACGGCCGAGCAGAACGACGCCTACCGCCCCGTGGTGCCGGCCATCATGAGCCAGATCTACTACAAGGAAGGCAACTACGACGGGCTGATCGACTACGGCACCAAGGCGCTGGCCCAGACCCCGACGCCGCAGTCGGCCGACGAGATTCAGCTGCTGGTCGGCGACGCGTTCTACCAGAAGGAGGACTGGGCCAAGGCGGCGCAGTACTTCGACAAGTACGCCGCCGGCCGCAAGAAGATCGAGCCGATGGTGAGCTACAAAATCGGCTACGCCAACTTCAAGCAGGGCGACTTCAAGGGCGCCATCGGGCCGCTGAAGGCCGTGGCCGCCGGCCGCGACTCTCTGGGCCAGAACGCGGCCTACCACCTCGGGCTGAGCTACCTGCAAACCAATTCCAAGCAGCTCGCGCTGAACTCCTTCGACGCCGCCCGCAAGCTCACCTTCGACCGGCAGGTGGCCGAAAACGCGGCCCTGAAGTACGCGCAGGTCAGCTACGAGCTGGGCAACACCCCCGACGCCATCACGGCCCTGGAGGAGTTCGGCAAGAAGTACCCGCGCTCCAAAAACCGGGCGGCCGCCGACGACCTGCTCGCCGACGCCTACCTGAGCACCAGCGACTACCCCCGCGCCCTGCGCTACCTGGAGGGCCTCGACGAGCGCACGCCCAAGCTGAACGCCACCTACCAGCGCGTGGCCTACTACCAGGCCGCCAACCTCTACAACAACGGGCAGTACCAGCAGGCGCTGCCGCTGCTCGACAAGAGCCTGAAGTACCCGCAGGACGACGCGCTGCGCGCCGGCGCCGAGGTGCTGCGCGGCGAGGTGTACAGCATCGGGCAGGAGTACCCCAAGGCCATCAGTAGCTACACCGCCGCGCTGCGCACCGCCCGCGACGGGGCCGCCGCCGACACGGACTACGACCAGAAGGCCCGCTACGGCCTCGGCTACGCGTACTACAACACCAAGAAGTACGACCAGGCGCGGCCCTACTTCCAGCAGTACCTGGCCGACCCGGTGGCCAAGCCCGCCTCCGACCCGAACTACTACGACGTGACGCTGCGCCTGGCCGACACGTACTACATCAACAAAAACTACGCGCAGGCCCTGGAGCTCTACGACAAGGTCATTCAGGCCAACGCGGCCGACAAGGACTTTGCCTACTACCAGAAAAGCGTGACGCTGGGCCTGATGGGCCGCCGCGACGAGGCCGCCAAAACCCTGCAGACCCTGCTGCGCACCTCGCCCAACTCGCGCTACGCCGACGACGCGGTGTACCAGCAGGCCAACCTGGACTACGAGAGCGGCAACTTCCAGCCGGCCATCGAAGGCTTCTCGCGGCTGATCAGCAACCGCCCCAACTCCCCGCTGGTGGCCTCGGCCCTGGTGAAGCGCGGCACCTCGTACCAGAACCTGCAGCAGCACGACAAGGCCGCCGCCGACTTCAAGCAGGTGCTCCAGCAGTTTCCGCGTACCAAGTCGGCCACCAACGCCATTGCGGCCCTGCAGGAAAGCCTCGCGGCCGCCGGCAAGCCCGAGGAGTTCGACCAGTACCTGGCCCAGTACAAGGCCACCAACCCCGACGACAAATCGGTGGAGAGCGTGGAGTTTGAGGCCGCCAAGTCCTTGTACCTGGCCGAGAAGTACCCGCAGGCCATTCCGCGCCTGGAGGGCTACCTGAAGCAGTACAGCACCAGCACCCTGGCCGCCGACGCGCGCTTCTTCCTGGCCGATGCCTACCTGAAGACCGGCCGCAAGCAGGACGCGCTGCCGCGCCTGCGCGCCGTGGTGGAGGAAAACAAGAGCGAGTACGTGAACCGCGCCGTGGGCCGCGTGGCCGAGCTGGAGTTCGAAAACAAGAACTACCCCGAGGCCGTCAAGTACTACGAGCGGCTGCGCCAGACCACGCGCGTAGCCCGCGAGCGGGCCACCGCCGGCCTCGGCCTGCTGCGCAGCTACTACGAAGCCGCCGACTACGCCAGCGCCAAGCGCGTGGCCGGGGAAGTGCTAACCGAGGGCAGCGCCACGCCGACCATCCTGAGCACCGCCCGCCTGTACGTAGGCAAGGCCGACTACAAAGCCGGCAACCTCGACGCGGCCGTGCCGGCGCTGACCGAGTCGGCCAAAACCGTGGACGTGAACGGGGCCGAGGCCCAGTACCTGTTGGCCGACGTGCTCTACCAGCAGAAAAAGTACGAACCGGCCCTCGACGCGGCCTTCCGCCTGAACTCCGACTTCAACCAGTTCGACCTCTGGCTAGGCCGGGCCTTCCTGCTCATCTCCGACATCTACCGCGACCAGGGCGAAGCCTTCCAGGCCAAGGCCACGCTGAATTCCATCATCGACAACAAATTCCCGGTGGCGGAAATCGTGGACGAAGCCAAGCGCAAGCTGGCGGCCCTGGACGGCGGCGCGCCGGCCCCGACGCCCCCGGCCAAGGGCAAGGCCACGCCGGCCAAGCCCGGCGCGGGCACCAAGGCCCCGGCCAAAACGCCGGCGGCGGGCAAGGCCGCGCGCCAGTCGCTGCAGCCGCCGGCCGACACCACCGGCACCGACACGGCCGCGCCGGAACAGGATCAGCCCGCTGCGGACGAGGAATAAACGCGCGGAGTTTTTGAAAAAATAACCAGTTGAACTTGAGCGGGCTGAGTAGGCCGAGCTGCAGCAGTGCAGCAGCCGAAAGGCCCGCAAGCCATAAGCCCCAATGAGCGTTAGATCTTCCCAACGCCTAACCCTAGCCGCCCTGCTGACCACGGCCGTCGTGCCCGTGCTGGCGCAGGGCCAGCCTACTCGCCCGACCCGCCCCCGCGGCACCATCGAAGACGCGGAAATCGAGGTGGTGAAGGAGCGGGAAAACCAGCTGCCCGAAGCCGCCCGCAACTACGACAAGGTGCAGCTGGCCCCGCCGCCCAAGGCCGACCGCGCCGTGCGCTACACCTTTCCCGACTTCCGCCTGCCCAGCCAGGCGCTGAACCCCTCGGTGCGGGTGCTCACCATCAAGCAGGAAGAGCTACAGCCGCTGCAGGGCAACTACGCCCGCATCGGCGTGGGCAACTACGCTTCGCTGTTCGGGGAGGCACACGCCCACACCACCCGCAGCGAAGACCACGCCCTGGGGCTGGATTTGCGTCACCTCTCCTCGGCCCGCGGCCCCGTCGACGGCAAGAACTCCGCCGTGAGTCAGAGCCGGCTGGGCGTCAACGGCGAAATCTACCGCGGCGCCCTCACGCTGGGCGGCAAGCTGCACGTGGGCCGCGACCGGGCCAACTTCTACGGCTACAGCCCGCGCACGGAGCCCAAACCGCTGGCGGATTCCATCAAGCAGACCTTTCTGCGCACCGATGCGCAGGTGTTCGTGCGCAACCGCGACCGGGACGCCAAGTTTCAGTACGACCTGGCCGCCGGCTTCCGCTACTGGAAAGACCGGTTCCAGGCCAAGGAGTCGGATGCCTACGCGCAGTTGCGCACGGCTTACTACGTGACCGAGAAGGGCCGCGTGCGCATCGACGGCGACCTGTCGTTTATCTCGCAGAAGGACTCGGCCTACTCCGTGAGCCGCCCCTTCGTGCAGGCCACCGCGGCCTACGAGCAGAACATTGCCGACCGCCTCGACGTGGCCATCGGCGCCACGCTGGGCTACACCGGCGACACGATCAACGACGCCAAGCAGGTGACCGTGTTTCCGGCCGTGCGCGTGGGCTACTCCGTGGTGCAGGACAAGTTCGTGCTCTTCGCCGGCCTCGGCGGCGGGCTGCAGCGCGTGACCATGTACGACCTGACGCAGGAAAACGCCTGGCTGGCCCCCAACCAGCGCGTGGCCGACACCCGCCGCGGCCCCACGGTGTTCTTTGGCTTCAACGCCACACCGGCCCGCGCCCTGCAGGCTTCGGTGAAGGTGACGCTGGCCAACGACAACAACCTGTACTTCTACCAGAACTCCGCGCGCGACTCCTCCAAGTTCGACCTCGTGTACGACCCGAAGAGCACCCAGCTGGTGAACGTGCACGGCGAGCTGATTTACAACGCGGCCGAGAAAGTGCGCGTCGGCACCAAGCTCGACTACAACGGCTACAAGGTGAAGACCCTGGCCAAGCCCTTCCACCGGCCCAATTTCCAGGGCGTGTTCTTCGCTTCGTACAACATGTTCGAGAAGCTCATGCTCGGCGGGGAGGTGTACGTGCTCAGCTCCAGCTACGGCTCGGCGCTGCGCCGCAACGTCACCGTGCCGGTTTCCTTCACCGAAGTGGTGCGCCCCACCGACTCCGTCATCGACCTGAACCTGCGGGCCGACTACCGGTTTTCGGAAAATCTGAGTTTCTTTGTTTTGGGCAACAACCTGCTGGGCCGCAAGTACGAGCGTTTCTTGAACTACCCGTCCAAGGGCGTCAACGTGCTGGCCGGCGTGGGCTATCAGTTCTAACCGGCTGAGCGCCGCTACGTTGCCGAGCCGCCGAACGGTCCGCTGCTGCGGGCCGCTCGGCGGCTCGGGTCGCACGCAGGGGTACCCTAATCCCATTGAAACCGTAAGTGCTTCACGCAACCGACGACATTTTGCAGCTAACCGACCACATCCAGCACCTGCTTCGGGACCACGACTGCGTTATCATTCCCGATTTCGGCGGCCTGATTGCGGACTACGAGCCCGCCCGCTTGCACCCGGTGCGCCACACGCTGGCGCCGCCGGCCAAGCGCGTGGCCTTCAACCAGGCCCTCACGCGCAACGACGGCCTGCTGGTGGACGCCATCAGCAAGCAGCAGCACATCGGCGCGCCCCAGGCCCGCCAGCAGGTGCGCGAGGCCGTGCAGCGCATGCAGCAGGAGCTGGAAGAGCAGCAGCGCACCGAGCTGCCCGGCATCGGCGTGTTTCGCCAGGCGCCCGGCCGCGGCCTCGACTTCGAATACACCGGCCACCAGAACCTGCTGCCCGCCTCCTTCGGCCTGCCCGAGCTGACGTCCCGCCCCGTGCGTGCCACCGACGCGCTGCTGGCCCGGGAGCGGGTGCATCAGGCGGCGCAGCCGGCCCTGGCGCCGGCCCGCAAGCGCGCCCTGCGCCGCGTGCTCAACGGCAGCCTGGTCGTGGGCATTGTCGGGTTGGTTCTCTCGGCCAACCTGCAGTTTGCCCAGCAAATGGGCTACTGGCCGAAGGCATGGTGGCCAAACGCGCCCGCCGCCACGGCCACGGCCCCGCAGGCCCGGCCGCAGGCGGCCAACCTGGCCGCGCAGCCCTGGACGGAAGAAGTAGTGCCCGATGGCACGCCGGAAACGGCCCCCGAAATCAGCAAGCCGACCGCGCCGACCGCCGCTGCAACCCCGGCCCCGGCCGCCCCGTCAGTAGCCGCAGCGACGAAAGCCGCGGTAGAGGGCCGGTCGGCCGCGCCGGCGGCCCGCACCGGCGCCACCACAATTTCGGGCGTCACGAACCGATGGTACGTCGTGAAGGCCACCTTCAACAAGTACAACGCGGCCGAGCAGGTGCGTCAACACTACGCCGGCAAGGGCACCGAAGCCAAAGTGCTGCTGCCGCGCCGCGGCACGCTGCAGGTGAAGGGCACCAAGTGGTACCGCGTCTCCGTCGCTGATTTTGCCGACCGTGCCTCGGCCCAACGCAGCCTGCCGGCCCTGCGCAAGCAGTTCGGCAAAGACATTCTGGTTTTTAACTATTAGCATGCTCGCAACCCTTCTGCTGCAAACCGCCACGGTTACAGCCGACTCCACCGCCGCCAACGCCGCCGCTGCGGCCGCCGCTCAGCCCTCGTCCATCTCGGTTATCGACCTGATCCTGAAAGGGGGCTGGATCATGATTCCGATTTTTGCGCTGTCGCTGATTTCCGTCTACATCATGGTGGAGCGCTACATCACCATCCGCAAGGCCGCCGCGCTGCCCGACGGGTTCATGAACCAGATCCGGAACCTGATGGTGAAGGGCGACCTGCAGGGTGCCAAGATGCTCTCGGCCCAGACGGCCTCGCCGCTGGCCCGCATGATTGAGAAGGGCATCCGCCGCATCGGCCAGCCCCTGAAGGACATCGAAACTAGCGTGGAAAACGTGGGCAAGGTGGAAATTGCCCGCCTCGAGAAGAACATCAGCATCCTCGGCATCATTGCCGGTATTGCCCCGATGCTCGGCTTTGTGGGTACCATCGTCGGCGTAATCAACATCTTCTACGCCATTGCCTCCACCGGGGACTTCGGCATCGCCCAGATTTCGGGCGGTCTGTACACCAAGATGGTGACCTCCGCGGCCGGCCTGATCGTGGGCATGATTGCTCACATCGGTTACCACTGGCTCAGCATCATGGTCGAACGCCTGGTGTTCCGCATGGAAAACTCGGCCATCGAGTTCATGGACATTCTGCAGGATAATTAATTGCTGAATGGCTGAATGGTTAGATGGCTGATTGTTTTTGCACGGCCAGCCATTTAGCCATTCAGCCATTTCGCCATTCAACCCCCATGGACCTCAGCCGCCGTCGTAAGCTTTCTTCGCACGTCGAGACCAGCTCGATGAACGACATCATGTTCTTCCTGATGCTGTTCTTCCTGATCGTCTCGACGATGGTGAACCCCAACGTCATCAAGCTCATGCTGCCCAACGCCCGCTCGGGCAAGCAGGCCATGAAGCAGCCTATTACGGTATCCGTCGACGGTACCGGGCAGTATTTCATCGACCGGACCGCCGTGACGCCGGCCGAGCTGGAAGCCGAGCTGGCCAAGCGCATTCAGGGCCTGGAAAGCCCCACCGCCGTGCTGCGCGTCGATGCCTCGCTGAACGTGCAGAAGCTGGTGGACATCCTGGAAATCGGCAACCGCCTGAAGATCAAAATGGTCATGGCCACGGCCGCCGAATCGGGCGGCAAAGGCTAGCCCGCGGCAGCGCCCGGGCCGCCTGGCCCGACCCTTGCCCCGGTGAGCTGAACCCCAGACCCACCGGGGCGCGTTGTTTAGTTAGCAGGCCACCCGGGTGGCCTGTGTCTACCTCACTTCTTTGCTCATTCACCGCCCATGGCCGCTGAATTTCGCCACGAACACCGCCGCGAAGCCTTGATCGGCACCCTGGTGCTGCACGGGCTGCTGGCGCTGCTCTTCCTGCTGATCGTCTTTAAGAACCCGCCCGACAGCATCGCGGAGATGGGCGACGGGGGCGGCGTGGAGCTGAACTACGGCCTCGACCAAGTGGGCGACGGCGACCTGCAGACCTCGGCCGTGGCCAACGAGTCGGCGAACCGCGAGGACTCCAAGCCGCCCGCGCAGCAGCCCGACCCCGAGCCGCAGCAGGCCAGCCAGCCGGTACCGCCCACGCCGGTGGACGACGCGCCGGAGAAAATCGTGACGAGCGACGCGGAGGAAAACGACGTGAAGATTCCGCCGGTGGACAAAGCCCCGACCAAGCCCCGCGAGGAGCCCGTGCGCGAGCCGGTGAAGGAGCCCGAGCCCGAGCGGCCCAAGGTAAACCAGCGCGCCATCTTCACGCCCCGCGGCGCCACCGCCAACACCGGGGGCAACGGCACGAACGGCACCAGTGACAACCCCGCCGGCAACAACAACGGCGACAACCCCGGCACGGTGGGCGACAAGGGCGACCCGCGCGGCACCTACTCGGGCAAGGCCTACTCCGGTGACCCCGGCAGCGGCGGCGGCTCGGGCGGCGGCGACGGCGACGGGTTCGTGGGCGGCGGCTGG
Organism: Hymenobacter coalescens; assembly: GCF_054783195.1. Taxonomy (NCBI): domain Bacteria; kingdom Pseudomonadati; phylum Bacteroidota; class Cytophagia; order Cytophagales; family Hymenobacteraceae; genus Hymenobacter; species Hymenobacter coalescens. Next base: position 40,686 of record NZ_BAAGRA010000002.1, on the reverse strand, counting down.
GCCTTCGCCGCGACGCCCAAACCCGAGGCCGTGGACAACCAAAACGGCTACCTGCGCTTCAAAATCAAGATCAGCGCCGACGGCGAAATCGAATCAGTAGAAAAAGTGGGCGGCAACATGTCGGCCGAGCAGGTGCGGGTGTGCCGCAACCTGATCAACGAGCGGTTCGGGGTGCGCAAGCTCAAGCCGGAAGCCGGGCCCGCCACGGGCTTCTTTACCTTCCGCTTCAAGGTAGAGTAAGCCCTGATAGCCGCTTTCCGGGCAAAAGCTGACGCCGCGGATCGGAATTCTCCGGCCCGCGGCGTTTTTTTGCACCTTCGTTTCCCGCCCGCCATGACTTACGAAGAAACCCTGCAGTTCCTCTACACCCGCCTGCCCATGTTTCAGCGGGTTGGCGCGCTCGGTTTCAAGAACGGGCTGGTGGGCGTGCAGCGGCTGGTGGCGGCCATGGACCACCCAGAGCGCAAATTTCGGAGCGTGCACGTGGCCGGCACCAACGGCAAGGGCAGCAGCTCGCACCTGCTGGCAGCCATCCTGCAAACGGCCGGCTACCGCACCGGGCTCTACACCTCGCCGCACCTGCGCGAGTTCACCGAGCGCATCCGCCTCGACGGCCAGGAGCTGGCGCCCGACTACCTGGTGGCCTGGGTGGCGCGTTGGCGGCCGCTGTTCGACGAGGTGCAGCCCTCGTTTTTCGAGATGTGCGTGGCGTTGTGCTTCGACTACTTCGCCGCCGAGCAGGTGGACGTGGCCGTAATCGAAGTGGGCCTGGGCGGCCGGTTGGATTCCACCAACATCATCACGCCGCTCGTGTCGCTGATCACCAACATCAGCTACGACCACCAGGCCATTCTGGGCGACACGCTGCCGCTGATTGCAGCCGAAAAAGCAGGCATCATCAAGCCCGGCGTGCCGGCCATCATCAGCCAGACGCAGCCGGAAGTGGCGGCCGTGTTCGAGCAAACCGCCACGGAGCGCGGCGCCCCGCTCACCTTCGCCGATGCCCGCTACCGCGCCGAGCTGCTGCGCGACGAGCCCGCCGCGGCCAGCCAGCACCTGCGCGTGTGGCACGACGGGCAGTTATGGCTGGACGACGCGGAGCTGGGCCTGGTGGGCGACTACCAGCGCCTGAACCTACCCGGCGTGCTGGCCACGGTGGAGGAGATGCGCCGCCAGGGTTTTGGCATTACCGACGAGCACATCCGCACCGGGTTGCGTGAGGTGCGCCGCCTTACCGGGCTGCGGGGGCGCTGGCAGGTCATCGGGCAGGCGCCGCTCACCGTGTGCGACACGGCCCACAACGAGGCCGGTCTGCGCCTGGTGATGCAGCAGCTGGCGCGCCTGCCGTACGAGCGGTTGCACGTGGTGCTGGGCATGGTCGGCGACAAGGAGCTGGACAAGGCGCTGGCGCTGCTGCCGCGCGCGGCCACGTACTATTTCTGCGCCGCTGGTATTCCGCGGGCCCTGCCGGCCGCCGAGCTGGCCGGGCTGGCCGCCGCCCACGGTTTGCACGGCGCGGTCTGCGGCTCCGTCGAAAGCGCGGTGGCGGCCGCCCGCGCGGCGGCCACCGCGCAGGACGTGGTGTACATCGGCGGCAGCACCTTCGTGGTGGCCGAGGTGCCGGACCTGTACCGGGGCTAGGCCCGGCGGCCGTGAGACCCGGCCCGACGGCCGCCGGGCCTCGTGCGCGGCGGCTACCGCTTCGTTTTTCCCTTTACCTTTTTCACTCCCCATTTCATAGATGAGTCGCATTAAGCTCAAGCGCTTCGCCGAAAACGCCTCGCGCGCCGACATCGTGGAGCCCGGCAAGGAAACTTTCGGGGCGCTGCGCGGCCGATGGCAGGCCGATTTCTTCCACAACGACCACCCCATCACGCTGGAAATCGGCTGCGGCAAGGGCGAGTACACCGTGGGCATGGCCGAGCGCTACCCCGAGCGCAACTTCCTGGGGCTCGACATCAAGGGCGAGCGAATTTACCGCGGCAGCAAGCTGGCCGAGGAGAAAGGGCTGCGCAACGTGGGCTTTCTGCGCATGCAGGCCGAAAAGCTGCTGGAGCACTTCGCGCCCCACGAGCTGGACGAAATCTGGATTACCTTCCCCGACCCGCGCCCCAGCCTGGGCGACACGAAGCGCCGCCTGACGGCGCCGCGCTTTCAGGCGCTGTACCGCGAGCTGCTGCGCCCCGGCGGGCTGGTGCACCTCAAAACCGATTCGGACCTGCTCTTCGACTACACCCTGGAGCAGCTGCAGGAGCGGCAGGCGCCCAACCTGGTGTTCACCAAGGACCTTTACCAGACCACCGGCTTGCTGCCCCACGCGTACGACATCCAAACGACCTACGAGCGGAAGTACCGCGAGCTGGGCGTGCCTATCAAGTACCTGCATTTTTCGTTCGACTAAGCCCCGTTGCCGCATGCGCCAGCCGCCCATCGTCACCTTGCCCCTGTTTGCCGAGTTGGACCAGCGCCTGCTGGCCTTCCTGCGGGACCTGAGCCCGGCGGAGTGGGCGCACCCGACGCTGGCGGGCCAGTGGACCGTGCAGGACGTGGCCCTGCACCTGCTCGACGGCAACCTGCGCACCTTGTCCATGTTGCGCGACGGGCACTTCGGCGTGGCCCCGACGGCTGAGCAGCTGGCCAGCGGCGGCCTGGTCGGCTTTCTGAACCAGCTCAACGCCGACTGGCTTACCGCCACGCGTCGGCTGAGCCCCGCCGTGCTGCTGGGCCTGCTGGAGCAGAGCGGGCAGGAGTACTGCGCCTTCCTCGGCACCCTCGATCCTTGGGCGCCGGCCGCCTTTCCCGTCGCCTGGGCCGGGGAGCAGGAATCCGACAACTGGTTTCACGTGGCGCGGGAGTACACCGAAAAGTGGCACCACCAGCAGCAGATCCGCCAAGCCGTGGGCCGCGGGGAGCAGGAGCTAATGGCCCCCGCCCTGTACCAGCCGTACGTGGCTACCTCCATGCGGGCCTTGCCGCACCACTACCGCACGGTGCTGGCCCCGGAGGGCACGCAGCTGCACGTGGTCATAGCGGGCCAGTCGCCGAGCCGGTGGCAGCTCACGCGCACGGCCGACCACTGGGTGCTGGCCGCCGCGGCGGCCAGCGGGGCGGCGGCGACTACCGTCACCATCGATCCGGAAGCCGCCTGGCGGTTGTTCAGCAAGCAGCTGGATGCGGCCACGGCCGCCCGGCACGTGCGCATAACCGGGGAGCAGTGGCTCGGCGAACCGCTGCTGGACCTGGTGGCCGTTATGGCCTAGCAACACCCCAAAAAAACAGCCCCGGCCGGGCCGCGCACGCAGCGCGGCCCGGCCGGGGCCGTTTTGATGTGACGCTTTACTCGACCTCCAGCTCTTCGAATACCGCCTCCATTTCGCGGAAGTCGCGCACGCCCGGGCGGATTTCGTCGCCGCCCTCCAGCACCAGGCCCCGCGGCTCGACGGTGGTGAGCAGCTGCCGCACCGTGCTCGTCGCAAAGCCGGGCGCCAGCCACATGGGGTAGGCGCGGGCCTGCTCGGCTAGGCGGGTCAGCTGCACTTCGGTCAGGGGTTGCGGGGGCAGGTCGGTGAGCAGGAAGCCGGCCACATGCGGCGCCAGGGCGCGGAAACGGCGGTCCACGTCTTCGGGCAGCATATCCGGAATCCAGTTGACCAGCACCAGTGCGGGCACCGTCAGCTCCGCCATTTCTTCGGGCAGGCGCAGGCCGTGCAGCACCACCAGTTGCAGGCCGCATTGCGTGGCCAGCTGATTGATCTGCGCCGTCGGCAAGCTGCTGAACTCGCCTACGAGCTGCACGCCCGCCACCCAGCCGCTGAGTTCCTGCACCAGCTCGGGCGTGACGGCCCCGGGCAGGGCCGGGTCGAGGCGAAACGTGAGGTAGTCGGCACCCATGCCGGCGCAGTAGCGCGCGTCGGACAAATTGTTGATGCCGCGAACGATGACGGAAGTCAGAAGAGCCAAGGTAGGTAAGGGTATGAGGGTAGGAGTTAAGGAGGGCAAGCGGGTAAACGTCTAGGCAGTCCAATCCGTCAACTCCTAAACTCTTACCCGCACCCTCCTTAACTAGCGCGAAGGTAGGAAACCCGGAGCGGCCTTCCCGTGTTACCTTTGCCATTCGGCCGGGAACCTTGACCTCCCGGGCGCCAACGTATGCACGCAGAAACTACCCCCGGCGCCGCCTCGAAAGGCCGCGTCCTCGTCGCGATGAGCGGCGGCATTGACTCTTCCGTGGCCGCCGTGATGCTCCACGAGCAAGGCTACGAAGTGGTCGGCATGACCATGAAAACCTGGGATTACGCCTCCGCCGGCGGCTCCAAGAAAGAAACCGGCTGCTGCTCGCTCGATTCCATCAACGACGCGCGCGACGTGGCCGTGCAGCTGGGCTTCCCGCACTTCATCATCGACATCCGCTCGGAGTTCGGCGACCACGTCATCGACGACTTCGTCGACGAGTATCTGGCCGGGCGCACGCCCAACCCGTGCGTGCTCTGCAACACCCACATCAAGTGGGATGCCCTGCTGCGCCGCGCCGATCAGCTCGGCTGCCAGTACATTGCCACCGGCCACTACGCCAACGTGCGCGAGGAAAACGGCCGCTACGTCATCAGCAAGGGCCTCGACGAGAGCAAGGACCAGTCGTACGCCCTCTGGGGCGTGTCGCAGGAAAGCCTGGCGCGCACCATCTTCCCGCTGGGCAAACTGCGCAAAGCCGAAATCCGGCAGATGGCCACCGACCGCGGCTTCATGGAGCTGGTCAACAAGCCGGAGAGCTACGAAATCTGCTTTATCCCCGACAACGACTACCGCGGCTTCCTGAAGCGGCGCGTGGAGGGCCTGGAGGAGCGCGTGGCCGGCGGCCGCTTCGTGCTGACCGACGGCACCGTGGTGGGCAACCACGAGGGTTACCCGTTCTACACCATCGGGCAGCGCAAGGGCCTGGGCGTGGCGCTGGGCTTCCCGGCCTACGTAGTCGAAATCCGGCCCGAAACCAACGAAGTCGTGCTCGGCAACCTCGACGAGCTGGCCCGCACGGCCACCGTGGTGGGCCGCGTGAACCACGGCAAGTTCGCCTCGCTGGCGGGCCGCGGCCTGGTGCCGGCCGTCACCAAAGTGCGCTACAACCACGCCGGCGCCGCGTCGTTTTTGGAGGAAAAAGAGGGAAAAGTGTACGTTTACTTTCCCGAGGCCGTACACGCCATTGCGCCTGGCCAGGCCGCCGTGTTTTACGACGGGCTGGACGTGCTGGGCGGCGGCTGGATCGAGCGCAGCCCGGCCCAGCTGACGCCCCCCGCGACGTTGCCGGTCGTGGGCGGTGCCCGGGTTCTGGCTTAATCCTTCGTCTTTCGTGCTATGATGCGTCGTTTATCCGTCCCGGCCGCCCGGCTGTGGAGCCTGCTGGCGGGCCTGGCCCTGCTCGCTGCTTGCGAAAATACCAGTGAGGCGCCCCAGGACCTGGGCAAAGACTACTACCCGCTGGCGGTGGGCGCCGAACGCGTCTTTACCGTGGAAGACAAGGTGTGGGTCAACAACCAGGCCACCACCACCAACTCGCAGGTGCGGGAGCAGCTCACCGAAACTTACCGCGACGCGGCCGGCAAGCTCACCTACAAGCTGGTGCGCTCGTCGCGGGCCACGGCGGCGGCCGCGTGGCGCGTGGACAGCGTGCAAACGCTAACGGTCAACGAGCAGAACCTGCTGCTGACCCGCAGCAACTTGCGCACCGTGGAGCTGATCTTCCCGGTGCGCGCCGGCGCCGAGTGGGACAAGCACGCCTTCAACGACCGCAGCACCCGCCCCGACGTAAGCCGCCGCTACCAGGACGTGGGCGGCAGCTTCACGGCCGGCACCCGCAGCTACGAGAATACCGTCACCACCTACGACGAGGCCCAGGACAACCTCTACTACCTCGACGTGCAGCGGCAGGTGTACGCCAAGGGCGTGGGCCCGGTGCTGCGCGAGGTGCGCAAGCTCAACTACTGCCAGAACCCGGCCTCCTGTTCCATCGGTACGAAATACATCATTTCGGGTAGTGAGCACCGCGAAACGCTCCTCCCGTAAGTTTTCTCATTCGGACATACCCGACGCGCCCGCCGCTGCCTTGTGCTGCGGCGGGCGCGTTCGTGTGGGGAGTACCGCCGCGGAACCCGGCCGGGGCAGCCGCTGTCTGAGTAGCAGGCGACTGCGCACCTTGGCGCCCGGGGCCAATTCAGTATCTTGCCCGAACTCATCCGTTACCCAATTCTACATGCGTACCCTTTCCTTGGGAGTTTTGCTGACCGCCCTGACTGCGCTGACCGCGGCTTCGCCGCTCGCCGCGCAGGCCCCGGGCGGCGCGGTGCGGCGCCACTTGGTGTATTTCAACGATAAGGCCGGCACGCCCTTCAGCGTCAGCCAGCCGCAGGCTTTCCTGTCGGCGCGCGCCGTGCAGCGGCGCCAGCGCCAGGGCATTGCCGTGCTCCCGCGCGACCTGCCCGTGACGCCGGCTTACACGGCCCAGGTGCGCAACACCGCCGGGGTGCGGCTGGTCTACACCTCGCGCTGGTTCAACGCGGCCGTGGTGGAATGCGACTCGGCTGCCCTCGGCCGCCTGCAGGCTTTGCCGTTTGTGCGCACGGCCACCACTCTCAACCGCTCCAGCGGGGCGCAGCCGCTGCCCGCACCCCAGGGCGGAGGCACACCGACGCAGCTGCCCGGCACGGCTGGCCGCAACGCCGCTACGTACGGCCCGGCTTATTGGCAGGCCGAGATGATCGGGGCCGTGGCCATGCACAACGCCGGCTACCGCGGCGAGGGCATGCAGATTGCCGTGTTCGACGCGGGCTTCCCCGGGGCCGACGTGATGGGCGCGTTTTCCTCGCTGCGGCAGGAGGGACGCCTGCTGAGCACGTTTGATTTCGTGGACAAAGACCGCACGGTGTTTGAGAAAAACGACCACGGTACGCTCACGCTCTCGACGCTGGCCGCCAACCAGGCGGGGCACTTCATCGGCACCGCGCCCAAAGCCAGCTACCACCTCTGCATCACGGAGGACGTGCGCTCCGAGCATCCGGTGGAAGAAGCCAACTGGCTTATCGCGGCCGAATACGCCGATTCCGTGGGCGTGGACGTGATCAGCTCCTCGCTGGGCTACACCACCTTTGATTTTCCCTCACGCGACCACACCTACGCCGAGCTGAACGGGCGCACCGCCATTGCCAGCCGGGCCGCCGTCACGGCCGCCCGCGTGGGCATCCTGGTCGTCAATTCCGCCGGCAACGACGGCACCAACAGCTGGCGCTACATCGGCGCGCCGGCCGATGCCGACTCGGTGCTGACGGTGGGCGCCGTGGATTCGCTGCTCGTGCGCGGTGCGCTCAGCTCGGTGGGCCCGACCGCCGACGGGCGCATCAAACCCAACCTGGCGGCGCGCGGCATTTACGCGGCCGGCCTGCACCCCTCCAACGCCGTGGTGCGCGGCAACGGGACTTCGTACGCCTGCCCGATTCTGGCCGGCATGGCGGCGGGCTTCTGGCAGGCCCATCCCACGCTCACCGCCCAGCAGGTGCTGCTGTGGCTGCAGCGCAGCGGCACCCAAGCCGCCAACCCCGACAACCAGCTGGGCTACGGCGTGCCGAACTTCGTGCGAGCTTACAACCTGCTCAACCCCAATACCCCGCTCGCGGCGGCCGAAGCGCGCCGCCCCGCCGACGAGCTGAGCGTATTTCCGAACCCGGCCGGCTCGGAGCTGCGGCTGTATTTGCCCGAGGATTTCCGCCGCCGCGTCCTGCGCGTGACCGTGCGCGATACCCGCGGGGCGGTGGTGAGCGAGCAGCGCTTGGAGCCCGTGAGCGGCGACCGGGTCGCGTTGCGGCTGGCCCTGCTACGCGCGGGTGTATACACCTGTACGGTGCAGGGCGAAGCCGGGCTGGTCCCCCGCACGGTGCGGTTTGTGCGCGAATAGCCGCCGCTAGGCAGTTGCTGCAAGCAGCAGAACCAACGCGTCACGTTCGGAAAACCCGGGCGTGACGCTTCTTTTTAAGCTAAAAATGCTGTCGCTATTATAGTTGGTAATGCTAATTTATTTAGTAAATTCGGGCACTTCTTCACCCTAGCCAGCGTTGCTGAATTATGCTTCAACTAATGACTACCAAGCGAATTGGCCGGCGCCAATTTCACTTTACCGTACAGGGCGGTTCTTTCCACGAAGTCGTGGCTGAGTACGACCGCCTGAGCTTTCCGGACGTGGCGGCCTGCGGGCTGTGCGGCTCCGATAACCTGGACCTGACCTCGCGCGTGGCGCAGGACAAGTTCAAGTATACTTCCGTCAAGTGCCTGGACTGCCGCGCGGACCTGACCTTCGGCAAGATGCAGCGCGACGATCAGACCGTGTTTCTGCGCCGCCGCGAGTCGGGGGAGCTGGACTGGCAGGCCTGGCGCAAAAACGAGGAAGGCAAATAGGAGCGGGGCCACCCGCCTTTGCCTCGTTCTGCTCATACCCCGCGCCCGGTGGCCGTTTTGCGACGGCGGCCGGGCGCGGCTATTTGCAGCCCTGGGCGGCTTGTCGGGCCGCCATTGCGTGCAGCCCGCTACGCAGGGGGCGGAGGTGCCCCGCCGGCTCCTTAACTTAGCGGCATGAGTTCTTCTTCCCGCCGAATCACTCCGTTGCTGGCGCCCTCTTTGCTCGCCGCTGACTTTGCCAACCTGCAAGCCGAAACCGAGCGCCTGGCCGGCAGCGCCGCCGACTGGCTGCACTGCGACGTCATGGACGGGCGCTTCGTGCCCAACATTTCCTTCGGCATCCCGGTGCTGCAGGCCATTTACCGCCACGCCAAGCAGCCGCTCGACGTGCACCTGATGATCGAAGAGCCGCAGCACTACCTGGAAGCCTTCCGCGACGCGGGCGCGGCCAACATCACCGTGCACTACGAAGCCTGCCCGCACCTGCACCGCGTGATTGAGCAGATCAAGAAGCTGGGCTGCCGCGCCGGCGTGGCGCTGAACCCGCACACCCCGGCCTGGGTGCTGCAGGACATTGCCCAGGACCTGGATTTGGTGTGCGTGATGTCGGTGAACCCCGGCTTCGGTGGGCAGAGCTTTATTCCGCATACCCTGCAGAAAGTGGCCGAGCTGAAGGAATTGCTGTCGGACTGCGGGTCCGACGCGCTGATTGAGGTGGACGGTGGCGTAAACGAGCAGAACGCGCTGCCGCTGGTGGAGGCCGGCGTCGACGTGCTGGTGGCCGGCTCGTTTGTGTTCAACGCACCCGACCCGGTGGCCACCCTCGCCGACCTGCGCGCCCAACTCGCCAGCATTATCCCCAGCGTCGGTTAATGACCCCACGTCGTACCCTTTTCTGGCCGGCCGCCACGGTGCGGGTGCTGCTGCTCGGCGTGCCCGTCGCGGCGGCCTGGCCCGCCGCGGCCGCTCAGGCCCAGCAAGTCGCCGACCGCGTAGAGCTGCGCGGCACCGTGCGCGACGGCGCGGGCCGGCCGGTGGAGCAGGCCGCCGTAGCCGTGGAAGGCCAGCCGGACGGTACCAATACCGACGAGGCTGGCCGTTTTCGCCTGCGTGTAGCGCGGCCCGCCACCGGCCGGCCGCTGGTGCTGGTGGTGCAGCGCCTGGGCTACGCCACCGCCCGGCGCAGCCTCACCGCCGGGGAACTGGCCGACGGCCGCGCCGAGCTGAGCATCAGCCTGGAGGCCTCGGCCCGGGCCCTGGACAACGTGACCGTGCGCGGGCAGCGCGGCGTGGATACCCGCGAGCAGGTGAGCCTGACCACGCTGGACCCGCGCATCACCAAGGAGATTCCCTCGGCCTTCGGCGACTTCAACAAGGTGCTCACGACGCTGCCCGGCGTGGTGGCCAACAACGAACTGACGAGCACCTACTCGGTGCGCGGCGGCAACTACGACGAAAACCTCGTCTACGTCAACGGCATCGAGATATACCGGCCGTTTCTGGTGACGCAGGCCCAGCAGGAAGGGCTGAGCTTCGTCAACCCCGACCTGGTAGACAAGGTGGAGTTTGCCTCCGGCGGCTGGCAGCCGCGCTTCGGCGACAAACTCTCCTCGGTGCTCAACGTCGAGTACAAGCAGCCCACCAAACGGGCCGTAACGGGCACGGCCAGCCTGGTGGGCGGTTCGCTGAGCTTCGAGGACGCGTCCAAATCGGGGCGCGTGAGCTACCTGGCGGGCGTGCGCTACAAAACCGCGGATTACGTGCTCGGCACGCTGCGCCAGCAGCGCGGGGGCTACAACGCCGCGTATGCCGACGGCCAATTGTACGTGCGTGCGGGGCTCGGCCCGAAGGACGATCTGCAGAAAACCAGCCTGGGGGTGCTCGGCTCGGTGGCCCACAACAACTACCGCTTCGCCCCGCAGACGGGGCAGGTCACGTTCAGCACCGGCACCAACCAGTTTCAGCGGCTGTTCATTTTCTACGACGGCCACGAGCGGATGCGCTACGACACCTACCAGGGCGGGCTGAACCTGACGCACCACGTCACGCCGAAGCTGACGGCCGAGCTGATCGGCGGGGCGCTGCTCACCCGCGAGTACGAGTACCGCGACGTGGAAGCGGCCTACCGGCTGGCCGACATCAACCGCGACCCGAACTCGCCGAATTTCAACCAGGCCGTGCGCCAGCGCGACGTGGGCTCCCGCTTCGACCACTCCCGCAACCGCCTCGCGGCGTGGCTGGGCACGGTGGAGGCCCGCGCCACCTACGAGCCGGCGCCGCGCCACACGCTGCGCTTCGGCGTGAAGGGCGGGCGCGAGCACGTCGACGACCGGCTGGACGAGTACACGTTCGCCGACTCGGCCGACTACGTGCCGGCGCAGCGCTTCACGCGCCTGCGTACCCAGCTGGACCTCACCTCCACGCGGGTGCAGGGCTACGGGCAGCACACTTGGCGGCTCGATTCGTTGAAGACCATCACCTACGGCGTGCGCCTGCATTACTGGTCGGTGAACGAGCAGCTGACGGTGAGCCCGCGCCTGCAGCTGGCCGCCCGCTCGCGCCGCCACCGGAACCTGTCGTACAAAGCCGCCACCGGCGTGTACTACCAGCCGCCCTTCTACCGGGAGCTGCGCAACCAGCAGGGCGTGCTTAACCCCGCGCTGCGGGCGCAGCGCTCGGTGCACTTCATCGGCGGCACCGAATACCGTTTCAAGCACTGGGGGCGGCCGTTTCAGCTCACCGGCGAAGCGTACTACAAGTACCTGACCGACGTCATTCCGTACGACGTAGATAACGTGCGCCTGCGTTACTTCGCCGAGAACCTGGCCACGGCCTACGCCGCCGGCGTGGACGCGCGCCTGAGCGGGGAGTTTGTGCGCGGCACCGAGTCGTGGTTTAGCCTGGGCGTGCTCACCACCCGCGAAAACCTGCGCGGCGACTCGATTACAGTGTACAACAACGGGCAGCCCGTCGGCAAAAAGGAGAAAGGCTACATCCGCCGGCCCTCCGACCAGCGCCTGAACCTGGGTATTTTCTTCCAGGATCAGCTGCCCAACAATCCCTCGGTGCGCGGCTACGTGAACCTGGTGTTCGGGACCGGCCTGCCCTTCAGCCCACCCGACCTGCCCGAGCTGCGCGGCACCGACAAGCTCACCCGCAGCTACAAGCGCGTGGACCTGGGCTTCTCGAAGGTGCTGAGCCTGCGCACCATCGAGGCCAGCAAGTTTTACCAGCCCGAAAGCCTGTGGATAGGCCTGGAAGTGCTTAACGTATTCGGGGCCAACAACGTGGCCGGCTACAGCTACATCCAGGACCTGAACGGGGCGACGTACGGCGTGCCCAACTACCTCTCGCAGCGCGTGGTGAACCTGCGCGTCATTGCCCGGTTTTAAGCGAATTTCGCGACGTTCGATAAAGGGGCCGAAGCCGGCTTTCCGTGCAAGGAAGGCGGGCTTCGGTGTTTTGGGCAGAGCTGGTTATGGCCTGGTTACGCCGCCTTCCGGGCCAGGTGCCCGTTTAACAGTGCGCTGTAAATAACACCCCAGAGCAGCGGCAATTATGGATAAAATGCCCGGCGGCAGCACCAGCAACACGGGCCAGTTACTTAAGACCGGGCAGGTTTCCGAGGCGCTGAGCGATGCATAAAGTGCAAGGTGCCAGGCTGCCCAAGGCAGGACGTTGGGTAGAGTATAGCCTATTGTATAGCGAGGGTAAAGGCGCGTTATAAACCAACGGGTAACTACTCCGATAAGGAACGGCAAGCCCAGGACCAGCAGGAATGCCAGTAGTCTAAGGTCGGGCACATACAACAGCATGGTCAATGGCAGTTTAGCCGGGCGTAGAACATAGGCCGGCGCGGACGCGGCGGTACTCAGGAGTCTGGCCAGGGCATTCCAGCCGCGTCAGGACCAGCGCGAAGCCAAACGCTCCGCAAGCGACGGGCAGGTGGATTGAAACAGCCGGCCGGGTTACGCGTCCTGGTGCACGTCGCGGAAGCGTAGCATGTCCAGCAGCCGCTGCTCCTTGTCGTTGTCGAAGCCGCAGGTGGCGCGGAATTCCTTGGGGTTGCGGTAGGTGCCGAAGAGCATGTCCCACCACACGATGTCGCCGTAGTTGTGAGTGTGGCGCTCGTACTCGTGGTGGATGCGGTGCATCTCGGGCCGCTGGAAGACGTAGCCCACCCACTGCGGCGTGCGCACGTTGGTGTGGTAGAAGAACTCGGCCAGGGCCGTGCACAGCGTGTACACCGCGCCGGCCGCCGGGCTCAGGCCCAGCAGCGTAAACACGAGCAGCGTGCCGAGCAGGGAGTTGACCACCATTTCCACGGGGTGTTTGTAGAAGGAGGTAATCACTTCCAGCCGCTGCGGGCTGTGGTGAATCTGGTGGAAGTGCCGCCACAGAAAATCCACGCGGTGGCGCCAGCGGTGCCACCAGTAAAACACGAACGTGGCCACCAGGTAGGCCAGCAGCCCGCCCGCCACCGGCCCGACGTGCGCAGAAAGGTGAAACACGGAGTAGCCGGACAGCCACCGCTCCCAGCTGAGGCCGGCCAGCAACACCACCAGCAGCTGCACGGCATTCAGCAGCAGCACCCGCGCGGGCCACGTCGGAACGGCTGGCAGCCGCCAGCCCGGGCGCAGGCGCTCCAGCAAAAAACAGGCGGCGAAAACAAGAAAAATGATGGGCAACATGGCACACGGGCGTAAGGGTGAAACAATACGCCAAAGGTGAAGCCGCGGGCCAGGCCCGCACTTGACAAATATCAATTTCGCGCTTTGCCGCTCTGCGCCCGGATGCGGCTGATGGTCTCGGGCGTCACGCCGAGGTAGGAGGCCAGGTGCTTGAGCGGAATGCGCTGCAACGCGCCCGGAAACGTCTCCAGCAACTGCTCGTAGCGCTGCTCGGCCCGCAACAGGCGCAGCTGCTGGGTACGTTGTTCGCTGAGCACGTAGTAATGCTCGGTGAGCACGCGGCCCACGTAGTTGAACTCCGCGAACTCCCGGTACAGCTGCTGCAGCTGTTCGTAGCTGATGGAGTAGAGCACCGCGTCTTCCAGCAGCTCGATGTATTCCTGCGAGGGGCCGCGCGTCAGAAAGCTCACGATGGAGATGATGAAGTCGCCCTCGCGCATAAACCACGCGTTGACCTCGCGCCCGCCCGGGTGCAGGTAGTAGCCGCGGGCCAGTCCTGTTTCGATAAAATAAAGGCGCCCGGCCACTTGACCGGGCGCCAGCAGCTGGTGGCGGGCCGGCGAGGCTTCGCGGCGCATCAGCGCCACTATGGCCTGCCGGCAGGCATCAGAAAGCGGATAAATAGCCCGCAGGCGGTCGAGCAGCACGTCCATGCCGCGAAGGTAGCGGGCCGGGAGCGGGCTAGTAGGCTTTGGCCTGCCACTGGGTGAGGGCCAGCTTCATGTTGGGCAGCTGGTGCTTGAAGGAGTCGTCGTCCTTGTCGCCGAGCTTGATGGCACGGCGGGCGCTTTCCACGGCCGAGAGGTAATCTTCCTTCTGGGCCATCAGGCGGGCGCGCAGCCAGTTGTTGGTGTAGCTGTCGTTGAGCTCGATGGCGCGGTTGATGTATTTCAGCGCCAGCTCGGCCTCAATCTGGTTTTGGATCAAGTAATCGGCGGCCTGGGCCAGCAGCTGCGCGTCGGCGGGGCTCTTCTCCACGGCTTGGCGCATGCCGGCCAGCACCCGGGCGTGTACGTTGGTGGTGATGCGCACCGAAATCGTGCGCTCCTCCCACGAGAGGTTCAGGCGCGCCGCGTTCGGGCGCACGTCCGAAAACCAGTAGTGCAGGCTTTCGCGCATGGGCGAGTTTTCGGGCAGCACCGGCACGCGCAGCACGTCGTCCTTGGCGTCGTAGCCCTCGCTGCCCCAGTGCGTGGTCACCTTGTTCAGGATAAACTGCCAGTCGTGGTCGGCCGAGGGCTGAATGTACAGCGAGTAGGTGCCGGCCGCCACGGGCTTGCCGCCGACGCGCACCGAGTCGGAAAAGGTGATGAGCGTGTTTTCATTGGCCCCGGCCCGCCATATCTGGTCGTAAGGCACAAGCTGGCCCCACACTTTGCGGTTTTTCACCCCCGGCGTGTGGTACTTCACCGTCACGTCGGTCAGGCCGATGGTTTGCATGACCACGGCGTGCGGGCTGGCCTGCGGCATCGGGAACTGCTGGGCCCGGGCCGCCGCAATGCCAAAAGTCCAGACGAGAAGAAAGCAAAGCAGACGAGTCATAACACAGGTGCGGTAGGTGGGAAAACGAAGCGGAGCGAAAGAAAAGTGCCAAGATACGACAGCCGGGCGCGGGGAGGGTTTAATTCACATCATCATGTGAGCTCCGGGCGGCCAGGGCCGGGATTGAGCCACAGGGCTTGCGAAAACCATTCCACTGTGTACCTTTGCCCGCAGAAACCCCTTCCACATGCCCCTCGTCGCCTCGTTGCGCTTTTCATGGTTGCCGGTTGCCCCGCTCGGGGTTGCCGCAGCTGGGCATGCCGGACATCATCACCACCATTCCTCCCCGGGAGAGGAATAATTACGTATAGGCGTTCGGCTACGGTCCGAACCTACGTCGCCCCCGCCGCTTACAGGCCCCGCCGCTGCCCTTCCGGGCCGGTTCGCGCTTCGGCACCCTGATGATGTTTTTCTCGACGCTCGCCTTCGGGCCCCGGCGTTGTTTCCCGGTTTTACCCCCCTTTCCATGATTCGTCTGGCCATCCAGAAATCTGGTCGTTTAAGCGAAGATTCTCTTTCGCTGATCCGCGAGTGCGGCATCGGTTTCGTGAGCAGCTCCTACAAGCTCAAAACCGAGGCCACCAACTTCCCCCTCGAAATCCTCTACCTGCGCGACGACGACATTCCGGGCTACGTGCAGGACGGCGTGGCCGACCTGGGCATCGTCGGGCAGAACGTGCTGGTGGAAGCCGGCCTGCCCCAACTCGAAGTCGAACCCTTAGGCTTTAGCAAGTGCCGCCTGTCGTTGGCCATTCCGCGCGGCGAGGCTTACGCGTCCGTGGCCGACCTGCAGGGCAAGAACATTGCTACTTCGTACCCCCAAATCCTGGGCGACTACCTGGCTGGGCAGGGCGTGCGGGCGCAGCTGCACACGATCAGCGGCTCGGTGGAAATCGCGCCGAGCATCGGCCTGGCCGACGCCATCTGCGACATCGTGTCCTCGGGCTCCACGCTGCTGGGCAACGGCCTGCGCGAAGTAGAAACCGTGTTTCGCTCCGAGGCCGTGCTCATCGCCAACCAGCAGCTTTCGGCTGAAAAGCAAAGCCTGCTGGAGCAGCTGCGCTTCCGGATGCAGGCCGTGCGCCGCGCCCGCCGCAACAAATACATCCTGCTGAACGCCCCCGTGGCGGCCCTCGATGCGGTGAAGGCCCTGCTGCCGGGCATCAAGTCACCGACGGTCACGCCGCTGGCCGAAGAAGGTTGGGTGTCGGTGCAGTCGGTGGTCAACGAGGACGACTTCTGGCACATCACCGATCGGCTCAAGGCCGTTGGCGCCGAGGGCATCCTGGTGCTGCCCATCGAGAAGATGATCAGTTAAATGGCCAAATGGTCGAATGGTCAAATGGGTGGCCGTTCTGGCACACACGCTTACCGGGGGCGTCCGAACGACCAGCCATTTAACCATATAGTCATTTGACAATTCTTCCCTCCATGCAACGATTTGACTATCCTGCGCCGGCCGAGTGGGCGGCGCTGCAGCAGCGCCCGGCGCAGGCGGAGGCCGCGGAAGTGGCCGAGCGCGTGCGGGCCATCTTCGACGACGTGCGCCAGCGCGGCGACGCGGCCCTGCGGCACTACGCGGCCGCCTTCGACGGCGCTACGCTGACCGACTTGCTGGTGACGCCGGCGGAACTGGCCGCCGCGGCCGCGCAGGTGCCGGCGGAACTCCAGCAGGCCATCGACCAGGCCCGGCAAAACATCGAGCGGTTTCACAGCGCCCAGCGCGACGCCGAACTGCGCCTGGAAACCATGCCGGGCGTGGAGTGCTGGCGCCGCGCGGTGCCCGTGCAGCGCGTAGGCCTCTACATTCCCGGCGGCACCGCGCCGTTGTTCAGCACGCTGCTGATGCTGGGCGTGCCCGCCCGGCTGGCCGGCTGCCCGGAAATCGTGCTGTGCACCCCGCCGGCCAAGGACGGCACGGTCAACCCCGTCATCCTGTTTACGGCCGGGCTGCTGGGCATTCGCACCATTGTGAAAGCCGGCGGCGCGCAGGCCGTGGCGGCCCTGACCGGCGGCACCGAGTCGGTGCCTGCCGTCGACAAGATCTTCGGGCCCGGCAACCGCTACGTGACGGCCGCCAAGCAACTGGCCGCCCAGCGCGGCGTGGCCATCGACATGCCGGCGGGCCCTTCCGAAGTGCTTGTCATTGCCGACGACTCGGCCAACCCGGCCTTCGTGGCGGCCGACCTGCTCAGCCAGGCCGAGCACGGCCCGGACTCGCAGGTGGTGCTGCTGTCGAACTCGGCCCGCATGCTGGAGGAAGTCGCGGCCGAAGTGGCGCGCCAATTGCCGGAGCTGCCACGCCGGGAGGTGGCGGCCCAGGCCCTGCAGGAAAGCCGCGCGGTACTGCTGCCGGGCGCGGCCGAGATGCTCGCCTTTTCCAACCAGTACGCGCCCGAGCACCTGATCCTGGCCGTGGCCGACGCAGAACCTCTGGCCGCCGGGGTGACTAACGCCGGCTCGGTGTTTCTGGGCCACCTCACGCCCGAAGCCGCCGGCGACTACGCTTCCGGCACCAACCACACGCTGCCGACCAATGGCTATGCCCGCAACTACAGCGGCGTGTCGCTCGATTCGTTCGTGAAGAAAATCACGTTCCAGCGCATCAGCTCCGCAGGGTTGCGCGCCCTGGGGCCGGTGGTGGAAATCATGGCCGAAGCCGAGGGGCTCCGGGCCCACGCCCGCGCCGTGACGTTGCGGCTGGAATCAATTAACAATTAACAATGAGCAATGAGCACCTGCGGAAAAGCGCCGGCGTCGCCGAGTGGAACCTGACATTGCTCATTGTTCATTGATCATTGACACCAATGAACCTCGAAGAACTGATTCGGCCCAACGTGCGGGCCATGAAACCCTACGCCTCCGCCCGCGACGAATTCCAGGGCACGGCGCAGGTCATGCTCGACGCCAACGAAAACAGCCTCGGCTCGGCCGGCGGGCAGGCGTTTAACCGCTACCCCGATCCGCTGCAGCGCGCCGTGAAGGCCGAAGTGGCTCGGCTCAAAGGCGTGCAGCCCGAGCAGCTGTTCCTCGGCAACGGCTCCGACGAAGCCATTGACCTGCTGCTGCGCCTGACCTGCGTACCCGGCCAGGACAGCATTCTGATTTTGCCGCCCACTTACGGCATGTACGAAGTGGCAGCCAACCTCAACGACGTGGCCCTGGAGCGGGTGCCGCTGACGGCCGACTTCCAGCTGGCGGACGAAGCCATCAACAAGGTGTTGGCTTCGTCGGCGAAGCTCGTCTTCATCTGCTCGCCCAACAACCCCACCGGCAACCTGCTGCACGCCGACGCGGTGGAGCGGGTGCTGCGCGGCTTTGGCGGGCTGGTCGTGGTGGATGAAGCCTACATCGATTTTGCCGCCGCGCCCAGCTGGATCACGCGCCTCGCCGAGTTCGACAACCTGGTGGTGCTCCAGACCTTCTCCAAAGCCTGGGGCCTGGCCGGCCTGCGCCTCGGCATGGCCTTCGCCTCGCCGGCCCTCATCGGCTACCTGAACAAGATCAAGCCGCCCTACAACGTGTCGGAAACCACCCAGCAGCACGCGTTGGCGGGCCTGGCTGACACGAGCGGTTTCGAAGCCATGCGCCTGGAGTTGCTGCAGGAGCGTACGCGGTTGCAGCAGGAGCTTCCCGGCGTGGCCATCGTGGAGCACGTGTTTCCCTCGGATGCCAACTTCTTGCTCGTGCGCTTCCGCCCCGACGCGACGGCCGTGTACGAATACCTGCTCGGCCGCGGCATCGTGGTGCGCAACCGCACCACCCAGCCCGGCTGCGCCGGCTGCCTGCGCCTGACCGTGGGCACGCCCGCCGAAAACGACCAGCTGCTCGCCGCCCTGCGCGCGTACGCCGGCTAATACCGCGCCGCCCGGGCCCCGCCGTCGCCCGGGGGGGCTTCCACTCCTTGTAATATCTACACCCGCGAACTACGCTTCGCGCCCGCCATGAAAAAAGTTCTCTTCATCGACCGCGACGGGACCATTCTCGTCGAGCCCCAGCCCAGCCAGCAGGTCGACAGCTTCGATAAGTTTCAGTTTCTGCCCGGCGCCATCACGGCCCTGGCCCGCATCGCCCGCGAGCTGGACTACGAGCTGGTGCTGGTGACCAACCAGGACGGGCTCGGTACCGCCTCGTTTCCCGAAGACACCTTCTGGCCCTGCCAGAACCTGATGCTCGACATTCTGCGCGGCGAAGGCGTGGAGTTCCAGGCCAGCCACATCGACCGCAGCTTTGCGCACGAGAACCTGCCCACGCGCAAGCCCGGCACCGGGCTGCTCGGCCAGTACCTCGATCCGGCGAACGGCTACGACCTGCCGAACTCGTACGTCCTCGGCGACCGGCTCACCGACGTGCAACTCGCCGAGAACCTCGGCTGCCAGGCCATCCTGATCGGGGAGGAGCCCGACCCGCGCGCGGTCCTGACCACCATCAACTGGGAGGAGATATACCAATTCCTGCGCCTGCCGGCCCGCCGCGCCCTGGTACAACGCGACACGAACGAAACCAAAATCCGCGTCGAGCTAAACCTCGACGGCAGCGGCCGGCATAGTATAAAAACCGGGCTCGGGTTTTTTGACCACATGCTCGATCAGCTGGCCAAGCACAGCGGCGTGGACCTGGACGTGACGGTACAAGGCGACCTGCACATCGACGAGCACCACACCATCGAAGACACGGCCATTGCCATCGGCGAAGCGTTCCACCAGGCCCTCGGCGACAAGCGCGGGCTGGCCCGCTACGGGTTTTTGCTGCCCATGGACGACGCATTGGCCCAGGCGGCCATCGACTTCTCCGGGCGGCCCTGGCTCGTGTGGGACGCCTCGTTCAAGCGCGAACGAGTAGGTGACATGCCGACGGAAATGTTTTACCATTTCTTCAAGAGCTTCTCCGATGCGGCCCGCTGCAACTTGAACATCAAGTGTGAGGGGGACAACGAGCACCATAAGATCGAGGCCATCTTCAAAGCCGTAGCGAAGGCAACCAAAGCCGCCCTGCAGCGCGATGCCAGCAAGATGGAAATACCGAGCACGAAAGGGGTGTTGTAGGGTTTAATCAAATGTTTAAACAAATGAGTAAGCCACTGCTTGGCTGAAGATGAGCGAATTGAGAGAGAGGTCAGGCGCTCTTATTACTCAAATGTTTAAAGATGTTTCTTTGAGAAATGGATATAGCAGTAGTTGATTACAAAGGCGGCAACGTGCAGTCGGTACTTTTCGCCCTGGAGCGGCTGGGCGTGCAGGCCACGCTCACGGCCGAGCCCGAAGCCATCCGCCGGGCCGACAAGATCATTTTCCCCGGGGAAGGGGAAGCCTCGTCGGCCATGCGTGAGCTGCGGGCCCAGGGCCTTGACCAGCTCCTGCCCACGCTGACCCAGCCCTTCCTGGGCGTGTGCCTGGGTATGCAGCTGCTGGGTCGGCACAGCGAGGAAGGCGGCGGCACGCCGCTGCTGGGCATCCTGCCCTTCGACGTCCTGCGCTTTGTACCCGATGCGGAGCACAAAGTCCCCCACATGGGCTGGAACACCCTGCAGCAGCTACGCTCACCGCTGCTGGCCGGCGTACGCGAAGACGACCACGTGTACTTCGTGCACAGTTACTACGCCCCGGTGGGCGAGTACACCATTGCGCAGGGCGCCCACCCGGCACCGTTCAGCGCCGCTGTGCAGCACCAGAACTTTTACGCCGTGCAGTTCCACGCCGAGAAAAGCGGGCCGGTGGGCACGCGCATCCTCCAAAACTTCCTCGCCCTATGAGCATGGAAATCATTCCCGCCATCGATCTGATCGGGGGCCAGTGCGTGCGCCTGACCGAAGGCGACTTCGCCCAGCAAACCACCTACGATTCGGACCCCCTGGCCGTGGCCCAGCGCTTCGAGCAGCACGGCCTGCGCCGCCTGCACCTGGTAGATTTGGACGGCGCCCGGGCCAAGCGCCCCGTCAACCTGCCCGTGCTCGAGCGCATTGCCCGCCACACCTCGCTGGTCATCGACTTTGGGGGAGGGCTGCAGCACGAAGACGCCGTGCGGCAGGCGTTTGCTGCCGGCGCCTCGCAAATCACCGCGGGCAGCATCGCCGTGCGCGAGCCGGCCACGGTGCAGGCCTGGCTGCAGGAGTTCGGGGCGGAGCGCATCATTGTGGGGGCCGACTTCCGCGACCAGCACATTGCCATCAACGCCTGGGCCGAGCAGTCGGAGCGGACGCTGCAGGAGTTGGTGGCGGCGTACCTGGCCGCCGGGGCTACCACCTTCGTCTGCACCGACGTGAGCAAGGACGGCAAGCTGCAGGGCCCGGCCCTGGCCACCTACCAGCAATTGCGCGCGGCGCTGCCGCAGGCCCGGCTGGTGGCTAGCGGCGGTGTGACCACCGTGGCGGACGTGGAAGCGCTGGCCGAAGCCGGCATGCACGGTGCCATCATCGGCAAGGCCATCTACGAAGGCACCATCCGCCTGTCCGAGCTGACGCGCTTTGTAAGCTAGTCTCCGGGCGGCATCATTTCCTTTTTCTTTCGCACTCAAGGTCCTTATGCTGACCAAACGAATCATTCCCTGCCTCGACGTGAAGGACGGGCGCACCGTAAAGGGCGTCCGCTTCGAGGGCCTGCGCGACGCGGGCGACCCGGTGGCGCTGGCCGCCCAATACGCCCGGCAGGGCGCCGACGAGCTGGTGTTCCTCGACATCACCGCCACCAACCAGAAGCGCCAGACCCTGGTGGCCCTCGTGCGCGACGTGGCGCGTGAACTGGACATCCCGTTCACCGTGGGCGGGGGCATCTCGGCCGTCGCCGACGTGGAGGCGCTGTTGCTCAACGGAGCCGACAAAGTATCCATCAATTCCGCCGCCCTGCAGCGGCCTGAACTGATTGACGAGCTGGCCAAGCGGTTTGGCTCGCAGTGCATCGTGGTGGCCGTGGATGCCCGGCACGCGCCCGAAAGCGGCTGGCAGGTGTACACCCGCGCCGGAACCCAGGCCACCGGCCGCGACGCCGTGGCGTGGTGCCGCGAGGCGGCTGAGCGCGGGGCGGGGGAGTTGCTGCTCACTTCCATGAGCCACGACGGCACCAAGGACGGTTTCGCGCTGGACGTGACGGGAGCAGTGTGCGCGGCCGTATCCGTTCCGGTAATCGCCTCCGGCGGGGCCGGACAGATGCAGCACTTTACCGACGTGTTTCAGCAAGCCAAAGCCGATGCCGGCCTGGCCGCGAGCATCTTTCATTTCGGCGAAATCAGCATTCCGGATCTGAAACAGCACCTACGCGGAGCTGGGGTGCCCGTGCGGTTATAATGGGTATCACCCCGTGGCAGGGTATTGGTAATCTATTTTACTAATAACGTTATGAAGTAAGTAAATTATTTTACTATTTGTTTTGTCTTGAATTATGTTGCTCGATTTCAACGTTTTTCACTTTGCCTGACCAATAATGAATCTGGATTTTGAAAAAATGGATGGCCTGATTCCGGCCGTCGTGCAGGATGCTGACACGGGGCAGGTGCTGATGCTGGGCTACGTGAACGAGGAGGCGTTGCGTAAAACCGAGCAGGAGGGACGCGTCACCTTTTTTTCCCGTTCCAAGAACCGGCTCTGGACCAAGGGCGAAACCAGCGGCCACTACCTGACAGTGGTCAGCCTGCACCCCGACTGCGACCAGGACGCGCTGCTCATCCGGGCCCGGCCCGACGGGCCGACCTGCCACCGGGGCACGGTGAGCTGCTTCGAACAGCCCGCGCAAGCGGCCGTGCCGGCGGCGCCCGTGGGCTTCCTGGCCGAGCTGGAGCGCCTGGTGCAGCGCCGGCAGCAGCGGCCCGAGGAAGAGCCCAACTCCTATACCGTGAAGCTGTTTCAAAAAGGCATGCCCAAAATCGCCCAGAAGGTGGGCGAGGAGGCCGTCGAGACAGTCATTGATGCCGTGGCTGGCAATCGGGAAGGCCTGCCCGGCGAAGTGGCCGATCTGCTTTACCATCTGCTGGTGCTGCTGGCAGCGGCGGGCCTGAGCCTCGACGACGTGGTGCAGGTGCTGCGGCAGCGGCACGCTACCATTTCGAGCGGCACGCGGCGCGACTAACCGCCGCGCCCTTCACAACTGCTGCGGCCGGCTCGAAACCTCGGGCCGGCCGCAGCAGTTGTAATACCCGGGTCGGGGCCGCCCGGGCGGCTGGGCTTCAACCCCGGCCGTTGCCCGGCGTAGAGCCCGGCAGTGTGCCCCTAAAATCCTCTGGCTACCTTGCGGGCCGTTTCGCCTTTGTATGTCTGACCACGCCCGTTACCTGGCCACCCAGTCGCTGACCGTCCTCGTACCCGTATACAACGAAGAAGAGAGCCTGCAGCAGTTCGTGGTGGAGATGAACAAGTACCTGGAAGTCGCGCCGGTGGCCACCACCGTGCTCTTCGTCAACGACGGTTCCACCGACGGCTCGCTGCCCATCCTGCGCGCCATCTGCCACCACGACGCGCGCTACGAGTTCGTGTCATTGGCGCAGAACCGGGGCCTGAGCACGGCCATCAAGGCCGGCATCGACCACGCCCGCGGCACGCTCGTCGGCTACATCGACTCGGACATCCAGACCACGCCGCTGGACTTCCTGGAGCTGCTGCCGTTTTTTCCGGAGTACGACATGGTCACCGGCATCCGGGCCAAGCGCCAGGATTCGGCCGTGAAGCTGCTGAGCTCCAAAATCGCCAACAACTTCCGCCGGCTGATGATCAACGACGGCATCGTGGACACTGGCTGCCCGCTGAAGATCCTCAAGACCGAGTATGCCCGCCGCATTCCGCTGTTTCACGGCATGCACCGCTTCCTCGGGGCGCTGGTGCAGCTGCAGGGCGGCAAGGTGAAGCAACTGCCGGTGCGCCACTTTCCGCGCTTCGCCGGCACGGCCAAGTACAACCTCTGGAACCGGCTCTGGAAGCCGCTGGTGGACACGTTCGGCTACCGCTGGATCCGCTCGCGCTGGAAGAACTACGAGGTCGGGGAGAAGCACCACCACTCTGCGGCCTAAGCGCCCCCGGCTGCCATGCACAGTGAAACCGTCGCGCTGCTGATCGGGCTGACCTCGCAGCTGCTGTTTTCCAGCCGCATCGTGCTGCAGTGGGTGCAGAGCGAGCGGGCCCGGCGCGTGCTCGTGCCGACGCTGTTCTGGCAGATCAGCTTGGTGTCGTCGTTTCTGATGATCATTTACGGCATGCTGCGCCACGACCCGGTGATTCTGGCCGCGCAGCTCATCAGCTACGGCATCTACATCCGCAACCTGCAGCTGCTGGGAGAGTGGCGCAAGCTCAACGCCTGGTTCCGCGCCGGGGCTTACGGCTTCCCGCTGGCCGTGCTGGCTTGGTTTGTGGTCGGCAACGCGCATTTCAGCCTGCAGGCCATGTTGCGCAACCGCATTCCGAGCGGGGTGCTCGTGCTCGGGGCCGTGGGGCAGACCATCTTCCTGCTGCGCTTCGTCTACCAGTGGCTGTACTCGGAGCGCAAGGGCGAGTCGGTGCTCCCGCTGGGCTTCTGGGTGGTGAGCTTCGTGGGTTCGGTGCTGATCCTGACCTACGCCGTGCTGCGCCGCCCCATCGACATCGTCCTCATCGTGGGCAACGTGTTCGGCACGGTGGTATACGCCCGCAACATGGTGCTGCTGCGCCGCGAGCAGCGCCGGCAGCTGGCCACAGCCGCCGCGCCGACGGCCGAAGAGGCCCCGCGTCCCAGCCTCGAGCCGTCGCGCCGGTAGCGTTGTTTACGCAGCGGTGGGGAATTACCGACTAAGGGCCGCGGATTTTTCCGGGGCCCTGAGCCACTGCACAAACTGGCGCAGGCCCTCGGCCAGCGGCGTCTGCGGGGCGTAGCCCAGCAGCGCCTGGGCCTTGCTGATGTCGGCAAAGGTCACGTCCACGTCGCCGGCCTGCATGGGCTGGAAATCCAGCCGGGCTTCCACGCCGACGGCGGCGGCCACGGCCTGAATCAACTCCAGCAGCGGCACGGGGCAGTTGTTGCCCAGGTTGATGGTTTCGTACACGGGCTCCGGGTGGCCGAGCAGGTAGCGCACGCCGCGCACCACCCCGTCCACCGTATCGGCCACGAAGGTGTAGTCGCGGGCCGTGGAGCCGTCGCCGTACACGGGAATGGGCTGGCCGGCCTGCAGCAGGCGCGCAAACTTGTGAATGGCCAGGTCGGGGCGCTGCCGCGGGCCGTACACGGTGAAAAAGCGCGCGTTGAGCACGCTGAGCCGGTAAAGGTGGTGATAGGTGTAGGTCAGCTCTTCCCCGGCCAGCTTGGAGGTGGCGTAGGGCGAGATGCAGGCCTGTTGCAGCTGCTCGTCCTCCCGGAAGGGCAGGCGCCGGGTGTTGCCGTACACGGAGGAGGACGAGGCAAACAGCAGCCGTCCGATGCCGCGCTGGCGCATCCATTCCAGCAGGTGGCCGGTAGCCAGCACGTTGTTGTCGAGGTAAGCCAGCGGCTCCCGCACCGACGGGCCTACGCCGGCTTTGGCCGCCAGGTGCACGACCAAATCCGGGGTGTGCTGCCTAGCCGGCCAGGCCGCGTCCAGCCCGGCCGACCCGGCACGCAGGTCCAATTCTGCAAAGCTAAAAGCCGGGTGGGGCAGCAGTTCCCGCAGGTTGTCCTCCTTGAGGCTGCGGTCGTAAAACGGGTCGAAATTATCGAGGCCTAGCACGCGGAAACCGTCCGCCAGCAGGCGCTGGCAGAGGTGGGAACCGATAAAACCCGCGCAACCGGTGACGAGAACCGTGGGCATAAAGCGAAACGCAACAGCGAAAGGTAGGAGGGAAGAACCTGGGCGAAAGAGGGCAAAGGTAGCCGAAAAGCCGCGCCACACTCTCGGATACGTAGCCCAAGCTCGTCCGGCGCGTATACGGGCTATCTTTCTTGGGTATGGCTGATTCTACGTTGATTGCCGGGGGCTGGCCTCGGCCGTGGGTGCGCTGGGCGGTGTTAGGGGTGGTGTTGGGGGTGGGGTTGTTTGCCCGCCTCGACGCGCCTGAAATCGGGCTGATGGAAGCCCGCAACTTCGTCGCGGCCCGCGAAATACACGCCGGTGGCTCCTGGTTGCTGCCCACCATGAACGGCGAACTGCGCCTGGCCAAGCCGCCGCTGCCTACTTGGCTGGTGGCCGTCGTGATGCACCTGACGGGTACGACCACCGATCTGGGGCTGCTGCGGCTGCCTTCCGCGGTCGGGGCCTGCCTGCTCGTGCTCTGCTTTCAGGGACTGGCCCGCCGCCTCACGCCCCCCGCCGACCGGGGCCGCACGGCCTGGCTGGCCGCCGTGGTGCTGGGGTCGTCGCTGCTGCTGCTCACCGCCGGCCGCGACGGCAACGGCTGGGACATTTATTGCTACACCTTCATGGTCGGGGCGGTGCTCGCCTTGCTGCGCGGCCTGCAAGGCCCGGTCCAGCAGGGCTGGGGGTGGTTTGGCGCTGCAGGCTCCCTGATCGGGCTATCCATGCTCAGCAAAGGCCCCGTAGGACCCTATGGTATGTTGCTCCCGTTTCTGATGGCCTATGCGCTACGCGGCGACCGGGCGGCGCTACGGCGTCATTGGCGTGGGTTGTTGCTCATGGTTGGGGTAGGAACGGTGGTCGGCGGAACCTGGCCCCTGTACGTGCTGAGTCAGCACCTGAACGAAGCCGCCGAGGTGGCTCAGGCGGAATCGGGCTCCTGGTCCAGCCGGCACGTGAAGTCGCTCTGGTTTTACTTGAATTTCCCGGCGTTTATGGGCCTGTGGGCCCTGGCCTCCGTTGCCACCCTGATCTGGCCCTACGCCGCCATGCGTATCCGGGCGTACGCGCCTTACGGGCTGCTGCTGGCTTGGGTGGTGGCTACGCTGGTGTTGCTCAGCCTGGTGCCCGAAAAAAAAGAGCGGTACCTGCTGCCAGTCCTGCCCCCTTTGGCGTTGCTCACCGCGGCTTTGCTGCGGTACTGGCTGTCGGCCGCCCGGCGTACCCCTGCCGACCGATGGCTGCTTCGGGGCTGGGTGGTTATCCTGTTGACCGCCTTGCTGGCGGTGCCGGCGGCTTTGCCAGCAGCAGGCCTGCGGGCTTTCCCGCTCCACACCGGGCCTTATTGGGTGGTGACCATTGCCTGCCTGCTGCTGGTGGCGGTTGCCGGGCTGCTCTGGCGACGCGGGCAGTTGGCCGTAGCGGCGGTGGGGGGCAGCCTGGGCGCGGTGTTGGTGGCCAGTGGGCTGCTGATGCCGGTGTACCCCGAATGGCAGCGCCGGCGTGATGACCCAGGCTTGCGGCCGTTGGCGCAGGTGGTGCGGGAAAGATCCGAGCTGCGGAGGCAGCCACTTTACAGCTTGGGCGAAATGCAGATCAAGTGGATTTGGGCGGCCGGGCGGGTGGTGCCCGAGTGGAACCTCGCGACCGATTCGGTCCCGCTGCGGCAGCTGCCACTGTTTCTGTACGCGCCCGTCCGCGGCGCCGCCCCGTTCCCGCCGGGCTGGGTTGCTGCGCGGGGCCTGCAGGTTACCACCGTCGACAGCTTCGACCTAAGCCATCAGTTTGCGGACGGGCGCTGGTACGTAACCAAAGTTTACCAGAACCATGCGCGTTAGTTAACATAATAATGTTCCGGGTTGAAGGGCGTGAGCCGAGTCAAAAGGAGCGGGGCCGAGAGTGTGCTAGCCCAGGCGCACTCTCGGCCCCGCCTCTAAGCTTGACGCTGCAGGTGCTTTCTGATCTTGTCAAGCAGTGCCTGCACAATGGTCAGATCGGTTTCGTCCAGTAACTCCAGCTGCGTGTCGATGCCTGGGCCCGTGATATGGATGGTATAAGCGGCTTCAAGTTCTTTTACTGGAGCAGCCGTTTGGCTTGGTGTCGGTACAAGCCGGGGCGTAGCGGATATGCTCTTGCTTGGCGGGGGTACATGATTCGTTTCCGGAGAAGGACTAACAGCTTCGTTGGGCGTAGGCGCCGGAGTTGGAATACTAGCCGGAGTACTTGTGGCCGTGCCTGCTGCCCGATTGTCCAGCCCAAACAGATTGGCTATGGCATCATCGGTAAATGCCGGTGCCGTTATGGCTACTGGGGTGGTACTTGGGGTGGAGCCCAGTACCACCGGCAGTGCCGCTTCCGCAATTGGTGGTTGTGCTTCGGTCCGAAACAGGTTGAAACCCATCTCCGGACTCGCTAAATCGCGCCGTGGACTGGCTTTGGTGAGCTGATCGATGTCGGCAATGATGTTCCGCTCATCCAGGATGTCAACCATGCGGGCGCCTTCAACAAAGGCCTTCGCTACGCTTTGAGCATTGATTTCCTCTACGTCAAACTCCCGCACTAGCATCACGTCGAGCATGTGAACCGGTAATTCCCGGTTGCGGAACTTGCGACAGATATGGGAGAAGAGCGGAGGATGGAGGAAGGCTTCACGGTGGTATATTTTTTCCTCTGTTTTGTCATACGCATTCTTAATGCGTCGGAACAGGTTGGTCGTAGTCAGAAGCTCACGCTTGCTGGTCAATAACCCAAACTTCACTGCAGAACCCAGAATGGCCTTGAAACTGCCGCTCACCTTGCGGTTAAGCTTGCGCGCGCAGGCTTCGATAGAGCATTTTCCTCCGGAGTCATCAACAACTTCAGCTACCTCCCAAGCGGACAGGTAACTGGTACGGGGGTATTCAATTGTCTTAGGCATGGGCTTAAGGATAGACTACCCAAAGATGGCACATTATAGCAAAAGATGATATAAATAGCATAAATGAGTATAAACCAGCGTATACTTTTTTTATACTTTATGTGCTTTTTTATGCCATAGTGAGATATTTATTACTAAATGCAGTTTACATACAATGATAATAGAAAATCTATCTTCCGTAAGGGCGGAAAAGGAGGGAAGATGCACCGGAGAAAGCTGGTAAAGGCACGCAAAGCCGATTCAGCGCTGTAATTACAAACATCAGACTTTAAAAGTATGACTGAATCCAAGGTAGCCCCAGAGGCGCTGATATGCCCTCAGAAACAAGGAGTCAGCAACAAGGCACAATCAGTGGATAATTGAGAAGCAAAAGCCAGATCAGAAAAGAATATCTCAAAGTGTAGGACTAGGCGATGAACCATCAACACCACATACAATAAGCAGTGGTAACGCCACAGCAGAACAAGTGCATCCAAGGCTTAGGGAAACATATATTCGTTTAAGAACTTAGCAAGCCATGCTGTAAGAAGATTAAAAAACAGAAAGGGACACGAAACCAAAGCTCAACCTGGTAAGCAAAAAGATAAATGTCAGGGCGACCGTAAGAGCTGCAAGCGGTGCCCATACAACCGCCAGTGATACAGTTTTTGGGCATGTAAAGAGCTTGCGTGCCACCTCGAAGTCCATTCCCCGAACCAGTTATCACGAGAGACATCAGCCTAAATCAGCAAGCCTGTTATTGTGTTATAATTTATATTATGTTAAGTAACAATTCCTAAAACGAGGCTGACCACAGGCCAGCCCCGTTTCTGCTTCTATCCTACTACTTCATCATGCGCTCAGCATCAGCTTTGCGGCCAACGCTTAGATACGCTTTCTGCAAGGCCGACTTAACGCCCGCGTCATCTGCTTTTACCTGCAGCGCCGATTCAAAGTACGGAATGGCTTGCTCCATATACTTACGGCCGTCAGCCTCCAGCTTCTTGCCGCGTGCCTGATAAGCCTTCACGTCCATATTGCGAACCGTGCGGTTGATATCAGCGCCCTTGTTGAAGTAATACACGCCCAAGTTGTAGAGCGAGTCAAAGTTCTTCGGATCAAGTTCCACCGCCTTCTTGTGCGCGGCCAAGGCCTGCTCGGGCTGTTTGCTGGACTCATACACCGAACCCAACACTGAATACAAGTTAGAATTCGTGGGGTCGGCCGCAATGGCTTTCTGAATCTTGTCGATGGCCTCCACACCGCGACCGGCGCTCAGGGCCATATTCAGATCCTCCAGCAAGAAATTTTTGTTGTTCGGGTATGCCTGCAGGGCTTGCTGCACTACTTTTTGCGCTTCGGCTTCGTTCTTTTCCTGACGAGCAATGCGCAGCAGGCGGTCGTACAGCTGCGGCGATTTGTAGTTAATGGCCATCAGCTTGTTGTAGCTTTCCTTGGCCTGGCCCAGGTCCTGCTTGGCTTCGGCTGCGTAAGCTGAGTAAAGCAGTGCCGTCGTGTCCTGCGGGCGGATTTGCTGCGCCATGCGGTACGAAGTCAGCGCCTCGTCGTATTTCTGGGCGTTGTAGCTCTCCACGCCGGCGTTCAGGGCCATACCATACAGGTTGTCCAGCCGCTGGGTAGCCTGCTTGCCGTAGTCGCTGTCCTTGCCTTCCAGTGCAATGGCCTTCTGGTACGATTCAAAAGCCACCTTGGCCCCTTCGCCCGGCTGCAGCAGCTTGCCGTAGATCGGGTTTTGGGTCATGCCCTCGTAGATTTCGCCCCGAACGTACCAGGTCTTGGCTTTGTCCGCGGTTTTTGGGTTCACTATCGCCTTATCGATTTCCGTGCGGGCTTTGTCCAGCGTCCCGTTTTTTTGCATCAACTGAGCATTGTTGACGGCCGAATTCTGAGCCACGGCGGCGTGCATAGCCAGCGCAGGGAGAATCGTCAGAACAGTTTTCTTCATGGGAATGAAAAGAGTGGAAAACTAGGTTGAGAGAAAGTTGCGGGGGTAACGGGAAACCCCGGTGCCGGGTTTATTCGGCACCGGGAGCTTCTGCGTTGCTCAGTTGATCCAGGTCATCGGCCGCCGCCAGGGGCTGGCTTCTCTCCTGCGCTACAGCTTCCAACAGGTCGCCGGTCAGGTCTTTGTCGTCGGCCGCTACTTTGGCTACCGATGAGATTTCGTCGCCTTCGCTGATCTTGATCAGGCGCACGCCCTGCGTAGCCCGGCCAATCGAGCGCACATCGGCCACCCGCAGACGGATGGTAATGCCCGAACGGTTGATGATCATCAGGTCGTCGTCGTCGCTTACATCCTTAATGGATACGAGCGCACCGGTCTTATCCGTGATTTTCAGGGTGCTTACCCCCTTCGCACCGCGGTTGGTAATGCGGTAGTCATCGATGGGGCTGCGCTTGCCGTAGCCGTTTTCCGACACCACAAGCAGTTCTTTGCTCGGGTCCGAGAGGCACACCATGCCCACCACGCGGTCGTCCGCATCTTCGGCCAGGGTGATGCCGCGCACGCCGGCCGCCGTCCGGCCCATGGGGCGCACGTTGGCTTCGTTAAAGCGCACGGCACGGCCCAGCTTCGAGGCCAAGATGACTTCGCTTGTGCCGGTGGTCAGCTGCACGTCGAGCAGCCGGTCGCCCTCGTTGATGGTAATGGCATTGATGCCGGCGGCGCGAGGACGCGAGTAGGCTTCCAGCGTGGTTTTCTTCACCGTGCCCTGCTCCGTGCAGAACATCAGGTAATTGTTCTGGGCGTAGTCCGGGTCGCGCAGGTCGCGCACGTTCAGCACGGAGCGCACCGGGTCATCGGCTAGCTCCGGAATCAGATTTTGGATCGGACGCCCCTTGGCCGCCTTGCCGCCTTCGGGCAACTCGTAAGCTTTCTTCCAGAACAGGCGGCCGCCTTCGGTGAAGAGCAGCAGGAAGTCGTGGGTCGAAGCCACGAACATGTGCTCCGTGAAGTCCGACTCCTTGGTGGATACGCCTTTGGCGCCGGTGCCGCCGCGGCCCTGGGCACGGTACTCATCGAGCGAGGTGCGCTTGATGTAGCCTTCATTGGAGATGGTAATGACCATGGCCTCCTCAGCAATCAGCGACTCGAAGTCGATGTCGCCACCGGCGTACTCAATCTCCGTGCGGCGCGCATCGCCGTACCGGTCGCGGATTTCCTCCAGCTCGGTACGGATGATACCGCGCTGCAGCTCGGGCGACTCCAGCACCGACTTCAGGTAGTCGATGAGCTTCATCAGCTCCTGGTACTCGTTCACGATCTTGTCGCGCTCCAGACCGGTGAGGCGCTGCAGGCGCATATCGAGAATGGCGCGAGCCTGCACGTCGCTGAGCGAGAATCGCTCGATGAGCTGGGTGCGGGCCAGCTCCGGGTCGCGGGAGCTGCGGATCAGGGCAATGACCTCGTCGAGGTGGTCCAGCGCGATGAGCAGGCCCTCCAGGATGTGGGCCCGCTTCTGCGCTTCCGCCAGTTCGTAGCGGGTGCGCCGCACGATAACGTCGCCGCGGTGCTCCACGAAGTGGTGGATCAGGTCGCGCAGGTTGAGCGTCATCGGGCGCCCCTTCACCAGGGCCACGTTGTTGACGCCGAAGGTCGACTGCAGCTGCGTGTACTTGAAGAGGTTGTTCAACACCACCTGCGGCACGGCGTCACGCTTCAGGTCGTACACGATGCGCATCCCGTCGCGGTCCGACTCATCGCGCAGGTCGGAGATGCCCTCAATTTTCTTTTCGTTGATCAACTCCGCCGTGCGCTGAATCATGGCCGCCTTGTTGACCATGTAGGGCACTTCGGTGACGATGATTTGCTCTTTGCCGTTGGGCAGCGTCTCAAACTGCGCCTTGGCACGCACGACCACGCGGCCGCGGCCCGTTTCCAGGGCCTGGCGCACGCCTTCGTAGCCGTAAATCACGCCGCCGGTCGGGAAGTCCGGGGCCTTTACGTACTCCATCAGCTCCTGCACGGTGATGTCGGGGTTGGCCAGGTAAGCCACGATGCCGTCCACTACTTCCGTCAGGTTGTGCGGGGCCATGTTGGTGGCCATGCCCACGGCAATGCCGGAGGAACCGTTCACCAGCAGGTTGGGGAACTTGGCCGGCATTACCGACGGCTCCTCCAAGGAGTCGTCGAAGTTGGGCTGGAAGTCCACCGTATCCTTGTCCAGGTCACCGAGCAGCTCATCGGCCAGGCGCTTGAGGCGGGCCTCGGTGTAACGCATGGCGGCCGGCGAGTCGCCGTCGATGGAGCCAAAGTTGCCCTGGCCGTCGACGAGCGGGTAGCGCAGCGACCAGTCCTGGGCCATGCGCACCATGGTGTCGTACACCGAGGAGTCGCCGTGGGGGTGGTATTTGCCGAGCACTTCCCCCACGATGCGGGCGCTCTTCTTGTGGGCTTTGGTATACGATACGCCCAGCTCCGACATGCCGTAGAGCACGCGCCGGTGCACGGGCTTCAGGCCGTCGCGCACATCGGGCAGGGCGCGGGAGATGATGACGGACATCGAGTAGTCGATGTACGCGCCGCGCATCTCGTCCTCGATGTTGATGGGAATGATTTTTTCGCCTTCAGCCATTAGTCAAAACGAAAGGCCCGCGGCCGCCCCAAACGGGGGCCGCAGACGCCGGGTGTGAAGT
Organism: Hymenobacter coalescens; assembly: GCF_054783195.1. NCBI lineage: Bacteria > Pseudomonadati > Bacteroidota > Cytophagia > Cytophagales > Hymenobacteraceae > Hymenobacter > Hymenobacter coalescens. The sequence goes on along the minus strand of NZ_BAAGRA010000002.1, from coordinate 7,749 downwards.
AGTATTTAAGCTGGCAAGATACCGAAAAAAGGCCTTTTTTCCTAGCGAAATCAGGGTTTTGACTTGCTGCGGTTGTTGTGCATTTTCCCGTCGGGCTGGCCGTGTACTTTGATCTTCTCCCCGATTTCGGGGTTCTGTTTTTTCCACAGCGGCTGGCCCCGGTATTTCTGCCCGCCGTGGAAGTGCACCTTGCGCACGTGGCACGAATTCATGGGGCAGGTGCGGCAGCTAGCGAGGGTTAACAACAGCAACACGAACAGTCCCCGACCGCTGCGCATCAAACGAGCTTCTCTTTTCATCTTGCTGACAAAACAACGTAAAATCGACCAATTTCGTGCCCCGGGATAGGACAAAACCCCTTAGTGGGCACCGTGCAGGTCGCCTCCCTCCCATTCTTTCAGGAACTGTGCCAGGAACTGCTCCATGAAGGCATGCCGCTCGGCGGCGATGCGCCGGGCGGCCTCGGTGTGCAGCCGTTCGCGCAGGTGCAGCAGCTTTTCGTAGAAATGGTTGATGGTGGCACCGCCGTTGGTTTTGTATTCGGCGAAGGTGCCGTGCTGCACGGGCGGCTGGGCCGGATCGTGCAGGGCGCGGCCTTTGTGGCCCCCGTAAGCAAAAGCCCGGGCCACGCCGATGGCCCCGATGGCGTCGAGGCGGTCGGCATCTTGCACGCAGGCCCCTTCGGGGCTGCTCACGGGTGTGGCCACGCCGGCGCCCTTGAAGGATACTTCCCGGATAATCTCCTCGACGCGAGCCACCAGGTTTTCGTCAGCTCCCTGGCTCAGCAGCCAGGCGCGGGCAGCCCGGGGTCCGGCCTCTTCGTCGCCGTGGTGAAATTTCCAGTCGGCAATGTCGTGCAGCAAGGCGGCCAGCTCCGTTACCAGCGCATCAGCCCCTTCAGCCTGGGCCAGGGCCCGCGCCACCAGCCACACACGGCGAATGTGGGCCCAGTCGTGGCCGGAGCCTTCGCCCGTGAATTCGGCCTCAACAAAGGCGGCGGTGCGCTTAATCAGATCTGCGGGAACATCAGTAGTCATGGCGCAAAAATGCACCGAACGTGGCGTATTAGGCCGCGTTTGTGTGCTGAACCGGCCAAACCAGCCGTACACCAGGTCGCTAGTACGCTGACGCAGTGCCGCATGCAAAAAGGAGCAGCCCGCTAATCGATAACCGGGTGGCGTTGAAACTCGCGGGTGCGGTCGAAGAGGTAGCGCAGCGTCTGGTGCTCGCGCCATGGCTCGGCCCCGATCAGCTTGACTACGCTCATCATCTTGGGGTTGAAGTCGCCGATCCAGTTCATGACGGTTTGAGTGTAGGGCACTGCCCCGGGTTTCTGAATCAGCAGCGACGACGCGTACACCATGGCGGCCTCCACGCCCTTGCGCTGCTGCTCCGGCACCACGCCGAACACCACGCCGAACAAGGTCTTGATGGTGCCGCGCAGCTGGTGGTACTTGAACTGCACCTTCTCCCACCAGCCCAGCTTGCCGTTGAAGAACCGGAGTATCTCGTTGATTTCGGGCAGATTGATGTAGAAGGAAATCGGCTCGCCGCCGTAGTAACCAAACCAGATAATGCGCTCATCCATGATGTCGAGCATGCTCTTCATCAGCTTCTCGGCAGCCTCCGACGACATGGGCTTGACGCCGCCGTGCTTGACCCAAGCTTTGTTGTACACCGTGCGGAAGTCCTCGGCGTACCGGCGCCACTCCTTCTTGCGCATGTGTCGGAACGTATAATTCGGGTCGTTGGCCAGGCGCTCAGCCCGGGCCAGGATAGCCGGGTGCAGTTGCCCCTGCACGGTGCGGTAGTAGGTAATCTGCTTGTAGAAGGTCTCGAACCCGTACGCCCGGAACAGCTCGGCGTAGTACGGCGGGTTGTAATTGGCCCCGTAGATCGGCGAGCCGAAGTTATCCGTCAATAGCCCCCACCATTTGTCCCGGTCGCCGAAGTTGATCGGGCCATCCATGCCCTCCAAGCCGCGGGCTGCCAGCCATTCGCGGCAGGCATCGAAAAGCTGGTTGGCCGCCTGCTGGTCGTTGATACACTCGAAGAAGCCCATGCCGCCCATGTGACGGAACCGCTCTTCCGCCGCGGTTTCAGCCGCCGAGGCATTTTCGGAAGCCGTGGGGAAGGCGGTGTCGCGGTTGAAAAACGCCGCTACCCGCCCAATGGTGCGCCCCTGTTCGTCTAGCAGCAGCCAGCGCGTGTTTTCGCCCTTCTGAAACAATTTGTTTTTAGCCGTGTCGAACACCGCCTCCACGTCCTGGTCAAGGGGACGGATGTAGTTGGGGTCTTGGCGGTAGATAACGCGCGGCGGAAACTCCAGAAACTCGCGGGCCTGGGCCGGCGTGCTGACTACAACAAGCTGCATGCAAAGCACAATCGGAATGACAAGAATGCGCGAAATAACGTAAAACGCGCTGTTTGCACGCAGCATGCAGGCATTGTCGCGGCCCAATACAGTGGCTATTTCCAAACAATCCCGTACTTTAGCCCTACCAAAACTATTCTTTCGCGCCTCGTCGGCCTTGGCCGGCGGGGCGTTTTTTTGTTTAAGGCCAGGGCACCCGCCCAAACCGCACGAGGGCAGGACTTCGTTTATCGGATTATTCTTAATCCGTGGCCAATGATTCCTCTATACTCGCATGCCGGTGCTGCGGTAGCTTATGCCGATGATGCCTGCCGGGCCATCTATTTCCCGGATAACCGTCTGGCGGCCTGGCTTGATGACGGGTTGCTATATGCCCCCAACGGCCACTATCTGGGGTGGATTCACCATGGCTGGGTGCTGGACCGCACCGGCCGGGCAGCCCTCTTCGCTGACAATGCTACCGGGCGTCCAAGCAAACCTCCGGTGACCCCGCCCCCTCCGGGTTTCTGGCCCCGCCCAAGCCAATTGCCGAGGAAACCTCCCAAACGCAAAAACCGACCGGCACGGCGCGGCCGCATTGCCGAGTGGTCCACGTTGTCAGGTCCAGAGTTTTTTCAGCAATAGGCGCGCACAGTATAGATGTCACAAGCAAGCCATAATTAAATTAATTGTGACGCCAAAAAGATGCTTTTTTCGCTGATCGTACACGTTATGGCTAATGAACAGCATTGCATTCCTTTGTCACACAAATAACATAAACTTCCTGGTTTACGCGCTCTATTGTACGGAGCTTTGTACAGTTTCAATCCCTTGGCTGTCATGTCAACCTGCCCCCTTCCTCTTGTAGCCCTTGCTTTGCTGATAACCGCAGTTCAAGCGCCCGCCCGGCCCTTTCCCGGCATGGCATCGACCCCGGACGCTTAGCCTGCCCCGCCCTCTTTTCCCCAACCAAAACAAACTTGCTCCCCCGGCGTCCCATGCCTCTTGGCATGGGACGTTTTTTTTGTGGCGGGCGCCCCCACTCAGGCCGCTAGTTCCACTTTATCCTGATTAGCTGATATGCAGAATATTAATTTCTTTGAATAAAACTCGCTGGATCAAGAGGCTGGCGGGTACATTGCTTGCGTAGCCACCCATAATCTGCCCGTGCTATGAAAATCAAGGTACAGCGCCGCGCCGACGGACGCGGCTGCACTTTATCCGAATGGTTCGTCGACGGCAAAGCCGAATGCTTCGGCTGCGAAGACGTCGTGCGCCCGGCCGGCGCACCGAAGGTTCCGGGCAAAACGGCCATCCCAGCGGGCACATACCAAGTAGTCAATTCGTATTCCAAGCGCTTTCAGCAATACTTGCCACTGCTGCTGAACGTCCCGGGCTTTGAGGGCATCCGAATTCATTCGGGCAACACGGCTGCCGACACCGAAGGCTGCCTGCTGCCGGGTGGCACCCTGCTACCGGACAAAACCGGCGTCGGCAACAGCCGGAAGGCCTTTATAAGGTTATTCGCCAAACTCAAAGCCGTGGAGAAAGCCGAGCGTATCACCATTACTATTCTGAACGCACAGTAGGCCCAAACAGCGCGGGCCCCGATAGAAAAGTTTGATCAACCCCGGGCCGGCGGAAACGTACGAGGAGCATTTACGGGCGGCGTGGCATCATTCAGTCTGGCCACACCGGTCCCGGAACCCATTCACCTGACTTGCTGCCTGTGATGCACTCCTACGAAAAATACGTAAAGACACTCTTGACCGTAGCCAGCATGACCTTGCTGTTTCTGGGTCTTTATGAGGTGGGCATTGCCGCCTGCCGCTAGCCTGCCTGCAGTCAGCAACACCGCCCTTGCTCTAGCAATCAGGAGCGTTGGAAGCTCTACGTTCCCCCTGGGCGCCTAGGGCCGTAGCTACCAGAAAAAGTTTGTGCCCTTGGCCAAACAGCATCGATTCCGCATGTGACGACGCGTGGACTCATCAGTAGCAGGCGCAGCCAACAGGCCTATATAAGAGTTCTGACCGCGCCTTGCGCTTAAGCCTGCACCTTCCGTTGCCTTAGAGAGCAGACGGCCGGATACACCAACAAAAAAAGCTGCTGTAAACACACGGTTTACAGCAGCTTCAACATACAAAGAGCCCCCTGCCGGGATCGAACCAGCGACCTACTGATTACAAGTCAGTTGCTCTACCAGCTGAGCTAAGGAGGCGTAATTGTGGCGCAAACCTACTGCTTTGGTTGCAAATCCGCAACCATGCCCAGGAAGATTTATCCCGGGAAAGGCCTTATCCGCAACTCGTGGAAGTGAGCATGCATCTGATTTGCGCCAGTAAGCGCCACCACGTCTGTTAGCTCATTTAATTAGCATAAACATTTAGCAGCATCGTAGTAGACATGGACTATACAAACCAAAATATAGGCACATTCACCGTCATAACAAGTCAAAATCCTGACGCTTGATTACTAAAAAAATTAGTAAAACCTCTATCAAATAACTGCCTAAGACTTACCTTTACTTTATCGCACGGTAGTCACCTCGCCAACGCGTCGTCTGTAAAAGACGAAGCCTCGGCAGTTGGCGCTGCCGAGGCTTCAGGAAGCGGGTGGTTTGCACACCCTCATCCTCAGCTAAGATGGGAACTCGTGCGAAAGGCAAGCTGGCTAGGCTACTGGCCAGCTTGTGGGACAGCCGGCATCTGTGGATGCCGCCCGTCGGAGTGTTGTTGAAAGCAGTCATTACCTGGCTGCTAACGACCTGCTCTTAGGTAGCAGTGGCGGTCTGCGACTCAGCGCGGGTCGCCACTTTTTCATTTTGACAAAGTAGCGTATTTGATACGACAGTAACAAGTTTTTTGGTTTCCATTCACGGCGTCACGCGCGTTTAGACGTCCTTCCTAGCCGCAATGAATGGGCTGTGTAGTGCCAGTCCGCTCTTAACCGATAATCAATCAATTCGGGCGAACGGCTCACGACCACTTACTAAAGCTTTGCCTTTGTCTTCAGGGGCTGCCCCCATCCGACCGGCTAACCCACTTAAGCGCACAAGCAGCGCTTCGTGCACGCTGAATCCGGTAAGAAAGGTCACGCCTCGTGTTGCTGCCGCCGGGCTTGCACCCGATGACGTCCCCCGACGAGCTTCTCACGCCGGCCCGCGCGGTTGGTTAGGGCTACGCCAGGGGCAGCGTGAAATGAAACGTGCTGCCGCAGCCTGGAAAGCTCTCGACCCACAGGCGGCCACCCTGCGCGATTAGGAATTCGCGGCTGATGCTCAGGCCCAGGCCGGTGCTGCCGCGGCGCACCTGCCCGTCGGGACTCTGGTGGAAGCGCTGAAAGATCCGCTCGTGGTGCTCGGGCGCAATGCCCGGGCCGCAATCCTGCACGCTCAGCTGCACCCGCCCTTCGGTGGTAAGCTGCGCGCGGACGGTCAGCCGGGCCTCGTTGGGAGAGTAGCGAATGGCGTTGCTGAGCAGGTTGATGAGCACCCAGGTGGTTTTTTCCTCGTCGGCGCGCACGGGGGGTAAGTCGGCGGGCAGTTCCAGGTGCAGCTGCAGGCGCCGGTCGTCGAGCTGGGGCTGCACGGTATCGGTAGCCACGCGCACGACCGCCGCCAGCCGCGTGGGGCGCACGTTGAGCTGAATGCCCGCGCCGGCGTCGAGGCGGGCCACGGTGAGCAGCTCGCCCACCATGCGCTGCAGGCGCTGGGTTTCCTGGCCGATACCCTGGGCGAGGCGCCCGCGTTCCTCGGCGTCGGTGCGCTCGTGCTGGAGCAGTTTCAGGCTGAGGCCGATGCTGGCCAGCGGGGTTTTGAGCTCGTGCGAGACGGTGGCCAGGAAGTTGGACTTGAGCTGATCCAGCTTCTTGAACTCCGACACGTTGCGCAGGGTCAGCAGCTGCCCGGCTGAGCGCACGTGCTGCCCGCTCTCATCGAAGGCCCGCAGATCGTGCACGCTCAGGCGGTAGTACATGTCGTAGCCGCTGATGCGCACGGTGAGCAAGGGCGCGGCTTCCTCGCTTTCGTCGCCTACGGTTACGGCCTCCTCCGCCTCGTCGGCTGGGGGTGCGGCCACCGGCTGCAGCATACGGGCCAGCAGCTCGTGGCCCGTGGCCAGCTCTGCGGCCCGCCGCCCGACCAGCTCGGTGTCGGCGCGGTTTAGGAGGCGGCAGATGGCGGGGTTGGCCAGGATGATGACCCCGTACTGATCGAGCAGCAGCAGGCCCTCGTCAAGGCTGTTGACGACGCCCGAAAGGCGGTTGCGCTCGGTCATCAGCTCGGACAGCGCCGAGCGCCGAAACGCCTGCAGCTCCAGCAGCAAGCGGTTGAAGGCCCGCCCGACGCGACCCAGCTCGTTGTACTGCTCAGCCGGGATGGTCGATTCGAAGTTGTTTTGGGTGGCGTGCTCCAGGGCCCGCGTCAGCTCCTCCAGCGGCACGGCGGCGGCCTCCGCCACGCCGATGATCAGGCCCAGCGTGATGACCACGGCCAAGGCTGCCAGCGCCAGCATGATGCGAAACGACTCGGCGGCGCGGCGGTCGGCTACCTGGCTTTTGGCTTCCAGCGCCGCCACGTTCACGTCGACGAGGCGGTGCGTGAGGCCGCGCAGGTAGGCGCGGTACGGCGCCAAGGCGGCGGCGTCGGTGCCAGCGGCCAGCCGTTGTTCGTAATTATCCAACGCGAGCCGCAGGCTGTCCACCAGGGGCTGCTCGGCGGGCTCGGTCACGTTGTCGGCGGCTTGGTTCAGCGCCTGCCGAAACAGCGGCAGTCCGCCGGGCGCGGCGGGCGCTACTTCCATCTGGTCGATGGCGGTGAGCAGCACCTGGCCCACCTCCACGGAGTAGACGTTGGTTTCGCGGATGCGGCGGGTGGTATTGTCAAGGCGCAGCAGAGCCGTGGTGGCGTAGGCGCCCAGCACCAGCAGCAGGGCCAGCACCACCGCGAAGCCCAGGCTTATTTTCGTGCGGATGTTCATGGAGGGGATGCGGAGGCGGGGGAATCAGGGGGCAAGGTACGGCGGGAGTAGTATGCTCTAGAAAAGCAATTACTTTGGCGTTTCCCTTTCATCTCATCAAATCGGTGCTTTTGTCATGTTCAATCACAAAAGATCTTTTGGAGCAGTTATTCTGCTTTGGGCGTATATTCTGACCTACACAAACGCTTGCGCCCAAACTATAAGTGGTAATAAGATAAAAAACATTACAATGTATTATCGCACCATAGAAGCATACACCAGATTCCCAATAGACTCTGTCAATATTCAAGTATTCAATGAATACTCAACTAAAGTCCATAACCCAAATAAATTCATCCGAACACTCAACGATAGTCTTAGAGCGTGTTGGGGTTTTGCTATGGCTCTCCGGTTTAATGCCTAATTAACTTTTTGGTGAAG
>NZ_BAAGRA010000001.1:0-258506 GCF_054783195.1 Hymenobacter coalescens | reverse complement strand
AAGCGGTACTCCTGCTGCGCGCTAAGAAAAACGGTACCCTATCTATGATACTGTAGCAATGCCGAAATAATAAACCGGTAATTCGAAAAACAGTAATTGTAAGCGGGTGCGGGGTGATTGGAGGTGAAACAAATAATTTAAAATATTTTTTCAAAAACATTGCCTTGGATTAAATAACCTTTCTACCTTTGACCCGTTCAAAGCCCAACACCCAAACGAACAAACGACTTCACTCGTCATGCGCCGCCACTTTAATCAATATCTCGGAATGCCATCTAGCCTGGAGGATAAGGTCCAGCCGGGGTTCGGCGCGCACGCAACGGAGTGAAGCTCTTTTCATAGAAGCTCAACTTGCAAAACGCCCGAATCCCACCAGATTCGGGCGTTTTGTTTTTCATCTGCTTTCTAACTCGTTTACGGCCATGCTGTCTACCTGCCACCACATGCCCTGCCTAGATGCCCGGTTACCGGTGCCTGCGCCGCGGTGGTGCAGCGACATCAGGCCAGCCAATTGCCCGGATATTCGGCCGCGAAAAGGCGGCTGCTAAAGGCCCCGGCCCCGGCTCAGTATATCTGCTGGCAGAGTCTGATTTACGGCAATTAATTTCTGGTATGACCACCAATAAAGCGGTGGTATAGGAAAGTAGTGCCCGAATTTATCTACCATAAATACCCGCATAACGGTAATTAATTCCGCAAGAATTACCGAACGGAACAGTACGCCCTTTTTTCAAATCCTGCCATGTACGAAAGCTTCAGACTGCTGCTTCATCCGGCTGCCCCCGCAGCCCCGTCTTCGGCTGGTTCAGTAAGCGACTGCCTCCCCCGCGAAGGGAGCCACGACCACTGGCCAACCGCTTCGAAGCCCCGCCACACGCCGTCTGGCAAGCCGAGCAAACCCGCCTAGAGCGGCTGCGTCCCGGTCAGTCGCGACTGGTGTGGCAGACCGCCCCAAGGGCAGGCTGCCGGCGCTTTTCAGCGGGCTGGACCCGCTGCCCCTGGTCGACGCCTCCTTACGGCGCCTGCCCGGGCGCCCTATAAATCTGCTCAAGCCAACTGGAAAATTCACTCCCTCCTTATCCGACCCCTTACGATGCGCTTCAACTTCGGATTCCGCCAGAACAAGCCGGCCGACGTGGTGAACCACGAAGGAGCGGCTGCCTACTCGCTCACCCCGCCGCTGGAGCTGTACGCGGCCGTCGCCACGGCCGCGCTCGGCGACCAGTTCTACGAAACCGCCGATACCCGCCTGCAACGCCTGCGCGAGCTGGTGGCCAAAAACGAGCCCCGGTTCGTGGCCCAGCTGGCCGTGTACGCCCGCGAGCAGCTGCACCTGCGCACCGTGCCGCTGGTGCTCTGCGTGGAGCTGGCCCGCCGGCACCGCGGCGACAACCTGGTGAGCCGCCTGGTAGCCCGCGTGGTGCAGCGCGCCGACGAAATCACCGAGCTGCTGGCCTTCTACGCCCTGGCCAACCAACGCCAGGAAACAAAGCAGCTGAACCGCCTCTCCAAGCAGCTGCAGAAGGGCCTGGCCCTGGCTTTTAGTCGCTTCGACGGCTACCAGCTGGCCAAGTACGACCGCGCCGGCCAGGTGCGCCTGCGCGACGCGCTGTTTCTGGTGCATCCGCAGGCCAAAAGCCCTGAACAGCAGGCGCTGTTTGATCAACTGGTGCGCGGCGAGTTGCCCACGCCCTACACCTGGGAAACGGAGCTGTCGGCCTTGGGCCAGCAGAGGTTCGCTACCGACGCGGAGCGGCAGACGGCCTTGCGCCAGAAGTGGGAGGAGCTGATCGGCAGCGGCAAGCTGGGGTACATGGCCCTGCTGCGCAACCTGCGCAACATCCTCGAGGCCGAGGTGTCGGCCGGGGCCGTGGCGCAGCTGACCCGCGCCCTGACCGACGAGCAGGCGGTGGCGCGCAGCAAGCAGTTGCCGTTCCGTTACCTGGCGGCCTACCGCGAATTGCTCGCCGTGCGCTCCGGCCACGTGGCCGGCATCCTCGCGGCGCTGGAAACGGCCATCGGGCACTCGACGCAGAACCTGCGCGGCTTCGGGCCCGACACCCGCGTGGTGGTGGCCTGCGACGTGTCGGGCTCCATGCAGCAGCCGGTTTCGGCGCGCAGCAAAGTGCTGCTCTACGACGTGGGGCTGGTGCTGGGCATGCTCCTGCAGCGCCGCTGCGCCAACGTGGTGACCGGCCTGTTCGGCGACCGGTGGAAGCGCGTAGCGCTGCCGCCGAACCAGGTGCTGAGCAACGTGCAGGAGCTCTACCGGCGCGAAGGCGAGGTGGGCTACAGCACCAACGGCCACTTAGTGGTGCAGGACCTCACGCGCCACAACGAGCGGGTGGATAAGGTGATGATCTTCACCGACTGCCAGCTCTGGAACAGCACCGGCGAGGCGGGTGACCTGGCCAAAGCCTGGCGGCAGTACCGCCGCACGGTGGCCCCGCAGGCCCGCCTGTACCTCTTCGACCTGGCCGGCCACGGCATGGCCCCGCTGGACGTGCGCGAGCAGGACGGCGTGGCGCTCATCGCCGGCTGGTCCGACAAGGTGTTCGACGTGCTGCAGGCGCTGGAAAACGGCGGCTCGGCCCTCGCCGAAATCGAAACGATAGACCTGTAAATCCACGCGGCCGGGGGCGGCAACATTGTCAAGCGGGTTGCCGCCCCCACGCCATCAGCACTTTATGGTCATGAAACGCACCTAGCCATCTTGTTCTCCGCCGATCCTTCGGCCGGGTGCCGTAAACGGGCGCTACTTCGTGGTTTAGTTTTCGGATGCAGCGCAACGGTTGCTGCATCATGCAGGTTCGAATCCTGCTGCCGGCGCACAGCCCGCAGACGAAAACATTGCGCTGGTTGTCTGTCGCCCCGGCCCGGGAAGGAGGATACTACGTTCGTTGGGTGCCGTAGCCTGGCCTTACTTCGATCTTGATTCGCCGGGTCGCGGGTTCGAGTCCTGCCTCCTCCACGGTTTTTCGGAAATGGGGGAGTAGCTCAGGTGGGTAGAGCAGGAAACGTAGGCGGGCGCCCAATTGCCCCAACGAATAAGCTTACTGCTTACCGGGTGCCGTCGGAAGGCGTTACTTCGGCGAGACCTTTCGGTTGAGCGGGTTCAACTCCCGCAGCCTGCCGTTTCGGCGGCGGGTGGCGCACCTGATCCGTGCGCCAGCAACGCCTTCACCCGTTGCCCCGGTAAGCAGCCCGTACCCTGATCAGTGCCGTAGCGCAGCCTTACTTCGCGCCCTTAACGCCCAGGTCGCGGGTTCGAGTCCCGCCGGCCAGCCGCGTTGGCTGGCCGTAGCTCAGGTGGTAGAGCAGGACAGGGGCTGTGCGGCCTGTTGCCTGATCATGTTTGCGGGGGAAGCAAAGGTGTCGTAGGGTGGTCATACTTCGGGCCGTGGAGGAAGCGCATTCCTTTGCGGCATAGCAGACCCCCGCCGGTTACCCTTTGGCTTGCCCCGGCCCGCGGCCGGATGCCGTCGGTACGCGCTCCTTCTGCTGACCGTTCATCAGCCCCGGACCCGGCGTGAATCATCCGTTGCTCCGGCTTTTCGCGGAGTTTTTTTCATCAGCGGCCGGCGGCGGCACCAACCCTGGGTGCCGCCGCCGCGCGACCCGGAAGCCCTCGACGCGCTTCCCTTCACGCAACTCTCATCATGGCACAACAACTACGCGGCAACGACCTTCGCCAACTGGGTTTCCCCGAAGGCCGGGCCATCGGGCTGGCGCTGGCTCAGCTGCAGCGCAAGCACCTCAAGCGCCTCGCACACACCGAGCAGCTGGCGCTGCTCAAACTCATTCTGCAAACCCCCACCAACTTTCTCACCGACCTCGACTGGAGCCACACCGCGGCGGCGCTGCTGCCCCCGCCCAGCCGCCACATTGCCCTGGCGGCCCGCAAGGACTACGCCTTGTTCGGCGCCGAGCACATCGAGCCGGGCGCCATTCACCAGATGGAAACGGCGATGAAGCTGCCCGTGACGGTGGCCGGCGCCCTCATGCCCGACGCCCACCACGGCTACGGCCTGCCCATCGGCGGGGTGCTGGCTACCGACAACGCCGTCATCCCGTACGCGGTGGGCGTCGACATCGGCTGCCGCATGGCCCTGAGCATCTTCGCGCTGCCGCCGACCTACCTCACGCAACGCGGGCAGGAGCTGCGCCACGTGCTGCTCACGACCACCAAGTTTGGCAACCGCGACGTGTTTCGCCACGGCCAGAAAATGGGTCACGAAGTGCTGGAGCGCGACGAATTCTCGGCTATTCCATTCCTGCGCAACAAGCAGGAAACCGCGGCCGCGCAAATCGGGACCTCCGGCTCCGGCAACCACTTTGTCGAGTTTGGCATCGTGGAAATCACCGACCCCTCGAACGACCTGGGCGTACCGGTGGGCCAGTACCTGGGGCTGCTTTCGCACTCCGGCTCCCGCGGCCTGGGCGCCAGCGTCGCCAACCACTACACCAAGCTGGCCCAAGACACCTGCCAGCTGCCCTCGGAAGCCCAGCACCTGGCCTGGCTGACGCTGGACGCGGAAGGCGGGCAGGAGTACTGGGCGGCCATGAACCTGGCCGGTGACTACGCCTCGGCCTGCCACGAGCAGATCCACCAGCGCGTGGCCCGGGCCCTGGGCGAGAAGCCCCTGGCGAAAGTGGAAAACCACCACAACTTCGCCTGGAAGGAGCGCCTCGCCGACGGCCGCGAGGTGGTGGTGCACCGCAAGGGCGCCACTCCCGCCGGCCAGGGGGGGCTGGGCGTGATTCCCGGCTCGATGACCGCCCCCGGCTTTATCGTGCGCGGCCGCGGGGTGGCCGAGTCGCTGGCCTCGGCCTCGCACGGGGCCGGGCGGCTCATGTCGCGCACCCGGGCCAAAGCCGAGCTGGGCGAAGCCGAGGTGCGCCGCCACCTGCAGGCCCACGGCGTGGAGCTGATCGGCGGCGGCCTCGACGAGGCCCCGATGGCCTACAAGGACATCTTCGCCGTGATGCAGAGCCAGCAGGAGCTGGTGGACGTGCTGGGCACCTTCACGCCCAAAATCGTGCGCATGGACGGCGGGGCGTAGGGCCGGCCCCAACTACGGGGCTACAAGAACCTCATCCTGAGCAAGGCGAAGAATCTTTCTCGCTCTGAACACAGCCGCTACAGTCCAAGCTCAGATGCTTTCGCCTGATAAAAGCGCAACCACCGCGGCCCAGACTATTGGGCGTTGGGGCTGCGCTTTTTAGCGGGGGCAAGGTAAGAGAAGGCCTTTCGCCTTGCTCAGGATGAGGTTCTGTTTTATCCGCTCATCCACTTCTGCACTCCTCGCTTATCAACCATTCACTCATTTGCTCATTCACCGATGACCCGCACCCAGCTAGCCGAATCCATCTTTACCGTCGACGATTTTCTGACCCGCAAGGAGTGCCTGGACTACCTCGTGCTCAGCGAACTACTAGGATACGAAGCCGCCAAGGTGAACACCACCAAGGGCGCCCGGCTGATGCCCGCTGTGCGCAACAACAGCCGCGCCTTCCACCGCAGCGAGGAGCTGGCCGCCTTGCTCTGGCAGCGGGCCCAGCCCTTCATGCCGGCCGAACTGGGCCTCAGCCAGGCCCTGGGGCTCAACGAGCTGTTTCGCTTCTACCGCTACGAGAGGGGGCAGCAATTCCGCGGCCACTACGACCAGAGCTACGTGCGCAGCCCCACCGAAGCCAGCCTGCTCACCTTCATGGTGTACCTCAACGACAACTTCCAGGGCGGCGACACGGCCTTCCGCGACCTGCGCGTGTGGCCCCGGCAGGGCCGCCTGCTGGTGTTCGAGCACGGCCTCTACCACCTGGGCCGCAGCGTGACCGAGGGCGTGAAGTACGTGTTGCGCACCGACGTGATGTTTCGCCTCCCGGCCGGTTGAAAAAGCGCCGGGTCGCTTCGGGAGTTGCCCGGGCGGCCCGGCGCTTTGGGCGTTGATAGCCCAAGAATGCCCCGGCGCGCCGGCACCGGATACCGAACCTCAACCGTAACCCGCCGCGCTAGCCCTGCGCTACACCTATTCCCATCCTCCTCCCGCATCATGGCCAAAAACACCCAGAAACTCCACGGCAAGGACCTGCGCCAGCTCGGCTTCACCGAGGACAAGCAGATCAGCCTCGCTCTCGATATCCTCGATCAGCGCGAACTGCGCAAGCTGGACAAAGGCAGCGCCCTGGCGTTGCTGCGCGAAATCAAAAACGACCCGTACCGCTACGTGCGCGACGAAACCTGGCGCCCGCTGGCCCAGGAGCTGGTGCCTCAGCCCAGCCGCGAGGTGCGCCTGAGCCCCGACGTGAAGGACTACCGCCGCTACGGCGACTCATTTATCGAGGACGGGGCCCGCCGGCAGATGGACACCGCCATGCAGCTGCCCATCACCATCGACGGGGCGCTGATGCCCGACGCCCATCAGGGCTACGGCCTGCCCATCGGCGGGGTGCTGGCCGTCGACAACGCGGTGATTCCCTACGGGGTGGGCATGGACATCGGCTGCCGCATGGCCCTGTCGGTGTTCGACGTGCCCCCCCGCTACCTGGAGCAGCGCCGCGACGAGCTCAAGAAGCTGCTGCACAACCACACCCGCTTCGGCGGCAAGGAAGTGTTCAAGACGCCCGCCGACGACCCGGTGCTGCACCGGCCTGAATTCAAGGAAATTCCCGTGGTGCGCGGCAAGCGCGAAGCGGCTATTAATCAGCTGGGCTCCTCCGGCTCCGGCAACCACTTCGTGGAGTGGGGCCTGGTCGACATCACGGCCGAAGACAACGACCTGAACCTGCCGGTGGGCCAGTACCTGGGGCTGCTCTCGCACAGCGGCTCCCGCGGGCTGGGGGCGGCCATTGCTCAGCACTACACCAAGGTGGCCATGAACCGCTGCCCGCTGCCGCCCGAGGCCCGCTACCTGGCCTGGCTCGACCTGAACACGGCCGAGGGGCAGGAGTACTGGGCGGCCATGAACCTCGCCGGCGACTACGCCTCGGCTTGCCACCACGACATTCACCGCCGCCTCAGCAAAGCCCTGGGGCAGAACGTGCTGGCCCGAGTGGAAAACCACCACAATTTTGCCTGGCGCGAAACGCTGGCCGACGGCCGCCAGGTCATCGTGCACCGCAAGGGCGCCACGCCGGCCGGCGCGGGCGTACTCGGCGTCATTCCCGGCTCGATGACCGCCCCCGGCTTCATCGTGCGCGGGCGGGGCGAGCGGCAGTCCATCCAGTCGGCCTCGCACGGGGCGGGGCGGCGCCTCTCGCGCACCCAGGCTAAGCAGCAGGTCAGCGAAGGCGAGCTGCGCCGTCTGCTGCGCGACCAGGGGGTGGAGCTGATCGGCGGCGGCCTCGACGAGGCGCCCATGGCCTACAAGGACATTCACCAGGTAATGGCCCACCAGCAGGAGCTGGTAGACGTGCTCGGCTCGTTCACGCCCAAAATCGTGCGCATGGACGCCGGGGGCGGCGGCAAGAGCAAGTACGGCGGAGAATAGCGCCGCTAGGGCCGACGGCGAGGCGGTTCGTTGCTTGCCGGCGCCTTTACGACGAGGGAGTTGAAATACCGCTGGCGTTGCGCACTGCCGCTGACGCCGGCGGTATCGGCTTTGTCGAGGGGCAAGAAAGTGAGCGTATAGCCGATGCGCCCGACCAGCAAGGCGCGGGAGAACTTGACCACCAGCTTGCCGGTGCCCTTGTGCCGGGCGCGCATCTTCAACTCAATCCCGTCGCCCCCGGCGGTTTGAAACGGGGTGCGGGCGAGCAGCACCGCGTCTTGCTGCCCGTTCAACGCGCCTTTGACCACGCCGTCGTAAAAACGCTGGCGAGCCGCTTCGCCTTGCGTGGTGGCAGCCTGCGCGGCGGTCAGCTCCAGGCGCGTGAGCTGGTACAGCCCCACGGTGTCCTGCGCCATCAGCAGGCGAGTATTAGGTAATTGCAGGCCCAGTTTGGCCGCGTCGATTTCCTGGGGCGGTGTTGGCAGTTCCACGCTCACTTGCTCGTCGATGGCAAACGGTGCCCAGGAATCCGTGGTGGTCAGAGCTAGCAGGGGCAGACACAGCGGCAGCCAACGGCGGAGACTGAAAAATCTGTTCATCTTTTAAAGATACCAGCCAGCCGTCAACCGGATTACGGCCGCGAGGCTTTTAGTACGTTTGCTACCCCGCCTTTCTGCCTGCTCTATGCTCCGATTTTCCGCGGCTGCGCTGCCGCTCCTGCTGCTTTGGGCAGCGGCCGCCCACGCCCAGCAGACGCCTGCCGCCACCCGCGCCGCCGACTCGGCCTACGTGCGCGACCATTACCAGAAGCTCGACCGCCGCATCCGCATGCGCGACGGCGTGCAGCTCTACACCGTCATCTACGTGCCCAAGGATGCCGCGAAGGGCCGCGAGTACCCCATTCTGATGCGGCGCACCCCGTATTCGGCCGGGCCCTACGGCGAGGAGAATTACCCCAAAGCCGGCCCCGGTCAGAGCCGTGAGCTAACGCAGGAGGGCTACATCTTTGTGACGCAGGACGTGCGCGGGCGCTACATGAGCGAGGGGCAGTTCGAGGAAATGACGCCCACCGTGCCCGCCGCCCACGGCAAAGCGAAGAAGGGCAAAGCGGCTGGCCACGACGAGAGCACCGATGCCTACGACACCATCGAGTGGCTTTTGAAGAACGTGCCGCACCACAACGGCCGCGTGGGCCTGATGGGCATCAGCTACCCCGGCTTCTACGCCTCGGCCGCCCTGCCCGACGCGCATCCGGCCCTCAAGGCCGTCTCGCCGCAGGCCCCCGTGACGGATGAGTTCATGGGCGACGACGCCCACCACAAAGGCGCGTTTTTCCTGCTCGATAACTTCGGCTTCATGCAGTACTTCGACGCGCTGCGTACCGGACCGGTGCCGAAGTACACGCCCCTGTTTCAGGCCGAGCCGGCCGATGCGTACCGCTTCTTCCTCGACCTGGGACCTATCAAAAACGCCAACGGCGCGGCCTACTTCAACAACCGCGCAAAGACCTGGAACGAGTACCTCGCGCACCCCACCTACGACGCCTACTGGCAGGCCCGCAACATCCGCCCGCACCTGCGCCACGTGAAGCCCGCCACGTTGGTGGTGGGCGGCTGGTTCGACGCGGAGGACGTGTTCGGCGCGCTGGCCACCTACCGGGCCATCGAGCAGCAAAGCCCCGGGGCGCAAAACCGGCTGGTGATGGGGCCCTGGACCCACGGCGCCTGGGCGCGGCCCGAGTGGCGCACGTTTGGCCCGCTGCGCTTCGGGCAGAACACCGCCCAGTGGTACCGCGACAACCTGGAGCTGAAGTTCTTCAACCACTACCTCAAAGGCAAAGGCGACTTTGGGGCCGCCGAAGCCACCGTGTTCGACACCGGCACCAACCAGTGGGCCCAGCACCCGGCCTGGCCGCCCCAGGCCCGCCCCACGCCGCTGTACCTGGCGGCCGGCGGGCAGCTGAGCTACGCTGCCCCAGCCCAGGCCACCGGCTACGACGAGTACCTAAGCGACCCGCAGAAGCCCGTGCCTTACACCAACGGCATCCACGCCGAGCGCAACAACGAGTACATGGTGGAGGACCAGCGCTTCGCCGCCCAGCGCCCCGATGTGCTGGTGTACCAGACCGAGCCCCTGGCCGCCGACCTGACCGTGGCCGGCCCCCTCAGCGCCCGGCTGTTTGTGTCGACCACCGGCACCGATGCCGATTGCGTGGTGAAGCTCATCGACGTGTTGCCCGACACGGCGCGTGGCACGGCGCCCGGGGCCACGCCGGCCCCCCGCGCCGGCTACCAGCAGCTGGTGCGCGCCGAAGTGATGCGCGGCCGTTTCCGCCAGTCGTTCGAAAAGGCGGCAGCCTTCCGCCCCGGCGAGGTGGCCGAGGTGCGCTACGAGCTGCCCGACGTGCTGCACACGTTCAAAAAGGGCCACCGGCTGATGGTGCAGGTGCAGAGCAGCTGGTTTCCGCTCGTCGACCGCAACCCGCAAACCTTCGTCAACATCCCCACGGCCGAGGCGGCCGACTTCCAGAAGGCCACCATCCGCCTCTACCACGACGCCCGGCACGCTTCGTCCATCATCGTGCCCGTGCTGACGGGCCGGTAACGCCGGCTACCAGGCACAAAAAAAGCCCGGACCAAAGTCCGGGCTTTTTTTGTGGCAAGGTGTACGTGAACTTAAGCGGTTTTGCGCTTGCGCAGGCGGTTGAGGGCGTAGGCCGCGCCGCCGGCTAGCAGCAGGGAGGCGCCGCCGTCGAGGGGCACGGCCGTGGGGTCGGCGGGCGGCTCGTTGCCGGGCGCGGGGCCGCCCGAGCCCGGCGTCTGCGCCTGAGCCGCCGAAGCGAGTAGCAACACAAAAGCAAAACAGGCGCCGAGCCGGCGCAGGAAAGAGGCGAAATGGTTCATGCAGCAGGAGCTGAAGGGTAAGGCATGCGTTCGGCGGCCCAGTGGGCCGCCGAACGTACACCGCAAATAATTATTCTACAACCAGACGTTTGGTGACCAGGCCCTGCGGCGTGGTCAGGCGCACGGTGTACACGCCTTGGGCCAGGCCCGTGAGCGGCAGCGTGGCTACCTGGGCGGCCGGGCGCGTGGCGGGCAGCGTGCGGGTGAGCACCTGCTGGCCCAGCGCGTTGATGACCGACACGGCCACCGGCTGGCGGTCCAGCGACGCCGGCAGTGCCAGCGACACGCTGGTGCGGGCCGGGTTCGGGTACAGGGCTACCTGCTGGCTAAGTGCGCTCGGGGCCGTGGCCAGTACGCGCTGCGGGGTGAGCAGCAGCGTGAAGCGGCCGGTGGCCGGCGCGGCCGAGGCCAGCGTGAAGGCGTAGCTGGGCTGCTGGCGCAGGTCCACCACGGCGCCGGTTTCCGCGTCGCGCAGGTAAGCAAAGGTGCCCGCCGGCAGGTTCAGCAGCTCGGTGGCGCGCAGCGTGTAGGTGCCGGCCTGCGGCGCCTGCACGTGCAGGGCCACCACGCGGTCGGCGCCCGCCAGCGGGGGCAGCGCATTCACCGAGAGGCGGGTAGTGGCGTTGAGCTCAGTGGCCAGTACCGGCGTGCCGCCGGCGAGTAGCTTGTAGGCGTCCATGGCCGCGTCGAAGCCGGCGGTGGCGCCGGGCTCAAAGTACACCACCGTCTCGTCGGCCGGGCCGGAAGCGGCGCGCAAATCCAGGCGCACGAGCGGGCCGGTGATGGCCGTGGTGCGTTGGAACACGGGGCTGGCGTAGGTGGTCAGGCGGGCGGCGTTTGTGAACGACACCTGGCCGTTGGTGCTGCCCGGGGTGCTCACCCGCACGAAGAAGCCCTGGCCCACGGGCAGCTGATCGGTGCCGCCGTTGGTGCCGGTGCCGCCGGCCACGTAGCTGGCGTAGGTGCCGGCGTACTGCCCGGTGGAGCGGTACACGTACACGGCCGCGTCCACGTTCGAGCGGCCCACCAGGTCCCAGTCAATGGGCGCGGGGTAGGGGTTGCCCAGCAGGTGCCAGCCCGACTCGGTTTGGGTGCCGCGCGTGAGGCCGGCAGCGCTGATGGGGCCGTTGTTGGGCAGGCCCACGAAGTCCGGCGTCAGGCCGGCTGGAATGTTCACCGTGTAGCCGCGGGTCACCACCATCGGGTCGGCCAGGGACGTGGGCGAGAGGAAGCCGCGGTCAAAGTCCTGCGGCGCGGGGTTGCCGCTGGTCGTCACGCGCGTCTCGTCGTAGCCGAACACCGTGGGGAAGGGCCGCACGGTGGTGGGGACCGGCGCCGTGTTGTAGGCCGGGTTCACCACGGGCGTGTAGCCGGTGGTGGTCAGGTCGCCCACGGTGGTGCCGCTGACCGGCGCGGAGAAGTGGCGGTAGCCCGGGCCGGAGTTGGTGCCCCCGTCGATGTAGCGCTGCACCGTCACGTTGCCCAAGATGCGGGCCGTGTCCACGTTGACCACGTGGGCCGTGCCGAGGGCGTTGGAGAGCAGCGTCAGGTTGCCATTGGCGGCCAGGTTGCCGTTGAGCAGCAGCACGCGCTGCACCTGCACCGGGGCGGTGGCCCGTACGCCGGCCGGGCCGGCGGTGAGGTTGTTGAAGAACGTGGTGGTGCCGCTGATGGTCTGGGCTGCCGGGCCGTTGAAAGCCACGGTGCCGGTACCCGCGCCGAGCGTGGTGCCGCCGTTGTTGGTGAACGAGCCGTTTACCGTGAGCGTCCCGCCGGGAGCCGTCGTCAGCGTGGCACCGCTGGCCAGCACCACGTTGTTGGCCTGCTGGGCATTGCTCACCTCGGGGTCGTTTACCACGTCCGGTATGGTCACGTTATCGGTAGCTGTGGGCACCTGCGCGGGCGTCCAGTTGCCGGCCGTGCCCCAGTCGCGGCTCACGGCGCCGGTCCACGTCAGGCCGGCAGAGATAACCGGGCCGGGCGTGAGGAAGGCCGCCAAGCCGGTCAGGTTCGAGCCCGAGCCGACGCGGCCCACCAGCGAGGCGGCGCCCGAGGTCAGGTCGAGGGTGTAGAGGTTGTCGGTGGTCGAGCCAGTGGGGGCGGCAACCAGGAAGGCCGAGTTGGCGGGCGCCGCCGGGTTCGTCAGGTCGCTGAACACGTCGAAGTCCACGCCGGGGTTCACCGCGAGGCCCGTGGCGCCTTGGTCCACGTAGGTGCCAGCATTGGCGTTGGTGGAGCGCAGCAGCACGTTGCGCGCCTGGTCGTAACCGTAGAGCGTGGTGCCGGTGTTAGCGTTGTTGTCGTTGTTGGTGTAGGCCACACCCGCCAGGGCCGGCGCGCCGCCAGGGTTGGTCAGCGTACCATCCGTCGTCACGGCGCCGGTTATGGGGCTGACGCGGAAGTTCGCTTGGTTGGTGGCCGACACCACGCGAATCAGGTCCACCGTGGGGTTGAAGTCGAAGCCGACGGCTGCGGCGGTGTTGCCCAGGGCCATGGCGTTGAGGCCGCCCACGGCCGTCAGTGCCCCCGTGCTCGGGCTCACCGTGTAGAGCTGGCCCTGCTGGCCCGTGGCGTCGTAGCCGAGGGCAAACAGCTCGCCGGTGGCCGGGCGGAAATCAGCGCCCACCAGCACCTGCGAAGCGGGCAGGCCGGTGATGTTCACGGCCGTGCGGATCACCGTGGGGTTGCCCGAGTCGAACGACACCAAGTTGCCGCCGGCTACGCCGTACAGCAGGCGGCCGGTGAGGGCGGCCGAGGCGTTGGCACCTTGCAGCTGAGCCGCCACATCGCGCACCGCAATGCCGCCCAGCCCGATAACCCCGGTGGCCGTGGCCTGGCCGGTGGTCAGGTTCAGCCCGTAGAGCGTGCTATAATTGGCAGTGGTCGTGGCCGCGTCGGCGTTCGATACCAGAAACGCGCGGTTGACCTGCGCGGTGGCGTCAAAGTAAATATCTAGGTCGCTGACGGCCCCGGCCGTGGGCAGGGTCGGGTTGTTGGTCACGGCCGTGAGCTGCCCGGCATTGGGGTTGCTCTGGATGTAGAGGCGGTTCAAGGCCTCCTCCAGGTCGTACAGCGTGGTGCTGGTGCTGCCGGGGTAGGAGTTGGTGTACGCCACCGCCCCGATGCTGGGCGTGCCCGGCGTGCCGTCGACGAAGGTTAAGGTGCCGTCGGTGGCGGCCAGGGCGCCGTTGTTGGGGTTGAGGCGGTAGTTGGCGCGGTTGCGGCCGGTCACGCGGAGGCGGTCCACCGTGGGGTTGAAGTCGAAGCCGATGCCGTTGAGGTCGGTACCCAGCTCCAGGCGGATGGCCGAGCCGATGGGCGTGGCCACCCCAGTGCCGGGGTTGATGACGTACAGCTGGGTGTTAGCGCCGGCCGTGGCCGGATCGTAGCCCATGCCGATCAGCTCGCCGGTGTTGGGGCGGAAGTCGGTGCCCACCAGCGTCTGCCCGGCCGTAACGCCGGTAATGGCCACGGCGGCGTTGATAAACTGCGGCGTGCCCGAGTAGAAGCTGAGCAGGTTGTTGGTGGTGCTGACGGCGTAGAGCAGCTGCCCGCTGGGGGCCGGGGCAGTACGGTCGATGCGCACGGCAATGTCGGTGATGCCCAGTCCCGTGCCAAACACGGCCCCCGCGAGGGTGGTGGCACCGTTGCTGAGGTTCACCCGGTACAGCGTCGAGACAAACTGGCTTCCGTTCACGTTGTTCACGTTCAGGTAGGCCTGCTCGTCGTTCGGGCCGAAAGCAAAAATGTCGAGGTCAGTGCTGGCGCCCGGTGCGTTGATGGGCGTCGGATTGCCGCCGGCCACCGGGCTGATGTTGGCCACCGTGGCCAGCGTGCCGGCGTTGGGGTTGTCGGAGCGCAGCAGTTGACTGCGTTGCTCATCGATGTAGTACAGCGTGGTGCTCGTGGCGCCGATGTAGGAGTTGGTGTAGGCACCCGCGGCTACGTAGGGGTTCTGCCCCGCGTTGGCGTCGCCGGCCACAAAGGCCAGGTTGGCATCGGGCTGGATGCCGGCCGTGTTCGGGTCGCCGTCCACCAAGGCCCCGTTGTTGGGGTTCAGGCGGTAGTTGGCGTCGTTGGTGCCGGCCACGCGGATGCGGTCCACCGTGGGGTTGAAGTCGAAAGCAATGCGCTCCATGCTACCGCCCAGTTCCAGGCGCACGGCCGCCGCGCCAACGGGGGTGGCCACGGCCGTGGTTTGGTCGAGCACGTAGAGGCGGGCGTTGTTGCCGGCGGCGGCCGGGTCGTAGCCGAGGGCGAACAATTCGCCGGTCGCCGGGCGGAAATCCAGGCCCACCAGCGTCTGGCCGGCCGCAACGCCGGTAATGGCCACGCGCGTCTGCGATGTGGCTGGGCTGGCCAGGTTCACGGAGGTCAGGTCGGAGCCGGACAGGCCGAATACCACCTGGGCCTGGGTATTGGAAGGCAGAGCGGCCGCCGAGAGCAACAGGCCGGCTGCCAGGGCCGCGGCGCGGTTCTGGCGGGTGGGGTTGCTGACGAATAGGGCCCGTAGTAAGGGTGAATGCATGCGTTGGAAGGGGGTTTTGGTGGGTAACGAGAAAAAGAAACGGTAACAGGAATGCGCCGCCCTACAAGCGAGGCACGCCGGCTATCCATACGGGCTCGGCCGCAAAACCGGATTGTATTATTTGATTAAAAATCTATTAAAGCCAACGACGCAGCCTAAAACCGCCCTGGGCATACTACAAGGCGGTTCTGGGTGCCGCCACCCTCGGAACCCATAACGCCACTAGGCAACAGTTGCCACCGATGCGCTGAAACAAGCGTTGTGACTTTAGAACTGGACGATAAAGCGAGAAATGGCCCGCTGTGACCCGCTCACCGGCAGCCACAGCGCCGGACGACGAAAACGCAGCCTCGGTGGGTGATGAGCGGTGCCGCTGTTTGGGAAAGAAGAACTTCCTTGAGCCCTGACGAAAGGAGTGCTTTGTCGCTGTGGGCGAAGGAGTATTGCCCGATAGCACCGAACTGCCGCAACGCAGGACCGCTTACTCCGCCACCCGCACCGCGTCGCCCACGCGGAGGCGCCCGCCCTGCACAATGCGGGCCGTAAGGCCGCCGTGGCCGCGCATGGCGTTGTAGCCGCCGGGGCCCAGTTCTTCCTCCATGCGGGAGCAGGGGTGGCATTCGCCGGTAATTTCCAGGATGACTTCGTTGCCGATTCGGATTCGCCGGTTTTTCAGCGCCAGCAGGTTCAGGCCGCTGATGGCCAGATTGCGGCGCAAGCGGCCCGGCTCTACGGGGGCGGGCAGCCCTAGGTAGCCGGCCACGGCGCTTAGGTGCTCGTGCTGTACCAGGGTTATCTGGCGCTTGCCCCCGGGCTTCACCCGGGCGTGGTCGCCCACCAGGTGCGCATCGGTCAGGGCTTCGGCTTCGGGTAGCGACGTAAGTGGCGCGCGCCGCTTGGGCCGCACCCCGATCCACTCCACGCGCCCCACTTGGGGTAGGGTAGCCAGCAGGCGGTTCACAACGGATTTGTCGTCGCCAAGGAAGGGAAAGGCCATAGAAAACCGGAATAGGTGCTGCAGCGCGTACGCCGGCGCCACCCGGTTAGGTTGCGTTGGGTCGTTTGCCTACCCCGCCGTGCACCGCTCACCGCCCCTCGTTCATTTCTGGGTGTGGCTCAAGGAAAAACGGCGAGCAGCAGTAAAAAAAGGTCCTCATAGACGAAACCTACGGATATAGTCAAATGTATATGATAGTAAAGCTATTATTTGTAATAGCTTTACTAATAAACGAAGCTGGCCATGAATTATGGGAAAGTGTCGACTGGGTACGGGGCCGCCACTTCGCCGGCGCTCGGCAGCCTGCTTCGTGTTCCTCCTGCCAGCGCAGGCGGCTGTTCCGGCACCGCCCGCGCTGCTTCACCAGTTCACCACCGCTAACCCCCAACCATGGTTGTGCAATGCCCTGCTACCCCCGCTCCGGTCGCTCGCCTGCTACCCTGCCGTTTGCTTCACGCCGCCCTGCTAACGCTGCTGTGGCTGGTGCTGGCGGGGCCGGCCTGGGCGCAGCAAAACCTCTTCAACATTCCCTCGGGCGACCTGACGCCCCGTGGCAAAGTGTTCTTTCAGCATCAGAGCAACCTGTACCGCAAAGGCTACTGGGACTCGAAAAACCACCTTGTCTACGGCTTAGGCAAGGGCTGGGAGGCAGGCCTGAACGTGGTAAACATCCAGAAGAACTTCCGCCGCGGCGACGACTGGCTGGGCATCAACCGCGCCGACCGCCGCGTGCCGCTGGCCCCGCTGGTAAAGCTTACCGGCCAGAAGTTTTTCTTTCTCAGCCCGCGCATAACCACCAGCGTGGGCACGCAGGTAGGTCTGAATCCCGTGCGCTTCGGCGGCCAGGCCCGCGACCTGACGCATTTCACCTACAATCTCTGGCAATGGAGCCCGCGTCACCACCTCAAGGTCGTGGCTGGTCCCTACCTCTCGGACCGCGGCACGCTGGGCGCCGGCAACCGCGCCGGCCTGCTGCTGGGAGCCGAGGTGCCACTGAGCAAGAAGCTGCTGGTCATGGGCGATTTCATCTCCGGTACCAATTACACCAGCGTGACGGTGCTGGGCTTCAACTACCTGGCTACGCGGCGCGTGCAGCTGTGCCTAGGCGGTATGCTGCCCAACCCCGGCAGCAACAACCGCCCGGGCCTGGTCGTCGAGCTGAACCTGCTGGGCTTCGACGACGAGCCCGACTCCGGTGCGGCCCCCCACTAACCGGCCCGGCTGGCAGGGACTCCCGGCGCGCTGTCGTGCGGCGGCCTTTTTTCCTCAACGCGCCGGCGCGGCCCGGCTTTTTCCTCACTTCTTTTCTCACCACACCATGATACGCTTGCTTTTTCTGTTGCTGTTGGCCGCCCCGCTGGCCCTGCGCGCCCAGTCGACGCCCAGCCCGCCTTTCGAACTGGTGCGCAGCCAGCAGTTTCAGCTCCAGTACGAAGTGCCAGCCGGCTGGAACCACCTGCGCCAGGCCACCGACAGCAGCCTGGCCCTCACGTATTTCAGTCCTGCAAATGACCTGCTGGTGTACATCGGCAAGCTGAGCGGAGCGCAGGCCCGCCTCACGCCTGCCCAGGCTCTGTACCAACTCACCGAGCAGTTGGGCGTCCCCGTCAACAAGCAATACGCCACCGCCTACAACAACATTCGCTTCCTGGAAACCACCGGCGCCGGTTACCGCGACGGGCAGATGATTCGCTACGACGCGCTGGCGGCCGGGCACCGCGGCCACATGCTGCTGGTGTATGTAGTGGGCACGCCCGACGCTTTCGTAACGCATGAGCCGGTGGTGCAGCGCATGCTTCAAAGCTTGGCTCCCTACACGCCGCGCCGCGCGGCCAGCCGTTAGCCCGCCATGCTGCTCTTCTGCCTGCTCACGCTCCGCCCCGACCACGCACGCACCGCCGCCCACCTGGTGCTGACCGGGCGCCTGGCCACCGACGTGTTTCTCGACGAAGCCATCGGCAACCTGACCCTGGGCCCGGCCGGGGATGTGGTCAACGCGCCGCTGTACCGGGTGTTGTTTCTAACCAAAGCCCGGCTTTGCAGCTGCATCGAGCAGATGCTGCAAACGCACTTTCCGGCCAATGACTTCCGCATCTACGCCACGCCGGTAACCCACGTCAACGAGGCCGAGGCCGCGCGGGTGCGCCAGCTGCGCGAGCCGTAGGTACCCGGCCCTGTACTGGCTCCGCGTGTAGGTAGCGGGCCGCCCCATCGTTGCACCTTTAACCTTTTTGCTTCCATGAAACCCTCTCCCGTTGCCTCGCATTGGCTGTTTCTGGCCTACTTGCTGCTCACGTTCTACTGCCTGGGCGCCGCCGTCATGAACGAGTTCGTGGAGTACCAAAGCTGGGCCGATCTGGGGCCATACCTCAGCGCCGCGGACTTTGCCTCCTGGCACGCGGCCACTGCCCGGCATACCATGCCGTTTCTGACGCTGCCCACCCTTGCGCTGACGGGTGTGCTGCTGCTGCTGTACTGGCACCTGCCGCCGGCCGTACCGCGGGGTGCCCTTTACGTGGTCATGGCGTGCCACGTGGTGGGGTGGGGGTCCACCTTACTGGTGCAGTGGCCGCTGGAAACCGCCCTCAGCCAGGGGGGCTATTCTCCCGATCTGATGGCGCGCCTGCTGCTCACGGACTGGGTGCGTAAGCTCATGCTCCTGATTGAGACGCCCGTAGCCGTCTACATGGCCCACCGCGCCTTGCGTGCGGCCCCGGCGCTGGAAGCAGGCTACGCCGGCACGGCGGCCGCCAGGCCCACGCTGGCCTAACGGGGTGGGCCGGCCGGTGGAAGGTTACGAGCCTTCCACCAGCCGGGCTACGCCAAATGCGGCGGCCGCCGCTACTGCCCCGATGGCGGCCATTTTCAGCGCTCCGGTGAGGGCAGGCTGGCCGATCATGCGGCTTTTGAAGTAGCCAAACACCAGCAGGCACAGCAGCGTGATGACGGCCGACCACTGCAACCCCTCGGCGGGCGTGGCAGTGAAGAAATAGGCCGTGAGCGGAATCAGGCCGCCCACCGCGTAGGCCAGCCCGATGGTGGCCGCGCTGTGGCGGGCACGGCGTGGGTCAGGTTCTTCCAGGCCCAGCTCGTACTTCATCATAAACTTCACCCACTGGTCGCGGTCGGCCGTCAGCTCGCGCATGGCCTGCTCCTGCGTGGCGGGGGAGAGGCCCATGTCGGCCAGCAATTCCTGCACCTCGGCGCGCTCCACGTGGGGCACCTCGTCCACCTCGCGGTACTCGCGCTGCAGCTCGGCGGCGTAGTGGTCCAGCTCGGTGCGGCCCGCCAGGTAGCCGCCCAGGCCCATGGCAATGGAGCCGGCCACGATTTCGGCCAGCCCGGCCGTGATGACCAGCGCCGACGACTGCACCGCCCCGCTCAGGCCCGCCGCCAGCGCGAAGGGCACGGTGAGCCCGTCGGAGAGGCCGATGACGATGTCCTGCAACAGGGCCGAGCTGCTCAGGTGCTCTTCGGGGTGAGGGTGCTGGTGGTGAGACGACATACCGGGAACAAAGCGGCGCGCAAGGACCGCACCGCGGGGCTGAATATACGCGCCGCACTCAACCCCGGGCCGCGCCTTGGCGTAATGCCGAGCAGCGGGCCGCGTTTAGCGGCACGCCGCCGCGCCTGCGGGCCGGTGTTCTTCTTTCCGCTTCCAGATTTTTCAGACCTCATGGCAACCAAAGCCACCCCCGCCAAAAAAGCTCCCGCTGCCCCGGCCCCGCGCGTAGCCGCCGCCAAGAAATCCGCTTCCAACGGCCGCGCCGATACGGCCAAAGCCGCCGATGCGGCCGACATCGATAGCCCGGTGCGCCCCGTTGACCGCAACCAGCCGCTGGTGCAGCCCCTGCTGAACCAGCAGCGCAACTCGCCCACGCCGCTGCAGAAGTACGGCACCGTGTCGCAGCGTCTGCCCATCGGCCTGGCCGAGAACGTGCGCCAGGAAAGCGTGACCATGCTCAACCAGATGCTGGCCGATACCATCACCCTGCGCGACCTGTACAAAAAGCACCACTGGCAGGTGGTCGGCCCCACTTTCTACCAGCTGCACCTGCTCTACGACAAGCACTACGAGGAGCAAAGCACCTTGGTGGATACCATTGCCGAGCGCATCCAGATTCTGGGCGGCGTGGCCATTGCCATGGCGGCCGACGTGGCCGAGCTGACCAGCATTCCGCGTCCGCCCAAGGACCGGGAAGAAGCCCCCGTGCAGGTGTCGCGCCTGCTCGAAGCGCACCAGATCGTGCTCAAGAACTGCCACGACTTCGCCAAGCGGGCCGATGACTCGGGCGACGACGGTACCAACGACTTGATCGTGAGCGAGGTGCTGCGCACCAACGAGCTGCAAGTGTGGTTCGTATCGGAGCACGTGGTGAATACGCCGCTGGCCAAGCTCGATTAGCTGCTCTCCTTCTCCTGATTCCAAACGTCCACGCGGCGGTTTCCCAGTTGGGGAGCCGCCGCGTGGACATTTAGGCGTGGGTAAAACGATGCTGTGCGACCGGGCGTGGTATTTTTTATGCCTGATAACCTTGCTGCTACGCTCCGAAAGGCAGAAAAGCGTGCCGTGGGCTTGCACCACCGCAGGGCATCTACTACTTTTGTCGCCACTTCGCCGCCCTCGACGGCGAGGCGGACGCCCTCAACAGCGTCGTTTTTTCGTGTTCTGCGCACGTGGTGAAATTGGTAGACACGCCATCTTGAGGGGGTGGTGCCTTCGGGTGTGGGAGTTCGACTCTCCCCGTGCGCACTCCAGCCGAGCGGCCGGTTCCTGACAAAGGAGCCGGCCGCTTTTGCGTGGTAGCAGGTGTCTCAGCCGGTCCTCATCGGGCGGTCGATGTTCAGGCCGGTGCCGGAGAGTGGCGGGGTGGATTAGAGCCACGTTTTGGGGCGTAAGCGGAATTACCATTGCCAGCCGCGCGCCCCGCAGACAGCCAAGTACGAGTTCAGATGTAGCCGTAATCATTCGGGCGTCCTGCTGAGCGCAGTCGAAACATCTCTACCGCTTCGTTCGATAGTCCCAGTCAAAGCAGCACAAATGCCTGGCTGGCGCCTTGGCTTGGCTGAACTTCGTTTCAGTTCAACAAGCGCATGCCAAAGGAGCAGGAATTCTGGCTGACTACCTAGCTGCGCTCAAACGGATTGGCTGGTACCACCAGCACCACCTTTTCGCGCTCCACGGCCACTTTGCCTGGCTCGGCGCCGCGGGGCTTGCGCACAAACTTCTTGGGCGTGACGATGACCGGGCAGAGCGAGTCGTTCTGGCGGCGGGAGTACCAGGCGGCCAGCTGAGCGGCGCGCTCTACCACGGGCGCGGGCACGGGGTGGCCCGGCCGCTGTCGGATGACCACGTGCGAGCCGCTGACGTCCTTGGCGTGCAGCCATAGGTCATCCTTGTGGGCGTAGCGCTGGGTCAGCAGGTCGTTGTTCTGGGCGTTGCGGCCCACCAAGATGGTAAATCCGCTGTCCTCAAATACTTTGAACGGCAGCTCCGTAGCCGCGGCTTTGGCCTGCACGGCCGGGTCGAGGCCGTGCTGCTTGCGCCAGGCGCGCAGCGTGCGCAGGTCTGGGAGCGTAGCCAGCTCCTCCAGGCGCTCCAGGCACCAGAAAGCCTCGGTTTCGCGCTTGTCGGCGCGCTCCTGCAGCTGCCGGGTTTCGATCTGCTGGTTTTTGGCCTTGCGGTACAGGTTCTGCGCCGTGCGTTGCGGGGTTTCGGTGGGCTTGAGCTTGATCAGGCGTGGCTGGTCGTTCTGGTAAAAGTCGAGCAGCTCTACCTGCGCGGCTCCGGACGGAATCTGGTGCAGGTTGGCCATGATCAGGTCGGCGGTCTGGCGGTAGCTGGCCTCGTGCTCCAGTGCATGCAGGCGACGGCGGGCCATGCTGGCGCTGGTGGCGGCCTCGTCGGCGCGCTTCTGCAGGGCCTGGCGCAGCTGCCGCAGTTCGGCCTCGTAGGCGCCGCGGCCCAGCAGCAGCGGCACAAAGGTCCGTAGCGCGGCCACCGGATCGGGGGGCAGGGTTTGTTCTACGGTGCCCACCGGCAGCAGGCTCAGGCGAGTGCGGCCATCCAGGCTGATGATGTAGAAGGCGGGCGGCTGCGTAAGCAGGGCCAGCAGCTCGTGCAGCAGGGCTACGCGCCCGGGCTGCGGGGCGTCGTCGTAGCCGCGCAGGCGCAGCCAGTGGCGGGGCACTTCACCCAGCGTGGGTAACAGGCGGGCCGGGTCGGGGTGGGTAGTCAGCTCGGCGGGCGTTGGGTCGGAGCGGGTGGGGGCGCTGAGCAACGCGGCGTCGGCCGTGTAGCGCTGCTGAAACAACTGGGCCGGGCCATCGGCGGCGGGGTAAAACACGGCGTTGGCGTGCGGCCCGAACAGCTTCAGGAGCAGCCGGGCGCCACTACGGAATTCCAGGTGCAGCACCCGGTCGTTGGGCGTCACGGCGGCCTCGGCTACCTCCTGGCCCAGGAGGGCGGGCAGCAGGTCCACCGAGTTCTGCCGGGCTCGGTGGAAACTTTCGGGCAGGCTCAGCAGGGGCTGGGCGCCGGCCAAGTGGGCCTTCAACCAGAACTCCGCCTCGCCCCGCGTGAGCCCGACGACCAGCTCGTCCTTCTCCTGCGAAAAGCAGGTGGCTACCCGGTAGCCAGCCAGTTGCTGCGTGAGGGCGGGGGCCAGCTGGCGCAGAAAGTAGTAGTTGTTGTGCATGAGGCAAGAGCGGACGCGCGGCGCAAATTGGGCATTTTGCCGCGACAGCTCGCAATGGACGCGGTTCCTTCGGGCAAGTCAGGGACTTGCGCCCGTTCGGGGGCGACAGTCGTGGCGCCCGGCGGCTACGCGGCGCTGCTGGGCTCTAGGTGCAGCAGATGCGTCAGGATGCGTCGATTTTCGGCAGCGGCCAACTTAAACGGGATGAGCGTGAAGAAGGCGACGAACGCCGGAACGACAAACGGGAATAAATAATACGGCGGAAAAAGCTGGTTTTTCGGCATTGATTCCCAGATCAGGCTGGTCAGGCCCGTAGCGAGCAGCAAGGCCATGGTC
This sequence comes from Hymenobacter coalescens, assembly GCF_054783195.1. Classification (NCBI taxonomy): domain Bacteria; kingdom Pseudomonadati; phylum Bacteroidota; class Cytophagia; order Cytophagales; family Hymenobacteraceae; genus Hymenobacter; species Hymenobacter coalescens. The sequence continues at coordinate 235,554 of NZ_BAAGRA010000001.1, read as the reverse complement.
AGGCTCGCTCCAAAAAGCACCAAGCTTGCCCGTTGCCGCAGCCTCACCACGGAGCCGGCCCCACGCGCATCAGGCGCAACCCAGCCCGTCACCTGCGGCCGGTTGGCCCAATTGGTAAACAGCGAAAGGCGCCAGATGTTGAATATGCTGCCTTGTACGGAACCGCGAAACGGTGCCTGCTGATGCCCAATGGCAAACGACGAAGCCGTATGTGCCTGCACCGTGCGCAACACCTGCTCCGCGGGCAGCAGCGAGGTGAAAATCTGTTCTTCGGAGGGTATTAGCCGCATGCCCCTTACACCTCCAGCCGCAGTCCGTCGTAAGCCAGGCGCACGTGGGGCGGCAGGGTGGCTTCCACCTCGCGGTGCTTGCCCAGCAGGTGGCTGATGTGCGTCAGGTAGGCCCGCCGGGGCTGCACGTCCTCGATGACTTCCAACGCCTCCGCCAGGGTGAAATGCGAAATGTGCGGCTCGTGGCGCAGGGCGTTGAGCACCAGCACATCGGAGCCGCGCAGCTGCTCCCGCGCCTCGCGCGAGAGGTGGTTGGCGTCGGTCACGTAGGAGAAATGGCCCACCCGGAAACCGAGCACCGGCAGCTTGTAGTGCAGGGCGCGCACGGGCTGAAACTCGATGCCCTCCACCTCAAACGCGTCGGTGTCGCTCAGGATGGGCACCGTGTTGACGCGCGGCACGCCGGGGTACTTGTGCTCGGCGAAAATGTAGGCGTACTCGCGCCGCAGCTGCTCCAGCACCCGCGGCTCGGCGTACACGGGCATGTCCTGCTGCTGCTTGAAGTTGTAGGCGCGGATGTCGTCCATGCCGGCCGTGTGGTCCTTGTGCTCGTGGGTAAACACCAGCGCGTCGAGGTGGTCGATCCGTTCGCGCAGCACCTGCTGGCGAAAGTCCGGGCCCGAGTCGATGATGATGCTGCGCCCCTGCACCTGCAGGTGTACCGACACGCGCAGGCGCTTGTCGCGGAAGTCCACCGAGCGGCACACCGCGCAGTGGCAGCCGATGACCGGTACGCCCTGCGACGTGCCCGAGCCGAGGAAAGTGACTTGCATTATTAAATGGCTAACTGGTCAAATTGTTAAATGGCTGGCCGTTCCAAACACATGTTGAACGACCAGCCATTTAACCATTCAGCAATTGGGCCATTTACCCGATGTGCTGCTTCACGGTGCGCACCAGCGCGTCGAAGTCCAGCGGCTTGGGCAGGTAGTCCGTCACGCCGGCTTCGCGGAAGTCGTCCATGGAGTAGTTGTTGGCGTTGCCGGTGATGGCAATGATGGGCACCTGACGAATCTTGTCGTTCTGGTGCTGGCGGATTTCGCGGGCTACCGTCATGCCGTCCTTCACCGGAATATTGATATCCAGCAAAATGCAGTCGATGGGCTGCGCTTCGAGTTGCTTGACCACCTCACCACCGTTTTTGGCCGATACGATGCGGTATTTCTGCAGCTCCAGGATTTTCTTGGTCAGGTTCAGAATTACGGAGCTATCCTCCGCAATCAGAATGGTTTTCGAGTCGGACATGACTGCTAGCTAAGGAGTTTGGGGAAGGGGCCGATGGAGCGGTAGGCGAAACAAGCCCGTCAGCTGACGCTGGTGCGGGCCGGGTACTCGGTGATGAACTCTGCGAAGTAATGCAAAAGCACCTGAAAATCCCGCACGGTCTGTTCAGTACGGCCCTGCTTTAAGTCGTGTTCCAGGTGTTTGGCCTGCTCGGCCAGGCGCGTCAGGCCGAGGGTAAAGCCGGTGCCCTTCAGCTGGTGCAGGTGGGGCAGAATCTCGGCGTACTGACCGGCTGCCACGTGGGCGCGGGCTTCGTCGAGCAACGGGCCGGCCTCCTGCTCAAAGTCGGCGTACAGCCCGGCCGCGAAGTCGGGCCCGCCGAGCTGGCGCAGCTGCTCCACCGTATCGGCGTCGATGACGGGGCGCGGGTCGTTGGCGTGGGCCACGGCGGCGGGCTCTTGGGCGAGCAGCGGCTCGGCCGCGGCGGGCGGCGCGGGAACTTCCGGCGCCGCAGGGGCCGTGAGCAGTTGCGGGCGCCAACGACCCAGCACTTCAAACAGGTCCTGGCTCTTCACGGGCTTGGGCACGTAGTCGTCCATGCCTTCCTGCACGAAGCGCTCCGCGTCCTCCTTCATGGAGTAGGCCGTCATGGCCACCACTGGCGGGCAGCCGGGCCCGAGGCGGCGCCGGATTTCGCGCATGGCCGTCACGCCGTCCATTTCGGGCATCTGAATGTCCATGAAAATGACGTCGTAGCGGATGCCGCTGGTGGCCAGCCCGATGGCTTCGAACCCGTCGCCGGCCACGTCGGTGCGGCAGCCCAGCTTGTCGAGCAGGCGCACGGCCACCTTCTGGTTGATGGGGTTGTCGTCGACGAGGAGCACCCGCGGGGCCTGCTCGAAGCGCAGCACGCCCACGGCCGACCGGTCGCGCGCGGCCTGCCGTTCCTGCAGGATGGCCTGCTCGTTTTCGGCCACCCGGCAGCGGATGGTGAACCAGAACGTGGCGCCCTGGCCCACGCTGGAATCCACCCCGATCTGCCCGCCCATCAGCTCGGTGAGCTGCTTGCTGATGGCCAGGCCCAGGCCCGTGCCCCCGAAGGACTTGGTGGGCGTCGTGTCGAGCTGGGTGAAGTTGGTGAAGAGCAGCTTGGCGTTGTCGCCCGAGATGCCGATGCCCGAGTCCTGCACCTCGAAGCGCAGCGTGTGCTCCACGCCGTCAGTAAACACGGAGGTGGCGCGCACCGTCACGCGGCCTTGTTGGGTAAACTTGATGGCGTTGCTGGTCAGGTTGGAGAGCACCTGCAGCAGGCGCGTTTCGTCGGTGATGATGAAGCGCGGGGTGTGCGGCGTAATCTCGTACGTGAAGTCCAAGTGCTTCTGCTGGGCCCGGTTGGCGAAGAGCGAGTGGATTTTCTCCAGCGTATAGTGCAGGTCCATGCCCTCCTCGTTGAGCTCCATCTTGCCCGCCTGGATCTTGGAGAGGTCCAGGATGTCGTTCAGGATGGCCAGCAGCGCGTCGGAGGATTTGCGCAGCGTGTCGATGTACTCCTCCTGTTCCTCGGACGCCACCGTTTGATGCAGCAGGTCAATCATGCCGATGATGCCGTTCATGGGGGTGCGCAACTCGTGGCTCATGTTGGCCAAAAACTGCGTTTTGGCGTGCAGAGCGGCTTCGGCTTCGTCCTTGGCGCGGCGTAAGTCGTCCTGCATCTGCTTGAAGTCCGTCACGTCGCGGGCAATGCCTTCGATGCCGGCCATGCGGCCGGTGGGGCTGTAGAGGGCACGGGCATTCACCAGCACTTTCACCGGGTGGCCGTCTTTGTGGATGAGGGCCGTTTCGAAGTTGCGCACCACGCCGCCGCCGGCTTCGAGCCCCACGATCAGGTCGGCGCGTTGCTCGGGGTGCTCGTAGAAGTCGGCTACGCGTAGGCCCACCACTTCCTCGGGCAGGTAGCCCATGATGTCGACCACGGAGGGGGAGATAATCGTGATGATGCCCTTCTCGTCGGTGCGGTAATAGATGTCCTGGAACGACTCGAAAATGGCCCGGAACTTCTCTTCCTGGGCAGCCATTTCCAGCTCCCCGCGCTTCTTGTCGGTGATGTCGTGGGCAATGCCCGAAATTTCCTCGAAGGTGCCGTCGTCGAGGTAGATGGGGTTGAGGTAAATTTCACGCCAAGTGTCGTGGCCGCGTACGTCGCGCAGCCGCACCTCGAAGCGCTGCGGCACGCCCTCGAAGGCGCGGGTGTAGTGCTCGATGAACAGCTGCCGCGCGTCTTCCTCCATCATGGCCAGGTCGGCGTGCCAGAGGTTGATGTTCAGGGCCGGGTGCACGCCGTTGCGCCGCAGGAAATAGGCCGCGTAGTTGCGGTTAAACGAGGTCAGGCGCGACTTCAGGTCCACCGACCACATCAGGTGGGTACCGCTCTCGAAGATGGCGTTCAGGCGCGCGTTCTGCTTGTTGATCTGCACCTCGTTGCGCTTCCGCTCGATGGCCAGGGCCACCTGGTTCGAGATGAAGTGCAGGATTTCGAGGTCCGAGGGGGCGTAGGCGTCGGGCTTGGCGTAGTCCTGCACCGCGATGACGCCGATGATCCGGTCGCCGATGCTCAGCGGGGAGCACAGCATCACCTCCGGCATCAGCCCGAAGGCCGAGATGGTGCCGTCGGCGATGAGCGCCTGCAAATCGGGCCGCAGCAGAATCTGCGGCTTGCCCGTGCGGATGATGTACTCCGACACGCCCGAGGAAAAGGGGCGCATCACCATGGCCTTCTCCCCCTGCGAGTTCTGATCGACGAAATAGGCGAACTGCAGCTGCGTGCGCGCCTCGTCGCAGAGGGCAATGTAGAAGTTGTTGGTTTCGATGATCTTGCTCAGCTCGCGGTGGATGGCCCCGTACAAGGAGTGCAGGTCCTTGGAGCTGATGGCCAGGTTGGCGATGCTGTAGTACACCTTCTGCAGGCGCTCGGCCTTGATGCGGTCGGTGATGTCGTGCAGGATGGCGCGGGTGCTCACCGGCTCGCCGTCGTCCCAAGAGCAAGTGATGGAGCCGATCAGGTGCACCGGCTTGCCCGTTTTCGTGAGGAACACGGTTTCAAGCTTGTTCACCCGCTCGCCCTTGTAGAGGTTGCGCAGCTGGTAGAGCAGCTTGGCCTTGTAGTAGGGGTGCACCACGTCGGTGAGCGAGAGGCCGGGCAGCTCTGCATCGTCGTAGCCGAGCTTTTCCTTCCACGCCTTGTTGACGAACAGGAAGCGGTTGTCGATGCTCAGGTTCTGGATCAGGTCGTGCGCGTTGTCCAGGAAGTCCTGCAGGCGCGACTGGCTTTCGCCCAGGGCCCGGGCCGTAAACTGGCCCTTGGTTACGTCGCGCCCCACGAACATGACCCCGCTGATTTGTTCCTCCGCGTCGCGCACAAACTCGGCGTACCAGTACACGGTGCGGCGGTGCCGGTCGTGGGCCAGCAGGGAGCGTTCGAAGAAGTCCTGCAGCTCCTCGCGCTCCAGGGCGCGGCGGTAAGCGTAGCGGCGCGGCTCGCGCTCCACATCCGGGGCAAACAAGCCGAAGTATTCCTGGCCCAGCACCTGCTCGCGGGTGTAGCCGGTCAGGTGCAGGAAAAAATCATTCACGTCGACGATACGCGCGTCGCGGTCGAGCTGCAAAAAGCCCAGATCGGCGCGGCCGAGGACTTCGCGCAGCTGCTCGCGGTTGCGCTGGGCGACCTCCGAGTGCTGCTGCTCCCGAAACTGGCGGCGGCTCTGCGTGATGTCGCGCAGCGTGAGCTGCACCACGTGGCGCGCGTCGGGTAAGTCGAGGCGGTGCAGCGTTGCCCAGGCCTCAACGGGCGTCTGGTCGCTGCGTTGCCCGTACCACGTCTGCGACACCGGTTCGCCGGTGCGGGCCGTGTGCCGCAGCGCGTCCTGAAAACGGCCTTCTTCGGCCCAGGCGGCATCCGGGGCGTGGTCGGCGCGCAAGAAGCCCAGCAGGCCCGCGCTCAGCAGCACCGGGCGGGTGGTGCCCAGCAGATCGAGGGCGCGCTGGTTGCAATCGAACAGCTGGCCGTGCTCGTCGTACAGCAAAATGGCGTCGTAGGCCCCGTCGAAGAGGGCGCGGTACGTGGCAGCCTCGGAAGACGCGGGCAGGGCAGAAGCAGGGAGCAGAGACATGCGGGGTAGGGGACCGGCCGAGGGCCTTCGGGAGCAGAAGGCAACGCCCGGCAGGCTTAACCTCTTAAATTTGTCAAATATATCCGAACCCCCGCGCCCAATGGTTGTGCCGGGGGACGGGTTTTTTAGCTTCCGCCCGTGCGCCGTCTGCTTTTCGCCGTCACCACCGACCTTAACTACGACCAGCGCATGCAGCGCATCTGCGGGTCGTTGGCCGGGGCCGGCTATCAGGTGCTGCTCGTGGGGCGGGAGTGGCGCGCTTCACAGCCGCTCAGCGCGCAGCCCTACCAACAACACCGCCTGCGCTGCTGGTTCAATCGGGGCAAGCTGTTCTACCTGGAGTACAACGTGCGCCTGCTGATCTACCTGCTTGGCCGGCGCGGCTTCGCGGCCTACGGGGCCGCCGACCTCGACGCGGCCCTGCCCGTGTGGCTGCGGGCCCGCCTGACCGGGGTACCCTTCGTGTACGACGCCCACGAGCTGTTCACCGAAGTGCCCGAAGTGGTGGCCCGCCCCGCCGTGCAGCGGGTGTGGCGCTGGGTAGAGGCTTTCGTGGTGCCGCGCGCCACGCTGGCCTACACCGTGGGGCCGGCCCTGGCCCGGTGGTTTGGCAGCCGCTACGGGCGGCCGTTCGGCACCGTGCGCAACATCAGCCGGCTGGAGGAGCACGCAGCAGCCACACCGGCGCAGGGCTACATCCTCTACCAGGGCGCCCTGAACGCCGGGCGGGGACTGGAGCCACTGCTGGAAGCCATGCCGCAGGTCCCGGCCCGGTTGGTGCTCTGCGGCGAGGGTGACCTGTCGGAAAGCCTGCGCCACCGCGCGGCCGAGCTGGGCCTGCTGGCCAGCGGGCAGGTGGAGTTCCGGGGCTACGTACTGCCCGCCGAACTGCGCCGCGTCACGGCGGGGGCCAGCGTGGGCATCAGCGTGCTCGAAAACCGCGGGCTGAGCTACTACTATTCCCTGGCCAACAAGTTCTTTGACTACCTGCACGCCGGCGTGCCGCAGCTGATTTCGCCCTTTCCGGAGTACCTGGCCCTGAACGAGCGGTACGATGTAGCCGAAGTGGTGCCTGAGCTGACGCCCGAAGCCATGGCGGCCGGCCTCAACCGGCTGCTGCGCGAGGCCCCGGGCGGCCGCTACCGGGAGCTGGTGCAGCACTGCCAGCGGGCCCGGCTGGAGCTGAACTGGCAGCAGGAAGAGCAGGAGTTGCTGCGCCTGTACGCCACCCTGTGGCCCGCCGTCCCTCAGCCCATTTCCGCATGAGCAAGCTCCCGACCCTGCTGGTCATCACCGGCCCGACGGCCGTCGGCAAAACGGCCCTGTGCGTGCGCCTGGCCCAGCACCTGGGCACCGAGGTGGTTTCGGCCGATGCCCGGCAGTTTTTCCGCGAGATGCGCATCGGCACGGCCAAGCCTACGCCCGAGGAAATGCAGGGCGTGCCCCACCACTTCATCGACTCGCACAGCATCACGGAGGACTACAGCGCGGGCCGCTACGAGGCCGACTGCCTGGCGTTGCTCGGGCAGCTGTTTCAGCGCCACGAAGTGGTCATGCTCACCGGCGGCTCGGGCCTGTACCTGCAGGCCGTCACCGACGGCCTCGACGAGCTGCCGCCAGCCGATGCGGCCCTGCGCGAGCAGCTGCAGGCCGAGCTGGCCGCGCAGGGACTGCCCGCGCTGGTGCAGGAGCTGGCCCGGCTCGACCCGGTCAGCCACGCCCGCATCGACCGGCAAAACCCCGTGCGCGTGCTGCGTGCCCTGGAAGTGTGCCGCAGCACCGGCCAGCCCTTCAGCTCCTTTCACGGCGCGGGCCCCAAGGCCGAGCGGCCCTTCCGCGTGGTGAAAGTGGCCCTGACCCGCGAACGGGACGAGCTGTACGCACGCATCGATCAGCGCGTGGACCAGATGCTGGCCGAGGGGCTGTTGGCGGAAGTGCGCGCCCTGCTGCCGCACCGCCACGCGCAGGCCCTGCAAACGGTAGGCTACCAAGAAATCTTCGGCTACCTCGACGGGGCGTACGACTGGGCCGAGGCCGTGCGCCTGCTCAAGCGCAACACCCGCCGCTACGCCAAGCGCCAGCTCACCTGGCTGCGCCGCGACGGGGCGTACCAGTGGCTGCACCCGGATGAGGCCTTTCAGGCCATTGGTGAGATGCTGGAACGGTAAGCTTGACGGCCCTAACGCACTCACTCGCAGAACGGCCCCGGCAACCAGGGTTGCCGGGGCCGTTTGGTTTTGGGACTGGCGGTGAATAATGGGCCGTCTGCCTCTTCACCGTTTCACCGCTAAAGCCGGCGGCTGAGCTTGAACTGCAGGCTGGTCATGACGTTGGCGTACGTGTCGTTTTGCAGGGCAATCTTGCCGCCAATCAGCCAGGTGCGCTCGGGGTTGATGGCCAGGTCGCCGTTCAGCGAGGCAATGTAGCCCACGTGCAGGCCACGCTCGTCGCGGGACTGGGTTTCCAGCGTGTAGCCCTGCCCGGAGGGGTTCGGCTGGTAGCTGGCCCATAGATACGAGTGGTGCCGGGAGTAGCCCACGTAGCCCCCGCCACCCAGGGCGAAAACGAAGCGCCCGTCGTTGCCGAAGGGCGCCAGGTACACCTCGTTTTCCAGGTTGATGGCCTGATAAGTCGAAGGGATGGATACGTTCGGCGCCATGTAAACAGCGTCGGAGGCGCTGATCATGGCCACGCGGGCGCCCACGCTCAGGTGCCGGCCCAGGCGGTGCGCGTAGCCCAGGTGCGTGCGGAAATAGGCGTAGTCGCCGCCGGCAATGCCGATGCCGGCCTCCAGCGTATGCGGCCGGGCCGCGGCGTCGACCAGCGGCGTGGTCTGGGCCAAGGACGGGCAGATGCCAACGGTGCCGGCCAGCAGCAGAGAGTACAGGTATTTCATGCGAACGGAGAAGAAAAATGCAACGATTCGGACAGTAGTACCACCGTGGGCAAGCTACGGCCGGAAGGGTTGATTGCTTTTCCCCGCTCCCGAAAATATTCTATCCGACAGCCGCTACTGTACCTCCGCGGCCGGACAGCGGAATGCGAAAAATGCCCCAAGGCTCGGTACGCGCATCATTTCTCACATGCCGCACATGCATCCGCCTGCTGACCCTTAAACGGAGAGGATTTCCACCATGCGCATGAAGCCTTGGTTGATCATCTTTTTGCGTGAGATGCACTCCTGGAAGGGCGTGTACACCAGCTTGCGGTCCACGATGCCGGCCATCACGTTGCGCATGCCATTGAGCAGGCCTTCCACGGCCGCAATGCCGATCTGCGAGGCCAGCAGGCGGTCGGCGGCCGAGGGCGCGCCACCGCGCTGAATGTGGCCGATAACCGTCACGCGAGCGTCCATTTCGGGAATAGCTTCCTTGACCTTGGTCGCCACGGCCGTGGCGTTGCCTTCCTCGTCGCCCTCGGCTACGATGATCAGGAAGGAGGATTTCTGCCGCAGACGCGCCGTTTGCAGCGTTTCGATGACGGTGTCGATGGATTGCACCTGTTCGGGCACCAATACGATTTCGGCCCCGCCGCCGATGGCGCAGGGAATGGCGATGTAGCCCGAGTCGCGGCCCATCACCTCCACGAAGAAGGCGCGGTCGTGCGAGTCGGCCGTGTCGCGGATCTTGTCGATGGCGTCGAGGGCGGTGTTCACGGCCGTGTCGTAGCCGATGGTGTAGTCCGTACCGAACAGGTCGTTGTCGATGGTACCGGGGGCGCCCACCGTCGGAATGCCAAATTCGCGCTCAAACAGCTCGGCGCCGGTGAACGTACCGTTGCCGCCGATGGCCACCAGTCCCTCGATTTTGTGGTTTACCAGCTGATCAAAAGCCTGCTGCCGGCCTTCCTTGGTCGTGAACTTCTGGCTGCGGGCCGACTTCAGGATGGTGCCGCCGCGCTGCACGATGTTGGCCACGGAGGAGGAATCGAGCTTCACGATTTCCCCCTTGATCATGCCGCTGTAGCCGCGCATGATGCCGTACACCTCAATGCCGTGGTACAGAGCCGTGCGCACCACCGCGCGCACGCAGGCGTTCATACCGGGCGCGTCACCGCCGCTGGTAAACACTCCAATTCGTTTCATTCTTGTAGGGTCAGAAAAACGGGCCGCCCCAGGGTGGCCCGTTCATGAGGTGGCAAAGGTACAATAACCGGAAAACTGCTGCTCCGGTTGCTAAATTTTCTCCGCAAATATGCGCCGCAAGGTGGCAGTTTTTTTTGCTTTCCCGTATTGAACGGTTGGGCGCCAACCGATAACTTAACAGCGCACCCACTCCCGTCCGCCATGGTCGCCGGCCGGGCAGCCCAGGTTTCCTGTTCCCTCCGCGGCCGCTCCCCTCACCGTTTTACTCTGCCCGACCTATGTTTGGTTTCTTCGAAAGCGAACAGAATAAAAAAGTCCGCAGCCACATCCACAACCTCGCTTCCCTGGCCCGCGTGGACGGGCACATCGACGAGCGAGAAATGAATTTTCTGGTGGCTGTCGGCAAGAAAAACGGCCTGAACGCCACCGACGTGCGCAGCTTGGTATCCAACGCGGGCAACGCAACGCTCGCGCTGCCCGACAACGACTCGGAGCGCTTCGACCAGATTTTCGACCTGGTAGACATGATGCTGGCCGACGGCGTGGTGGACGACAACGAAATGGACTTCTGCATCGACATGGCCGAAAAGCTGGGCTTCCGCAAAGCCATTGTGGGCGTGCTCGTGCGCAAAATCTCCATGGGCGTACGCGACGGCCTGCCCCGCGAGCAAATCAAAGAAGAATCAGAAGCCTTCCTGAACTTTCAGGGCAAGGGAGAGCCCACGCACGGTTCGGGTTTGTAGAGGCCGCGGCCGCTTATCAGCTACGCGAAGCAGCGCGGGCCCCGGCCCGTGCTGCTTTTTTAGTGCCCCGTGACGTGCGTCACGGCCCGCAGCAAAGCCGCGCACGCCCAGTCGATTTCCTCGTCGGTGATGGTCAGGGGCGGGGCCAAGCGCAGGGAGTTGTCGCAGAACAAAAACCAGTCGGTGAGCACGCCTTCGTGCTCCAGGGCGCGGTCGATGATGGGCTTGAGGACGGCAAAGGAGTCGAACTCCACGGCCATCAGCAGGCCCAGGCCACGTACCCCGCGGATGGCCGGGTGCCGGAGTTGCCGGCGGAACCGCTCGGCTTTCTTGGCCACGCCTGCCAATAGGTTTTCGTCTTGAATCACGCGCAGGGTGGCCAGCGCCGCCGCGCACGACACCGGATGCCCACCAAACGTGGTCAGGTGGCCCAGGATGGGGTCGGTCTTAAAGCCCTGCATGATTTCCTGCCGCGCGATAAACGCCCCAATGGGCATGCCCCCGCCCATGCCCTTGGCCGTGAGCAGGATATCGGGCACGAGGCCGAACTGCTCGAAGGCCCAGAACGTGCCAGTGCGCCCAAAGCCGCATTGAATCTCGTCCAGAATAAGCAGGGCGCCGACCTCGTCGCAGCGGCGGCGCAGGTGGCGCAGGTAGTCGTGCTCGGGCACGCGCACGCCGCCCTCGCCCTGCACCGTCTCCACGATGACGGCGGCGGTGCGGCGGGTAATCTGCGCCAGGTCAGCGGGGTCGTTGTAGCGGATGTGGCGCACGTCGGGCAGCAACGGGCGGAAGCTGCGCTTGAAGCTCTCGGAACCGGTGACCGACAACGCGCCCTGCGTGGAGCCGTGGTAGGCGTTGAAGCAGCTGACGAGCTCGGTGCGGCCGGTGTGGCGCTTGGCCAGCTTGAGGGCGCCCTCCACGGCCTCGGTGCCGGAGTTGGTGAAGTACACGTTGTCGAGCACGGGCGGCAGCGTCTGGTGCAGCGCCTGGGCCAGCTCGGCCGGCGGGGCCTGCACCAGCTCGCCGTACACCATCAGGTGCAGGTATTTATCGAGCTGACCCTGAATGGCCTGCAGCACCCGCGGGTGGCGGTGGCCGACGTTGCTCACGCCAATGCCCGAAATCAAATCCAGGTAGCGCTGGCCCGCGGGGCCGTACATCCACACGCCTTCGGCCCGCTCGATTTCAAGCAGCAAGGGAAAGTCGGACGTTTGGGCCTGGTGGCGCAAGAACAGCTGGCGGGGCGTGAGCATAAGTAACAAGGGCTGAAATCAGCCGCAAAAGTACCGCGCCGGCGGGTAAGAGGCGCCGGACCGGCCAACAGCTTGAAGGCGAAAACGGATGCTGGCGAGTTGCGGCCGGGGCCTAACCGACGACGCTCTTGCTTCAGCAGGCACCCCCCCAACGGCTTCTACCTCAGCGGTAGATACGGTGTTGACAGCCCGACCCGGGACTTCTGAAACAACCGAGGCTGCCTTGCGGGGCAGCCTCGGTTCATCTATGTAAATGCGGCCTAGTCCTGGCCGCGCGGGGGGCCGCCAGCGCGGCCGTTGTCGAGGGTCTTGATCAGCTCCTTCGTAAAGTCGCGCTCCGCCTGCAGCAGCTGGGCTATCTGGCGCAGCGTGATGACCTTCTGAAATTTATCTACGTACTCGCGTTCCAGGTTGATTTCGTTCTGGCGCAGCTTGAACTGATCGTCCAGGGCCGCGCGGATGTCCTTGTCGCTCATGGCCGAGAAGTCCTGGTTGCGCAGGTTGAAGCGCGCCTGCTTGCGCAGTTCCCGGCGCTTGGCCGTAAACTCGTTGAACAGCGGCCAGAAGCGCTGGGCCTGCTCCGGCGTCAGGGCCAGCTTGTCGGTGATGTAGGCAATGCGGGCGTTTTCGAGGCGCTCCATGCGCGGCCGGCCGGCGCTGCCACGCGGGGGCTGTACTTGGGCCCAGGCGTCGGCGCTGCCAAGCAGCAAGAATGCCAGCAGCAAGACGGGGTGGGCGAGGAGGCGTTTCATCAGGGGAAGGGGAAACATCGGGCGAAATAACACTACAAATACACATCCAGGCTCGGCTGCTCGTCGAGCACGGCCTGAACTTCGGCGTCGGTGCCGGGCAGAAAATCAGCGGTCAGGTCACGGTCGGCCACGGGCGTGTCGGCCAGCTCGGCCAGCGAAAGGCCGGGCGCGGCATCGGAAAGCAGGTACTGCACGGCCTCGGCGCGGGGTACGGCCGCCAGCGCCAGCGAAGTCGAGGGCGCGGTGAAGCCCGCGGGAGCCGTGGCCAGCTCGGGCGAAGCCGCGGGGCGCGCCGTGAACCAGAACGCGGCTGCGAAGCCCAGCAGCAGCACGGCCGAAGCCAAGGCTGTGCGCAGGGGCGCGCTCAGGGCCGCGAGCCAGCCCAGCAGCGGCGCCGCGGGCGCGGGCTGCACCCGCTGCTGCACGCGCCGCGGCAGCTTCTCGAAGTAGTCGACGGGCGGCGGGGCCAGCGGGGGCTGCGGGCGCCGGGGGTGCTCATCGAGGCGAAAAGGCGTTTTCATATCGGTTGGAAGCCCGGAACGGGCGGAAGTTTAATCAGTGGACTCGTTTACGTACTGCTCGATCTTCTTCACGGCGTGGTGGTAAGAAGCCTTCAGGGCGCCTACGCTCGTGCCCGTCACCTCGGCCATTTGCTCGTAGGGCATCTCGTCGTAGTAGCGCAGGTTGAACACCAGGCGCTGCTTATCCGGAAGGCGCAGAATGGCCTTCTGCAGTTTCTTTTCCACCTCGTCGCCGGCCAAGGACTCGTCGGCCTCCAGCTTCTGCGTGAGCTCGGCGCCCACGTCGTTGAGGGGCAGGAAGAATTTCCGCCGCTTGCTGGAGAGGAAGTTCAGGCACTCGTTGGTGGCAATGCGGTAAATCCAGGTGTAGAGCGAGGCATCCTGGCGGAAGTTCTCCAGGTGGTTCCACACCTTGATGAACACGTCCTGCGTCAGGTCGTCGGCGTCGTCGTGGTCCACCACCATCTTGCGCACGTGCCAGTACACCTTGCTTTGGTACTTGCGCACCAGCTGGTTGAAGGCCACGTTGCGGGAGGCCGGGTCGCGGAACTTGAGGAGGATGTCCTGATCTTCCAAGCAGGCGGAGGAGGGAAGGGTGGAGGCGGTAGGCGTGGAAGTTAGACGCGCGGCCGGGCCGCTGGTTTAATCCTGCCGCTTTTTTTTGCGCGTGGAGGGCGACAAAGCGTGGTTTGCGAGCCGGCAGCGCGCATATTGCAGGATCCGTGAAACTGTCACTGGCGGACCAGCTACCCTTTGAATGCCTACGAAAACCTATTACCTCGATTCGTCCCAGACCGGCCTCGTGACCGTACGCTGGGGCTGGTTCTGGCGCAACTTTACCGTATCGCAGGGCGAGCAGGTGGTCGGCCAGCTGCGCACGGCCAACGAACTCAAGCAGGGCGCGGCCTTCACCCTAGCCGACGGCCGGCAGCTCACGGCCCGCCTGCGTGAGAAAGTGGGCAGCCAGCAGCTGGAGCTGCTGCTGGAAGGGCAGCCGCTGCCCGGCAGCGCTACCCACCCCGGTGAGCTGCTGCGGCAGGGCCTGGGCGTGCTGCTGTTTCTGGCGGTGCTGAACGTGGCCCTGGGGCTGCTGGCCGAAATCGGCCAGGTGGAGGTGCTGCTGCAGCTGGGGCTGGGCTACGCGTCGGCCGCCACCGGGCTGGTGTATCTGGGCCTGTGGTGGTGGGCCAAAACGCGGCTGGCGCCGGCGGCATTTTACGCGGCCATCGGCCTGCTGGTGCTCGATTTCGTGGCCGTACTCCTCGCGGGGCCGGGCGGATCGGGAGCTACCTCGGGCATGTTTATGCGCTTTTTTCTGGGCCTGATGCTCTACCGCGGCAGCCAGGGCGCCCGGCAGCTGCGCGCGGAGCGGGCCCTGCCCGCCGAGCCGGACGCTAGCGGGCTGGCGCTGTAAGATAACGGCCTTGGAGAAGCCGTCTGACCCTTGATTATCACATGTACATGTTATTGCTCTTCGAATAGTGAAGTATGGCTTAGCTTGCGACCCGACAAAGTACAACTACCCGAAAAGGCAGTAGCGCGGCGGCCCTGCCGCACTGTATTTTTACCCGTCAACCTTCCGCAGACCAACCACCGTGAGCAAACTTATCCAGTTCGTGGCCAACCACGACGACCTGAGCACCGACAAGGGCTTTCAGTTTAAGTTCTACTGCGACAAGTGCCGTAACGGTCACATGTCGCGGTTTCAGCCCAACAGCGTGGGCATTGCCGGGGAGCTGATGCGCGCCGCCGGCAGCATGTTCGGCGGCTTCTTCTCCGACGCCGGCAACGCGGCCTACCACGTGCAGCGCGCCATCGGCGGCAAGGCCCACGACGAGGCCATGGAAAAAGCCGTGCAGGAGGGCAAACATTACTTCAAGCAGTGTACGCGCTGCGGCCACTGGGTGTGCCCGGATGTGTGCTGGAACAGCAAGGCCGGCCTGTGCGAGGACTGCGCCCCGGACGAGCACGAAGAGCTGGCGGCCCAGCAGGCCCAGGCCACGCGCGAGCAGATTTACACCAAAACCCGCGAGCAGGACTACACCAAGGAGCTGGATTTCCTCAACAAGGGCGGTCTGCAGCAGTGCCCCAACTGCCAGACCAAGCTGGCGCCGGGCCAGAAGTTCTGCCCCAGTTGCGGCACCGCCAACCCGGCGGCCCAGGCGCAGGCCAAGGACAAGTTCTGCGGCGACTGCGGCGCCACGATGAAGCCCGAGCAGCGCTTCTGCGCCGAGTGCGGCAGCAAGCAGTAGGGGCCGTTGACTTGAGAAAAAGCCCGATTGCCGCCAGGCAATCGGGCTTTTGCCTGCCCGGGCCTTACTTCGTGTTGGTATAAGAAAGGCCCAGCGTCAGGTTGTAGTTATCGGGGTTTTTGCCGGCCAGCACCCGGCTTTCGTGGGTGTAGTTGCTGGTGGCCTGCACGGCCAGGCGCCGCGTGAGGCGCAGAGCCAGCGTGGTCAGCTGGCTGACGCGATAATCCGACGCGGTGGGTAGCGAAGGTTGGTAATACGTATAGGCGCTGAGCGTGAACAGGCGGTGGGTGTACAGCAGCTTCAGGCGCAGGGAACTGCGCGTCACCACGCGCCGGCTGCCGTCAACGAAATACGTGGCCTCGCGAATGAGCAAGTTGCTCAGGGCCACCTCGCGCGTGCCCAATGAATCGGAGTACAGGGCCCAGCCCGGCCCGGCGCCCACCTGCACGCGGTCCTGAATGCCGCGCAGGTTGCTGCGCTCGTAGCCCCCGAGGCCGTAGGCGCGGAAGCGGCCCTTCCAGTAGTAGGGCGTGGCATTGGCCGTCAGCTCCCGCTCGCGCAGGCGGCGGTCCTGCTTGCCGTAGGTGAAGCTGCCGTTCAGCGGCAGGCCGAAGTGCAGGCCGCGCGTGAACGTGGCCGCGTGGGTGGTGGTGAGCAGCGTGCGGTACACGCCGCCCGCCGAGAGGGCGCCGGTCAGCGCGCCGGTGTAGCGAATGATGGTGGTATCGGGCCGCTGGGCGCGGGCCGCCGCCGGCAGCAGCAAGAAAACAGCGGAGCACAATGCCGCAAAATAGGGGAAGCGCATGCGGGGAAAGGGACACGGGGCCGGTTCGGGGGCGAAACTAAGCCGAAACGGCCGGCTGGAGTAGCCCTGGCGGGTTGCGGCGGGCAGGGCGGCGGGGTGTGCAACGGGTGGTCAAGCCTTTTTGCGTTTCCTACTTTGCCTATAGGTGCCTGAAGCTATTGTCGGTTGGCCGTAGCTAGGCGGGCACAGGCCGACCCGGAGTACCGCCGCCGCCAATTTCTTCGTTGCTTACGCTTTCGAACCCGTTTAACCGAATGCGTTACTGCTTATTTCTCCTGCTGCTGGGTGGCTTGCTGCTGGTAGCCGCCAGCGGCCCGGCCTGGGCCCTGCGCGTGCGCGAGGTGCGCGTGCTGACGGCGACTCCGGCCCGCTACCAGAAGCTGGAACTGGCCCTGGCCCTGGACCCCGCCCGGTTTCGCAACCCCTACGACTCGGCCGAAGTCCGGGTGACGGCCGAGTTCATCTCGCCCGCCGGCCAGGCGTACTGGGTGCAGGGCTTCTGGTACCAGGACTTCAAGCGTTGCACCACCTGCGGGCCGCCCCAGCGCCTGCCGCAGGACAGCTGCTACTACTGCAACGACTGCCCCGAAGACCCGCGCTACCTCACGCCCCAGCCCACGCCGCTGCCCTGGCGCATCCGCTTCGCGCCGCCCACGGCCGGGCGCTGGCGCTACCGCCTCGTGGTGGCCCACGCCGACACGACCATCAGCACCGAGCCCGTCGCGCTGACGGTGGCCGCCTCCACCAACCCCGGCTTCGTGCGGGTGCACCCCAACGGGCGGAACTTCGCCTTTGAGAGCGGGCAGGTGTTCTTTCCCATCGGCATGAACGTGACCAACTACTGGAACCACGGCCCCTACAACCGCCTGCCCTTCCGTGACGCGCGCGTGGGCATCACGCGCATCGCCGCGCAGGGCGGCAACTTCGCCCGCGTGCTGCTGATTCCTGCGCAGTTCGGCATCGAAGGCCCCGACGGGCCCGCCGGCCGCTACGACGCCCGCCAGAACCGCGCCTACGATCTGGACGAAGTGCTGGAGCTGGCCGCCCGCCGCCGCGTGTACCTGCAGATGACGCTCATCACCCCCGACGAGCTGTTCGATTCCAAGGGGTTCGGCCACCGCTGGCAGACGCACCCGTACTACCCGCTGCTGCCGCCCAACGCCCCCAATACCAGCTTTTTTACCGATTCGGTGAGCCGGCAGCTGCTGCGCCAGCGCATCCGCTACATCATGGCCCGCTGGGGCTACTCGCCGGCCCTGTTCGGGGTGGAGCTGATGGGGGAAGTCGACAACTTCGGCGGCACCTCCGACAACAAGTACTGGGACCGGGAGAACCCGCGCCACGTGCGCCGCTGGACCGATGAAATGCTGGGCTACGCCCGCCGGCTGGCCCCGCAGCACCTCTACACCATCAACGTGGCCTACGCCTTCAGCGCCAATTACCCCCGCCACGATACCACCGTGGCCCTCTACAGCTCGCCGCAGGTGGATTTTGTGCAGGACCACTACTACGGCTCCGACCAGAACGTGGAATACCAGCGCGCCTTCATGGCCCGGCGCGCCGCCCGGCTGTTTCCGCGCAAGCCCTACCAGGTCGGGGAGTTCGGCATGGCCCTGGAAAACGACTGCTGGTACGGCGCCTCCAGCTTCACGGCCAAGCGCTACCCGCGCGGCCTGCTCTACCACGACCTGAACGAGCTGCACAACACGCTCTGGTCCTCGACCTTCAACGGGTCGGGCGGCACGGCCCTGTACTGGTGGGCCAACCAAGTGTTCGGGCTCTGCTACGGCGGGCAGGAGCATTACTTCCGGCCCTTGCAACGGTTTTTGGCCGACTGCCCGATTTTCAGCGAAAAATACGAACCGGTGGCCAGCCCCTGCACCGCCGTGCCCGGCCCCAAAGACATCAAGCACAACCCCGCCACGGAAGGCAACTGCATTCCGCGCTGGGCCGTGGGCAACGAGGACGCCGCGAATCCCGATTTCCTGCCCAATGGCGCCAGCACTTCGCACACCAGCCTGGAAGTGTTTGCCCTGCGCAGTCCGGCTCGGGTGGTGGGCTGGGTGCACCACCGCGAAAACTACTGGTACCGGCTGCCGCACCGCGCCGGCTCGGGCACCAACGCGGCCTTCTGCGAAACGCTCAACGACAACCAGCCCGCCTCGCCCGACAGCATCCCGCCGCTCGTGGGCCAGCAGGTGACCATCCTGACGGACGTGCGCCCCGGGCGCTACCGGGTGGAGTTTTTTAGCACCTACCCCTTCTACGATGTGAACCGGGACCGGAAAAACGACCACGGCGGCGTCATTCCGCAGTTCACTACCGAAGTGCGCGCCGCCGACGGCCGCCTCACCTTCACCGTGCCGCCGCTGCGGCCACTGGGCGCCGCGCCCTACGCCCCGGACTACGGCTTCAAAGCCACCTGGCTGCCCGAAGCGCCGCCCAAGCCAGCGGTCCGCCCGGTGCGGCCCCCGGCGCGGCCCGCCGCCCGCCGCCCGGCGCCCCCGGTCCGGCGCCGTCCGTAGCCGTGCCCGGCCGTATTTTGGGGCCCGCTGGCCCCGGCTGGGCGGCGCCAGTTTCCATTACCTGCTTCTGCCCGATCTTCGCCGTGCCCACACCCTGGTTTCCGTCGCTCCTGCCGTCTGCCTGCCGCTGGGCGGGCGTGTTGCCCCTGGTGGCTTTGCTGGCCGCCGCGCCCCGCACCGGCCGCGGGCAGCTTCGCGACGCGCTCGGCAGTTGGAACATCCTCAGCCTGCGTTACAGCCACACGCCGCGCCTCAGCCTTTTCGTCGAAGCCCAAGTACGCTCGCTCGGCTTTTACCGCCAGTTTCACTACCACGAGTACAAGGGCGGGCTGGACTTCCGCGTGCACCCGGCGGCGCGGCTGGCTCTGGGCGTGGGCAAGTACGACACGTACCGCGAGGGCGGCAACTTCCGGCGGCCCAAGAACAGCGACGAGGTGCGCCTCTGGCCCCAACTGCTGCTCACCCAAAACGTGGGTCCCTTTAAGATGGAGCACCGCTACCGGGCCGAGCTGCGCTTTCTCACCACGGGCTACCGCAACCGCTTCCGCTATCGGTTGGGCGTGGCCTACACGCTGCCGGCCAACGGGCAGGGCCGCGCGCCCTGGCAGCTAAGCGCCAGCAACGAGCTGTTTCTGACCGACCGCGGGCCCTACTTCGAGCGCAACCGCCTGCTGCTGGCTGCCACCTGGGACGCGCCCGGCCCCGCCGCCCTGCAGCTGGGCTACCTGCGCCAGCTCGACTACCGCATCAACGACGAAACCGGCCGCGACTTCCTGCTAGTGGGCCTGTTCTGGGAGCTGAAGCGCGACGCGGCCGCCCCCGCCGCCGCGCCCGACGGCGCCGGCGGCCGCGATTAGCCGGCGTGCGGTGGCGCCGTAGCGCGGATTTTCGCGCTGCAACGGGCCGCACGCACGGCACCGGGGGTGGCATGTAAAAGGAAGATATATACCTTTTCAGATATCTATGCGCAGCCTCAACAAAGTTACCCTCATCGGCAACCTGGGCAAAGACCCGGACATCAGCGTGCTCGACGGCCACCTGCCGGTCTCCCGGTTTGCGCTGGCCACCACCGAAACCTGGCGCGACAAAGCCGGCCAGCTGCAGCTGCGCGAACAGTACCGGCAGTTTCGGCCGGTCACGTTTCTCTTCGAGGGCTACCGGCCGGGTGAGCCGTACGGCGGGCGCAGTTTGCAATTGGTCATCAAGCAGGCCGCGGCCCATGCGGGTATTGCCCGCCCAGTGACCCTGCACATGCTGCGGCACTCCTACGTCACCCACCTGTTGGAAGCCGGTGCCGACATTCGCATCATTCAGGACCTGCTGGGCCATAGCAGCATCAAAACCACCGAGATTTACACCCATGTGGCGCAAAAGAACCGTCCCGCTTCTCCTCTCGACAGCCTCGGCCTGTAGTCCAGTAATAGCGGGTAATACGCCCTTATGGAATGCTACCCGCTACTTCCTTGCGGACGAAGTGCAGATACCAACTTTATAAACACTTAACCGTTGAAAATCAATAAAAGCCCCCGCAGCCAGTGGCTGCGGGGGCTTTTCGCGTCAGAGAAGCAGCCGGAATTACTTCCGGCGGGCCATTACCTTCTCCACGGCCGCCACGATGGCCTGCTCGTTGAGGCCGTACTTTTCCATCAGCTGGTCGGGCGTGCCCGATTCGCCGAAGGAGTCGTTCACGGCTACCATTTCCAGCGGCAGCGGCTCCTCGCGCACCAGCAGCTGGGCAATGGAGTCGCCCAGGCCCCCGTGCATCTGGTGTTCCTCGGCCGTCACCACGCAGCGCGTCTTGCGGGCCGAGGCCAGCACGGCTTCCGCGTCCAGCGGCTTGATGGTGTGGATGTTGATGATTTCGGCGTTGATGCCCTTTTCGGCCAGCAGGTGCCCGGCCAGGATGGCCTTCCACACCAGGTGGCCGGTGGCGAAGATGCTCACGTCGGTGCCTTCGTTCAGCATCACGGCCTTGCCGATTTCAAACTTTTGGTCGGCGGGGGTGAAGTTGGGCACCACCGGGCGGCCGAAGCGCAGGTACACCGGGCCCTCGTAGTCGGCAATGGCCAGCGTAGCGGCCTTGGTCTGGTTGTAGTCGCAAGGGTTGATGACGCACATGTGGGGCAGCATCTTCATCATGCCCACGTCCTCCAGAATCTGGTGGGTGGCGCCGTCTTCGCCCAGGGTCACGCCGGCGTGCGAGGCGCAGATCTTCACGTTCTTGCCCGAGTAGGCAATGCTCTGGCGGATCTGGTCGTAGACGCGGCCGGTCGAGAAGTTGGCGAAGGTGCCCGTGAAGGGAATCTTGCCGCCGATGGTCAGGCCGGCGGCCAGGCCCATCATGTTGGCCTCGGCAATGCCCACCTGGAAAAAGCGCTCCGGGAAGTCCTTCACGAAGGCGTCCATCTTCAGGGAGCCGATCAGGTCGGCGCAGAGGGCCACCACGTTGGGGTTGGTTTGGCCGAGCTGGTGCAAGCCGGCGCCGAAGCCCGAGCGGGTGTCTTTTTTCTCGGTGTAGGGGAAGTCTTTCATATAATAAGAGGGAGAGGTTTCGATGAGAAAAGCTGCTACGACGCCACGGCGGCGTCTTCGCGCCAGCGCAGGCCGGCGGGCAGCTGGTGGGGTGAAAATTCCAAGTGAATCACGCGCCGCGGCCGCTCGTCGCGGCTGCGGTGAGAGGCGTGCAGGGTGAGCGGCTTCATCAGCATCACGCCGCCGGCTGGCACCGGGCAAACCGTGGCGTCTGACGTGAAGTGCGGAATGGTAGAAGCGTGGATGACTCCGTGCTGGTGTGAACGAGGCACCATGCGCAGGGCGCCGTTGTGGGCGTCGCACGCGTCGAGATGGAAGCGCAAGGTGCAGATGCCTTCGAGGTAGTCGCGCGGGGGCTGCACGTTCACGCCCTCGGGCCGCACGTTCCAGGGACCAAAACCCGGCAGGTCGGCGCGCTGGTCGACGGCCACCATCAGATCCTGGTGCCAGGCCACGACCCAGTTTGAGCCGGCGGGCTTGTCGAAGTAGATGGCCTTGACCAGGTGCTGTGGCGCGGGCAAGAGCTGCTGCAGCAGCGCCGAAAACCGCTCGTTCCAGATGAGCCGACGCAGCGCGGGCAGCTCCGCGAGCAGGTTGCGGATGGCAAACAGATCGGACGAGCGGCGGAAGTTGCCGCCCGCCGCGCCGGCTTGTTCGATGACGGCTAGCATAGCCCTGATTTCGGTCGGGTCATACATCTGTTCCACCACGGCAAACCCGTCGCGCTGGTAGTCCAGTAAGGTGTCTTGCGCTGTCTGAATCATTTACCGAAGATGCTGACCGAGGTGGTTTGCCCGCTGCGGATGGTGAAGGGCCGCACGTCGGTGAACTTGCTGCCGGTGGCGTTGCTGGTGCGGTACACGAGGCGGTAGGTGCCCGGCTGCATCGGCAGGTTGATTTTCGACGAGCCGCCTTCGGGCAGGTTGTACACCCAGGTCTGCGAGTCGTCCTGGTTGACGCGGTACAGGCTGCCGTAGCCTTTCAGGTCGCTGATGATGTTCAGCGTGCCGGGCGCCTCGTAGGTCACGGTGGTTTCCTGGCCCTGCTTCACCGTGACGCGCCGGATGATGCGCGGCAACGTGAGGATTTCCACCTCGTAGTTGCCGGCCAGCAGCTTCTGCTTCGCGCCGAAGTTGCGGGCCACCACCGTGGCGGGGCTGGCCTGCGCGCGCACCACCGCCTGCACCACGCCGTAGGGGTTGGGCGAGGTGGAGGGGCTTTGCAGGTTCAGCGTACCCTGCGGCGTTTTGAAGGTCAGCACGTTGGCCTTGCCGGGCCGGATGGCCAGGTTAGCTTGGCGCACCGGTGGCACCGTGTTGATAATCAGATCGTAGCTCTGCAACGCGTCGATGTCGAGCACGTCGGGCTGGCCCTTCGCGTCGCGCCAGTGCACGTAGTTGTACTCCGGCGCATCGGTCACGTTGTTGATGAAGGTCAGGTTCACGTTCGACTCCACCGGCCGGCCCGTTTCGTCCGTCAGATTCACCGCCACCGTCGTTTTGGCCAGCGTCTGGGCCACCACGTCGTTGAGGATGTTGCGGAAGGTCTTCACGTCGGCCGCGTTGTAGTACTGGCCCAGGCACTTGAGCTGCTCGCCAAACTCCCGCTCGGCCCCGATGCCAATGACGAAGGGCTTCAGAAACACCCGCTTGCGCTGCAGCGCCACAGCCGTGGCGCACGGGTCGCCCTTGCACGATTCGAGGCCATCGGTAATCAGGATGAGCACGTTGCGCGCGTTGCGGTCGGCCGGAAAGTCGTTGGCCGACTGCAGCAGGGAGTAGGTGATGGGCGTGTTGCCCTGCGGCGTCAGCGCCTGCAGCTTCTGCTTGATGGCCCCGGCGTTTTTGCGCGCAAACGGCACCTCCAGCCGCGAGTCCTCGCAGTTGTTCTCGGTGTTGGGGTGCTGGTGGCCGTAGGCGCGCAACGCCAGCTCCAGGTTGGGGTAGGCGTTGAGCGAGTCCACCATCTTGGCCAGCAAGGACTTGGCCACGTTCCAGCGCGGCTGCCCTTCCCAGGGCGCGTTCATCGAGCCGGAGGCGTCGAGCACGAAGAGGATGCGCGTGGTCCGGGGCTGGGTGGACGGGGCACCCTGCTGGGCACGCAGCGGCCCGCTGATAAACCAAAAGGTCATCAGTACCAGCCAAACCCTAAACCACGCGCTGTTTCGCATCCTACTTCGTTGCTTCGGCTTGGTGAACCGAATTCGGTGCTGAAGCTGGTTCGACGAAAATCACCATCAAAATGACGATTACAAGAAGAGAGCCGATCATGGTTGCCCATTTCACTCTAGCTGATCGATTCACGGCGATATGAGCTAGGCCAAAGCCGACCAGCCCAGCCAACATTGCCGCAATCAAGCTAGGTACAAAGCCGTAGGAGTCTTTGACTATCATAGGCAACATCACCGCCCAAATCACAACCATGACGGTGCTATACGTCTGGGGTTCCAGCAGCTTTTGCACTAGAAGAGAGCCTAGTAGTCCGAGTTTTCCTCCACGATGAGCTGCTGCAGGGCTTTTTCCAGCTGCTCGTCGTTCGGGGCCACGCCGTGCCACTTGTGGGAGCCCATCATGTAGTCCACGCCGAAGCCCATCTGCGTGTCCATCAGCAGCATAACCGGCGTGCCCTGGCCCAGCAAGCCGATGGCTTCTTCCAGCGCCGGCAGCAGGGTTTCGAACTGGTTGCCGTCGGCCTCGAGCACGCGCCAGCCAAAAGCCTCGAACTTGGCGCGCAGGTCGCCCAGGCCGCCGATCTTGTCGGTCGGGCCGTCGATCTGCTGGCCGTTGCGGTCCACGATGGCCACCAGGTTGTCCACCTTGTGGTGCGGGGCGTACATGGCCGCTTCCCACACCTGGCCTTCTTCCAGCTCCCCGTCGCCCATCAGCACGAACACGTTGCGGTTGTCTTTGTTGAGCTTTTTGGCCTGCGCCGCTCCGATGGCTACGCTCAGGCCCTGGCCCAACGAGCCCGAGGCCACGCGTACGCCGGGCAGGTGCTCGTGGGTGGCCGGGTGACCCTGCAGGCGCGAGTTCAGCTTGCGGAAGGTGCTCAGCTCGCTGACCGGGAAGTAGCCCGAGCGGGCCAGCACCGAGTAGAATACCGGCGAGATGTGGCCGTTGGAGAGGAAAAACAGGTCCTGGCCGACGCCGTTCATGTCGAAGGGCTCGGGGCTGTGCTTCATCAGCTTGAAGTACAGGGCTACCAGCAGGTCGGTGCAGCCGAGCGAGCCGCCGGGGTGGCCAGAGTTGACGGCGTGCACCATGCGCACGATGTCGCGGCGCACCTGCGAGGCAATCTGTTTCAGGTCGGTGATGGAGCGGGTCGCCGGCGCGGCGACGGGAGAAGAAGAAGCGGACATATGGGGAAGGGTGAAAAAGTCGGGTTTTAGGGAAAGCCTAAACCAGCCAAACGGGCCGGTCAAGGCCGAAAGCAGCGGTACGGCAGCCGGCTAAGTTCGGCCGGGCCGGTGGTTTCAGCAAGCGGCGGCCCGCCGAATCCTACCGAAAACGAAACCGGCGGGCCCTGGGAAGGGTCCGCCGGCGGTCAGGTCACTTGAGCAGCTGCTCGGCGTGGTTTTTCGTGTCGGGGCGGCGGATGATGCGTTCCACGCGGCCCTCCGCGTCGATCAGAAAGGTGGTACGGGCCACGCCCCAGTAGGTGCGGCCGTAGTTTTTCTTTTCCTGCCACACGCCGTAGGCCTCCACCAGCTGCTTGTCGGGGTCGGCCAGCAGCGGGAAGGGCAGCTCGTATTTCTGGGCGAAACGCTCGTGCGAGGCCACGTCGTCGGTGCTCACGCCGAGCACCTGGATGCCGGCGGCTTTCAGCTGCGCTTCGCCGTCGCGCAGGGAGCAGGCCTGGGCCGTGCAGCCGGGCGTGTCGTCCTTGGGGTAGAAATACAGCGCCACGCGCCGGTCGCGGTAATCTGCGAGGCGGATGGGCTGGCCGTGCTGGTCCGGAGCGGTGAAGTCGGGGGCGGCGTCGCCGGGGTTGAGCGTAATCATCGGGCTCAAAGGTACGGAGCCCGGCTCCGTCTCCAAACGGCACCCGCCACCTCGCTACGCTTCTTCGGGTTCGGGCTGCTGCGTGTACAACAGCTTTTCCACGTGGAAGCCTTTCTGCCGTGCCACCCCAAGGAGGTTGTGCACGGTGGGATGAGAGAGGTGCGCCGTGCGGCTCAGAATCCAGAGCGCTTTGCGGTCAGGGGTGCCAACCAAGGCAAACTGGTATTCCGGGTCGAGGGCCAGTACCCAGTAGTCGCCCTCGAAGGGCCACTGAAACTGCACCTTCAGCTTGGCGTTGGTATCGGTGTCGACTACCCGGGCTATGCCGCGCACGGTCTCAGCCGGCCCGTACACCGAACCCTTGTGGCAGGTGTTGTGCACTTCCAGGCGACCGTCGGCCAGCGGGCGGTACTCGGCCGTGACGTGGGTGCAGCCGCGCTCGTAGCGCTGCGGCAGGCGGGCAATTTCGTACCACAGGCCCGCGTAGCGGTGCAGGTCGACGTGCGGCACCGTAATCAATTCGGGATGGCGGCGGCGCGTGAGGGCGTACACGGCTGCGCCGGTGGCAGCAGCAGCGGCCACGGCCGTCCAAAGGCTGGGTTTGCGGATGTTGGGGGTAGACATGGTCAGGTGTGGAAGTGCGGTATGCGTGTACGCAGGCGGGGCGCGGGCGTTCAGGCACTCCGATGGAATACCCGAATAGTGCTGGCTATGCTGCCGAAGCAGCTGGACCCAGGCAGCGCACCTGCCGGCGCCAGCAATCCGGCGGCGCACTGCCGCCGGGCAATACTGATGGGTTGGCGCGCGTTCAGCGGAGCTGATTAACCGGGACTTCGTAATTTGCCGGCTTGTTGGAGCTGACGGGGCCCGGCGCCGTCCGCTTTTCTAGCATTCCACACCTTTGTTGATATGAGCACCGACTCCGCGAAAGCACACCTTTTTCAACTCACCGAGCAGCAGCTCCGCCAGCAGGGCTTCGGCATTGAGCGCCAGGACCAGACGCGCCCCTGGGGCGGCTTCTTCGTCATCGACGAGGGCCAAGCCCAGCAGTTCGCCGACACCTATTTCGATGGCCTGTCGGTCGATGAGCTGCGCATTTCGGGCAAGCTCAGCCCCAAGATTCTGATTGTGGCCCCGGGCCAGCGCCTGTCGTGGCAGTACCACCACCGCCGCGCCGAAATCTGGCGTGTGGTGCAGGGGCCCGTGGGCGTCATCACCAGCGACACCGACGCCGAAGGCGAGCTGAAAACCTACCAGGTGGGCGAGCAAATCACGCTGAAGCAGGGCGAGCGGCACCGCCTCGTGGGCCTCGGGCAGTGGGGCATTCTGGCCGAAATCTGGCAGCACACCGACGCCCAGCAGCCCTCCGACGAGGACGACATTGTGCGCGTGCAGGACGACTTCGGGCGCTAGAAGCCACGGGCCGATGTAACGCAAAAAGGCCGCTGCTCCCAGAGCAGCGGCCTTTTTGCGCTTGAAGCGCGGCTGGGTTAGCCTTGCAGGGCAGCCGTCAGTGTCCGTACGCCTTGCAGGGCGTCGGCGCCGAGGTGCACGCGCAGGGTGCGGCGGTCGTAGCTGCGCAGGGCCTCCAGGTCGCCCTGGGCCTGGGCGTTTTTCAGCGTACCGAAGGTGTAGGAGCGGCCGGGCAGGGGCAGGTCGGGCTGGTTGTCGGCCGTGAACTGCAGGAACAGGCCGGTGTTAGGGCCGCCCTTGTGGTACTGGCCGGTACTGTGCAGAAAGCGCGGGCCGTAGCCGAAGGTGGTAGCTGCGTGCAGGCGACGCTGCAGCGTGGCGCGCAGCTCGTCGATGGCCGCATTCAGCTCGGGCGTCTCGGTCAGGTACGCCTGAATGGAAACGTAGTCACCGGGCTGGGCTTGGAAGAAGCTGCTGAGCAGGGCTTTGGCGTCGGTGGTGGCCGTGCCGCCGTAGTAGCTCAGGCCATCAGCCGTGAGCGTTTTCTCTTCCTGGGGCAGGCTGCCTTTCTCGGCTACCTCCTTCATCAGCTTGTCGGTAGCGGTTTTGGCCGCCTGCACGTTGGGCTGGTCGAAGGGGTTGATCTGCAGCACGGCGCTGGCCACGGCCGTGGCCACTTCCCAGCGGAAAAACTCCTGGCCCAGGTCCAGCGCGTCGTGCATCAAGATGCGGATGACCGGGTGACCGGCCGCCTCCAGCGCCTGCAGCTGCGACAGGTTCTGTGCGTCGGGCTGGTCGGCGTAGCCTACGTACACGAACACGCGGTCCGGGCCGTACAGCGACACGTCGGCCAGCGGCTCGCCCGCCACGGGCAGGATGCCCACGCCGTGCTTGCCGGTGCTTTCGGCCACCAGCTGCTCCAGCCACAGGCCCAGGTCGCTCAGGCCGGCCGGTGTGATGAGCGTGAGCTTGTCGCGGCCCTGCTGGGCCAGCACGCCCAGGGCCACGCCCAGCTCCAGGCCGGGGTTGTGGTCCACGGCGCCAGCCGAGCCGGTGGCCTGCATCATGCCCACCGAGCGGCGCAGCAGCTCCTCGATGTCGATGCCGTAGAGGGCGGCGGGCACCAAGCCGAAGTAGGAGAGGGCCGAGAACCGGCCGCCCACCTCGGTGAAGTTCAGGAACACGCGGCGGTAGCCCAGGCTTTCGGCCGTGGCAATAAACTTGGAGCCGGGGTCGGTGATGGCCACGAAATTGTCGCCGGCCTGCTCGCCTTTCAGCGCCTTGAGCCGGTCGTAGAAGTAGTCGCCGAAGGCCAGCGGCTCGGCCGTGGTGCCCGATTTGCTGGCCACGATGCACAGCGTGGTTTCGAGCGGCACCTGCTGCTCAATTTGCCGCACGGTGCCCGGGTCGGTGGTGTCGAGCACCAGCATTTCCAGGCCGCCTTCAGTCTTGGGGAAGGATTTCTCGAACACAATCGGGGCCATGGAGGAGCCGCCCATGCCCATCACGATGACGTGGGTGAAGCCGGCGGCTTTCACTTCCTGCACGAAGGCGTTGATTTCGGGCACGCGCTCCTGCATGGTTTCGGCCACGCGCAGCCAGCCCATGAAGGCGCGCAGTTCGGCCTGGGCCTGCGGGTCATGCACCCACAGCGCGGCGTCTTTCTGCCAGAAGCCGGCGGTGAAGTTCTTGGCGTTGAACTCGGCGATTTTGGCGTCGACGGCGGCCTGGTACGGGCCCAGGTGCAGCTCGGCGGCCGGTACGGCCACGGGTTGTTGTGTTTCTCCCATCGGGGTAAGAAGTAGAAAGAGGTATGACGTCGGGATGGCGCCGCCCACGGCCCGAAACGCAGCCCAAACCACGGCAGCGGCGGGGTAAAAATGCACCTCCTTTCGGAAACCGCGGGTCTGACCGGGGAGTTTTCCCCAGGTGCTGCCGTCAGTTATCAAGCAAATACTTGATAACCAAGATTTATGCAGTTTCGCAGCCAAGGCGGGTCCACCGGTTGGCGTCCTAATAAGTTGCGTTGTTTATTTATGATTGCCGGGCGAGCCGCTGGCCCCGCCGTGGGCGCGTCGACGCTGCTGGTTACGGGCCGCGGCGGGCCCGCTCCGCTGGGCGCCCCCCCCCCGCGCGGTGCCGGTTGGGCGCCGCTGCCCGCACCCGCCGCGGGTGGTAGGGCCGAGGCGGGTGGTCGGGCTACAAATTCAGCGAAATCACCTTCTCGTTACCGGCCTGGTCGGTGATGCGCAGGGTGGCGGGGCCGCGCAAAGCCGGGCCGAGCGTGTCGGAACGCTCCGTAAATAGCGTCGAGTTCTTGTGCTCGTAGCGCAGCAGGCGGAAGCGCCCGCCGATTTCCAGCTCGTAGCTGGCGAGGCCGGAAAGGTCGTCGCCTACCTTGAACACCAGCCCGGCCGCGCCCCGGCTGATGAGGCGGGCCGAGGGCGGAATCGTGTCGGTGAGGATGCGGTACTGGCCAAACAGGCGGGTGCTGAACGTGAGCTGCTCGCCTTCCCACTTGCCGCCCTGCCAGATGCGGCCGTTGGCGCCGCGGATGAGGTAAGCCGCCGCGCGGGTTTTGTCGGGCACCGGCGTTTCGGGCTTCAGCGTCACGCGCATAGCCTCGTGAATGGGCGTCACGGCGCTTTGTACCCGCCACAGGCCGGCTTTGTAGCCGGTTTGCAGGTACAGCGTGTCGTAAGTCGTGCGCGGGCCGAAGACCAGGTTGGCATACGGAGTGGCAAACAGCTGCTCGGTGCCCGACGGAATGGCCGCCACCCGGTCGAAGCGCACGGCGCGAGGCAGGCCGGGTAGGCGCAGCGAGTCGGGCAGGCCGGCGCGCAGGTCGAAGAGGTATACCGTGCGGCCCTGGTCGGTGTAGCTGGGGCGCAGCTGCAGCTGGCGGCCGCTGCGCAGCAGGGCTAGGTTGGGCGCTTGCCGGGCGGTGTCGTCGGCCGTCACGCGCAGGATGTTGCGCAGCACGTCGTAGCGCAGGGCGGGCTTGCGCACGGCGGCCGCGCGCGTCTGCCAGTAGTCCGGGGCTTCGCCGCGCAGCACCATGCGCAGGGGCGTGGTGTTGCCGTAGGCGTCGTGCAGGCGCATTTCCACGTCGTAGATCTGGCCGGCTTCCACCCGCAGCTTGCCCTTGGTGGGGCCAGTCTGGTAGATGGGCAGGCGGTTGCCGTCGTCCACCCACAGCTTCTCGAAGGTGCGGCGGGTGTTCATCAAGTACTCGTAGTCGATGTGCTGGTTGACCTCCCGCGTCTCGTCCGGGAAACCGATGCCGTTGATGACGTGCGCGTACAGCGGCTGGCCGTTCACGCGCACTTCCACCCGGTACAGCCCGTTCTTGTTCCAGGCGTTGTCGAAGCGGTCGAAGGCCTGCAGCAGCAGCCCCACCGTGCCTGACACCGGAATGGTATCGGCCACGCTGAAGCCCGTGCCCGGCGCGCCGGTGGGCGTAAACAGGCGCTTCTCGAAGCGGCCCTGCACCCGCCCGTCGATGCTCAGCGGCTCCACGGCTGCCCCCACGACGGTGGGCGCCACGTGGTCCTGAATTTCGGCGAAGCCACCCCATTGCAGCGGGTTCAGCTGCTGGTCCTTGGCGTCGCGCACTTCCCAGTGCAGGTGCGGGCCGGCCGAGCCGCCGGTATTGCCCGACAGGGCCACCACCTCGCCCTTTTTCACCGGAAACTGCCCGGGCTGGAAGTGCAGCTCCAGCTCGTAGCTGCGCTTCTCGTACTGGCGCCGCAGCAGCTCCTGGGCTACGGCCCCCTTGAAGCGGTTCAGGTGCCCGTACACCGTCACCAGCCCGTTGGGGTGGGTGATGTACAGCACGTTGCCGTAACCGAAGCTGCTCTGCTTCATGCGCGAGACGTAACCATCGGCCGCGGCGTATACCGGCAAATCCACCCGGCCATCGGTCTTGATGTCGAGGCCGCCGTGGAAGTGGTTGGGGCGCAGCTCGCCCATGCTGGCGGCCAGCAGGTTGGGCTGGCCGGGCTTGATGGGGAAGAGGAAATAGCCCTTGAGGCGGCTGGCCGTATCGGGCGGCGCGGCGGTGGGCCGGGCGGCGGCCCGCTTTTCGGTTTGGGGCCCCGAATCGGCGGAGCAGGCCGGCGGCAGCGCGGCCAGGGCCAGCACCAGCAGCTTGAACAGGAGGACGTGATTCAACAACACAGGGGCAACAACGGGCTTTGGGCGGCCACCGGTATGGCCGCGGAAAGGGAAATCAAGCGGCCGCCGGCCAGTTGACCGGCTGCTCGCTCTTACGCACGAAAGCAATGGGAAGCCTGAACCCCCGCTAGGGCGAGCGTGCTGCACATCAGGACGGGGGCCGGGACAGCCCGCGGGCCGCGATGCACGACCATTCCAGTACGACCGGCTGAGCTTGCCGAAGCATTCCGGCCGCGTCTGACTGGAGAATGACTGCCGGCGGCGCGCGAAATGCCCCGACAAGCTCGATTGGGCGTTCGGGCAAGGCTTACCGCCGCTTGCTACTTCACGCTCACGTCGAGCACCTTTTCGTCCTCGAGGTAACCCACCAGCTGGTCGCCGACCCGGATGGGGCCCACGCCGCTGGGCGTGCCGGTGAAAATCAGGTCGCCCATTTTCAGGGTGATGAACTGCGAGATGTAGCTGATGATTTTGTTGAAGTCGTGGAGCATCATCGAAGAGTTGCCCTGCTGGCGCACTTCGCCGTTGACTTCCAGGCGGAAGTTGATGTTTTTCAGGTCGCTAAACTCCCCGACGGGCTTGAAAACGGTGCCCAGCGGGGCCGAGCCGTCGAAGCCCTTGGCCAGCTCCCAGGGCAGGCCCTTGCTCTTGAGCTTGCTCTGCAGGTCGCGGGCGGTCAGGTCCAGGCCCAGGCCGATGGCGTCGTAGTACGTGTGGGCAAACTGCTCCTCGATGTGGCGGCCGTTCTTGCTGATGCGGAGCACCAGCTCGATTTCGTGGTGGATGTCCTGGGTGAAATCGGGGTAGAAGAAGGGCTGGTTGCGCTGCAGCAGGGCCGTGTCGGGTTTGGCGAAGATGACGGGCGCGTCGGGCACTTCGTTCTGGAGCTCGGCGATGTGCTCGGCGTAGTTGCGGCCGATGCAGAGTATTTTCATGGAGGGGCGAATCAGAGGGCGGGAGCCAGGCACGAACCCGGGGTAAGCAAAAGTACAGGATTGGCCGGGCCGGAAAAACGCTTCGGCGTTTCGCGCCCCTTACGCGGAAGCGCCCGGGGGCGTTAGGCCCCGGCACAACATTTTGCCCCGCTCGCGTCGTATAGCACGCACCGGGCCGGCGCGGCAGGAAATGCTTATTCTCGCCCCCGAAAGCGGAATCAACCCCATTTCACCCGCAGACACCCTTACTCCCCATGTTCAGAAAATTCCTATTGGCCGTCGCCCTGTCGGCCGCTGCCGGCTGCTCCACCGTTCCCATCACCGGCCGCTCCCAGCTCAGCTTGGTATCGGACCAGGAAATGAACACCATGGCCGCCGACGAGTACCAGAAGGTGCTGGCCACCAGCCGCCTCTCCAGCGACGCCGGGCAGACGGCCATGGTGCGCCGCGTGGGCCAGCGCATTCAGCAGGCGGTGGAAACGTACTTCCGTCAGCAAAACCAGCAGGCCCAGATCGAGGGCTACAACTGGGAGTTCAACCTCATCGAAGACAAGCAGGAAAACGCCTGGTGCATGCCTGGCGGCAAGGTGGCCGTGTACACCGGCATTTTGCCCATCACCCAGGACGAAAACGGCCTGGCCGTGGTGATGGGGCACGAAATTGCCCACGCCGTGGCCAAGCACAGCACCGAGCGCATGAGCCAGCAGATGGCCGCCCAGGGCCTGGGCACGGCCTTGTCGGCGGCGGTGGGGCAAAACCCCTCGGCCACGCAGAACGTGTTCCTGCAGGCCGTCGGCGTTGGCTCGCAGGTGGGCCTGCTCAAGTTCAGCCGTACCCAGGAAACGGAAGCCGACCGCCTCGGGCTGGTGTTTATGGCCCTGGCCGGCTACAACCCCGACGGGGCCGTGAGCTTCTGGCAGCGCATGGCCGCCAACGACCAGGGCGGCAACATCGAATTCCTCTCCACGCACCCCTCCAGCAGCACGCGCATTGCCGACATTCAGCGCGAAGTGCCCGAGGCGCGCAAGTACTACACCGCCCGCTAAGCCGCATCCCGTGCCCATTACCACACCCCTCCGCCGGTTGCTACCGGCTTTCATTGCCGCGGCCACGCTGCTCGGCGCCTGCGAAACCAGCAAGCGAGGCTTTCCCGAAGCCAGTACCCCCGGCGAGGAAAGAGAAAATACCGAAACCAGTGGCCGCGGCGAGAAGATGAGCCGCAGCCAGCGCAAAGAAACCGACGAGCTACGCATCCTGGACTCGCCCAACCGCTTGGTAGCGGCCGTGGTGGAAAGCAAGGTGCAGTACAAAGTGCCGCGCGAAATCCTGATGCAGCAGTTCGGGCGGCAGTTCGCCGACGGCACCGTGGTCGACAAGGCGCTGGTGCGACAGGTGCAAAGCAAAGCCAACGCCAAGGAAAAGCCAGTGTACTACCTCGTCGGCATGGGCCTGCGCAACGGCATGTTCCGGGCCATGGCCCTGCCGCTGGAACTGAGCACCGACAACGAGCTGTACCTGAGCACCACCGCCGAACGGTACATGCTGGAAGGCCGGGGCTGCCAGATGTGTTACTTCAATTTCGAAGGCGACAAAATCAACGGCACGCTCTGCGACGACAACTCCGGGGGCGGCACCTGCACGCTGACGGTGGTGAACGGCAATACTTTCTTCCCCCCGAAACGATGAACCGCAAGTGGCTGCTGCGCCTCGGGCTGACGGCCCTGGCCCTGCTGGTGACCACCGACCGGCGTCGCCGGTCGGCGCCCGCGCCGCCGAAACCGGCCGACAACGAAGCCCAGGAAAAGTAAAACCGCGGCCCGCCTCATCTGAGGCGGGCCGCGGTTGGTTTATGGCGGCAGGTGCTGCCAGCTCCTTAGCTGGCTACTGCCCCGGCAAATTCCCGGATTCGCAGGGCCAGCGCGGCCACGTCCACCCGGTCCAGCGGGTGCGGGGTGTTGGGCAGCACCTCAAACGTGGCATTGGGCAGGTAAGCGGCAAACCGACGCGAGGCCTCCACGCCCGCCGTCTGGTCCTGCTCGCCCACCAACACCTGCACGGGCACGGTCAGGTCGGCCAGATTCAGCTCGTGCAGGGGTGGCTCTTGGCCCAATTCCCGCATCATGGCGGCGGTGGCCTCCACCACGGCATCCCAGCCGGTGGGGGAGTGGGTGCGCTGCAAGTGCTCCACGAACTGCGGAATCTTGGCCTGCATTTTGGCCGCGTCGAGCATCCGCACCTCCGCGGCGGCCGTTTCCGGCGACCAGTCAAACTTGGTTCCCAGGGTGGTGATGCTGCGAATGCGGCCCGGGTCGGTGGCGGCGCTGAGCACGGCCGCGTAGCCGCCCATGCTGTAGCCGAACACGTGCACGGCCTCCAGCTGGTGCTCGGCCAAATAGTAGGTGACTTCGGCCGCGAAGTGCGTCATCGTGAAACGCGCCGCGTCGAGGGGCTGCCCGCCGTGGCCTCCGAAGGAGAACGTGTGCACGTCGAAATCGGCCGCCAGGCGCTCGGCCAGGGGCTGCAGCTGCCCGGCCGAAGCCAGTGCGCCGTGGAGAAGGAGCAGATGTGGTTTCATAGCGGGCTAAATGTAGCGCAAAGCACCTGTTGGGCTACCAGAACAAATGCAGCGCGGGCTGAAGCCCGCATCCGTCCGAACGACACCGTTCAGGCAGACGCGGGCTGAACCGAAGGAAGGCGTAGCCAAGCCCGCGCTACATGCGCCGTGGTCGGACTACCCGCCCGTGACCTCGCCGGCCAACTGCACCAGGTCCAGCCTGTCGAAGGTGCCGGAGCTCATCATCAGCAGGTTGGCGTGGTGCCAGTTCTGCTCGCGGAGGAACTCAGCCAGCTTGCGCGAGTCGGTAAACACGCGCAGGTCGGGGCGGCGGAAGGCTTCGGCTACCTGCACGTCGCTCAGCGGCGGCAGGCGCTTGTGGGCCAGCACCTGCGGGTTGAAGTACACCACGGCCACATCGGGCGCGTCGAACGTGCCCTCGTACTGGGGCAGGAAGTCCGGGTTGAGCGAGCTGAACGTGTGCAGCTCCAGGCAAGCCACCAGCCGGCGCTCCGGAAACTGCCTCTTCAGGGCCGCCGAGGTGGCCTTGAGCTTGCTCGGGGCATGGGCGAAGTCCTTGTAGACCACGGAGGTAGGGCCTTGCTTCACCAGCTCCAGGCGGCGCGCGGCGCCCTTAAACGAGGCAATGGCCTCGTAGAAATCCTTGCCCTTGATACCCAGTTGTTTGCACACTTCGCGGGCGGCCGAGATGTTGCGCAGGTTATGCTCCCCAAACACCTGAATCGGGACCTGCCCGTCCTTCTTCGTGACGAGGAAGGTCTGGCCGTTTTTGATGACGTTTTCGTGCGGGCCGTAGCCCACGTACTTCACATCCGGGTTCGAGGGCACGCTCACCAGTTGCGCCTGCTCGTCGTCCTGGTCGAAGATGAGCACGCCGGCCTTGGGCGTCATCTGGGCGAAGATGGCAAACTGCTCGCGGTAGATTTCCTCCGTGGGAAACACGTTGATGTGGTCCCAGCTGATGCCGGAAATCACCCCGATGTGGTGCTGGTAGAGGTGAAACTTGGGGCGGCGGTCCACCGGCGAGGAGAGGTACTCGTCGCCCTCGATGACGATGAGGGGCGCGTCGTCCGAGAGCTGCACCATCAGGTCGAAGCCCTCCAGCTGCGCGCCCACGGCGTAGTCGAACTTCAGGCCGTGGTAGCGGAGCACGTGCAGAATCAACGAGGTAATGCTGGTTTTGCCGTGCGAGCCGCCGATGACGATGCGCTGCTTGTCCTTCGAGGCCTCGTAAATGAACTCGGGAAAGGAGAAGATGCGCAGGCCCAGCGCTTGGGCGCGGTGCAGTTCGGGGTTGTCGGGGCGGGCGTGCATGCCCACGATGACCGCGTCGAGGTCGGGAGTGATGCGCGCCGCGTCCCAACCCAGGTGTTCAGGGAGCAGGCCGGCCTGCTGGAGCCGGGTGCGCGCCGGGTCGAAGATTTCGTCGTCGGAGCCGGTGACGTGCACGCCTTGGCGGTGCAGGGCCAGGGCCAGGTTGTGCATGATGCTGCCGCCCACCGCAATGAGGTGGACGCGCCGGTACGTGGGGTGAGCCATGCGGGCAGTCGGGGTACGCTACTTTAAAGGAAGGTCACCGGCCATAAAGCCGGCCCGGCCGTAGAAAGCCGGGCGGCAAAGGTAATAAGCCCGGGCGGGCCAAGGCACTGAAGCCGCGGCAATTGGGAAAGTAGCGAAAACTACCTGCCCAACCAACGCCAATAAATCAGCGGCTCGGCCGTATTTTTGGACCCCCTTTCCGTATTTTCGGACCGAGAGGAGCAGCCGTACGATGATGGACGAGAGCAATAGCCGCGTTAAACAACTGGCCGCCAGGGCCCACAAAGCCTGGAACCGTCCGGTGATGCCCGCCAGCCCAACCGGCAAGCTGCCCCCGCAGGCCCTCGATCTGGAGGCCGCCGTGCTGGGCGCGCTGATGCTGGAAAAAGACGCGCTGACGAGCGTCATCGACATCCTGAAACCCAAGAGCTTCTACAAGGAAGCCCACCAACAGATTTTTCAGGCCATCCTGAGCCTGTTCGATAAAACCGAGCCCATCGACATTCTCACGGTGACCCAGGAGCTGCGCTCCATGGGCACCCTGGAAATGGCCGGCGGCCCGCAGTACGTGGCCCAGCTCACCTACCGCATCCAGTCGGCCGCCAACATCGAGACGCACGCGCGCATCATCACCGAGCACGCCATCAAGCGCGAGCTGATTGCCATTGCCTCGAACGTGCACCGCGACGCCTACGAGGACACCCAGGACGTGTTCAACCTGCTCGACCAGACCGAGCAGGCGCTGTTTGAAGTGTCGGAATCGAACATCCGCAAGAACTTCGACGACATGCGCAGCCTGATGGGCAAGGCCATCAAGGAGCTGGAAGAAAAGAGCAAGCAGACCGGCGGCCTCACCGGCGTGACCTCGGGCATGATGGCCCTGGACCGCGTCACCTCGGGCTGGCAGAAGTCGGACCTGGTGATTATTGCCGCCCGCCCGGCCATGGGCAAAACGGCTTTTGTGCTGTCGTGCATGCGCAACGCGGCGGTGCTCGACAAGAAAGCGGTGGCCTTCTTCTCGCTGGAAATGTCTTCGATTCAGCTCGTGAACCGTTTGATTTCGGCCGAGGCCGAGCTGGACTCCGAGAAAATCAAGAAGGGCAACCTCGCGGACTACGAGTGGCAGCAGCTCAACCACAAGATTGCCACGCTCTCGAACGCGCCCATCTTCATCGACGATACCCCGGGCCTGAGCATCCGCGAGCTGCGCACCAAGGCCCGCCGTCTGAAGTCGCACCACGACATTCAGATGATCATCATCGACTACCTGCAGCTGATGACCGGCAACGGCGACGGCAAGCCCGGTGGCAACCGCGAACAGGAAATTGCCTCGATTTCGCGGGCACTCAAGGGCATTGCCAAAGAGCTGAACATCCCGGTTATTGCCCTCTCGCAGCTGTCGCGCTCGGTGGAAACCCGCGGCGGCGACAAGCGCCCGCAGCTCAGTGACCTGCGCGAATCCGGCTCCATCGAGCAGGACGCCGACATGGTAATGTTCCTCTACCGTCCCGAGTACTACGGCATTACCGAGGACGAAATGGGCAACCCCACCCAGGGGGTGGGCGAAGTTATCATCGCCAAGCACCGTAACGGCGGCCTCGACAACGTGCCGCTGAAGTTTATCGGCCGCTTCACCAAGTTCATGGACCTCGACGGGCAGGGCTTCGCGCCCGAAGCGGCCAGCTACAACACCGGCCAGCTGCCCGCCAGTACCTTCGACGAGCCCGACCCCGGCTTTGCGCCCGCGCCGAACACCATTCGCCTCGGCTCGCGCATGAACGACTCGGCACCCTCGCCGCAGCCTTTCCCCAAGAGCAACTTCGGCAACGAGGACCCTCCATTTTAAGCCGTTGCCAGTCGCGGGCCTTCAGTCCCAAACGACTGCCCAACGGCCCGCGGCCGAAAATCCAAAAAAGCCCCGCTGCCGGATCTGCCAGCAACGGGGCTTTTTTTCCGGCTCAGCCGGCGTGTCGGGCTACGGTCCGGCTTACAGCATCATGCCGCCTGTGGCCTCCAGGCGTTGGCCGTTGAGCCAGCGGCCGGCGTCGGAGCAGAGGAAGGCAACGATGCCGCCGATGTCGTCGGGCTCAGCGGTGCGGCCCAGGGCGGTGCTTTGGGCCACGAAGGCGCGCATTTCGGGCGAGTCAGGCATAGTGCCGCCGCCGAATACGGCCCCGGGGGCTACCACGTTGGCCGCGATGCCCCGCGGGCCCAACTCCAGGGCCAGGTAGCGCGTGAAGACTTCCACGGCCGCTTTCATGGTGGCGTAGGCCGAGACGCCGTGGAAGGAGCTGCGCGTCGTGGCCGACGACACGTTGACGATGCGGCCGCCGTCGCGCAGCAGGGGTAGGGCGCGTTGGGTAAGGAAGTACACGCCCTTGAAGTGCACGTTCAGCATCTCGTCGAACTGCGCCTCGGTGGTCTCGGCAATGGGCGCGTTGAGGCTGGTGCCGGCGTTGTTGATCAGGAAGTCGAAGCGGTTGGTGCCGAAGGTATCGGTCAGGGCCTCGGTTACCCGGGCGAAGAAGGCCTCGAAGGTGCTCAGGTCGGCCGCGTTCAGGGGCAGGGCCACGGCCCGGCGGCCCAGGGCCTGGATTTCGGTTACCACGGCCTGAGCTTCGGCCTGCTGGCTGCGGTAAGTCAGGATGACGTCGATGCCCTGCTGGGCCAGTTTCAGGGCCATGTCCTTGCCCAGGCCCCGGCTGCCGCCGGTCAGCAGGGCGATTTTGGAAGTGCTCATACGAGTGATTTTGTCGCGTTGAATGGAACACGACAAAGGTCCCGCGCCCGGCCGGGGGCAGCGTTGTACCGGCCAATCAGCTTATTGTAGAAATCAAACCGGCTGGACTTCCTGCGTGCGGAAGGCGCCGGGGCTCAGGGCGGCGTAGCGGCGGAAGAAGTGGGAGAAGTGCGCCACGTCGACGAAGCCCAGGCTGTCGGCAATTTCCCAGAGCGTCCAGTCGGTCTGGCGCAGCAGGGCCTTGGCTTCCTGCGCGATGCGCCCGCCGATGAGGTCGGTGGTGGTGCGGCCGGTGCTGTCCTTGAGCGCCTTGTTGAGGTGGTTCACGTGCACGGCCAGGTGGTCGGCAAAGTCCTTGGCCGAGCGCAGCGGCAGGCGCTGCTGGGGCGAGGTGAGCGGAAATTGCCGCTCCAGCAGCTCCACGAAGCGCGAGGCGAGCCGGGCCGCCGCCGTGTGGGCGGGGTGCAAAGTGCTGGCGGGCTGCCGCTTCTGGCCCAGGTGCAGCAGCTCCAGCACGTAGGCCCGCAGCAGGTCGTACTTGTGGACGTAGTTGGAAACCAACTCCTCGTGCATGCACTCGAAAATAGCCGCTGCCCGCGCCGCCTCGGCCGGCGTGAGCCGGAATACGGGGTAGCCGTCGGTGCGGAACAGGGGCAGCTCGTCGGGGGTGAGGCCGCCGAGGACGGGCAGCAGGAACTCGGCGGTGAACAGGCAGAAATGCCCCTGCTGAGGCTCGTCGGGCTGCCACTGAAACGGCACCTTGGGCGTCGAAAACACCAGAGAATCGGGCTCAATGAGGATGGTCTGGTCGGCAAACTCGGTGCGGCTGCGGCTACGCAACAGGCTGATCTTGTAGAAGGAGCGACACGGATAAGGCGTACCCGGCCGCAGCTGGGTCGATTCGCGCAGGTCGGCCAGGTCGAACACGTTGAAGTGGCCCACTTCGCGCTGAATGCCACCGGGTAGCAGCGTGCTCAGGTCGAGGCCGGTGCAGGGGGCCATTTCCTGGTAGAGGGCAGTCAGCGTGGCGGTGGTCATGGCAGCAGGTAGCTTGTAAGATTCAAGTCAAGGCAACCCACCGCGGGCCGAAAAGTTTGCCCCTGCCGCGGAGTCGGCCACGAAACCTGGACTGCCCGAACGCACGCCGGCCCGGCCCGCTGCGGGAGCGGGCCGGGGCCGAGAACTTAAATTTGGATTAGGCCGCCACCGGGGCTACCTGCTTGCGGGCCTTCTTCTTTTCCTTTTTCAGGCGGTTCAGCCACATGATCACGCCGGTAATGGGGAAGGTCACGCCGAGCACGCACACCACCAGGGCAATGATTTTGGAGGGCATACCGAAGATGGCGCCGGTGTGCACCGGCTTGAAGGTGCGGCGTACGCGCTGGCCGAGGTTGCGGTCTTCGAACGCCAGCTTGCCCAGCGGCTTGCCGGTGTACTGGTCGAGGTACAGCTCGTCGGTGGCGCCTTCGTAGGCCGCGCCCGTCGAGGTAGTCATCACGCGCACGGCCTCGGTGGAGTCCTTGGGCAGCGAAATGGCGTAGGAGAGGGCGCCGGGTACCTGCTGCTGCGCCACGGCGTAGGCTTGGTCGAAGCCCAGCTTGCCGGCGCCCAGCACGAGCTCTGATTTGGGAGCCTCGGGGCCTTTGGGGTCCGATTTTGTCACGGCGAAGATGCCGTTGTTGAACCACTCAAACGACCACGCCAGGCCGGTGAAGGCGAAAACGAAGAGGAACAGGGCCGAGTAAAAACCCAGCACGATGTGCAGGTCGTGGTTGAGGCGCTTAAAGCTCGCGTCCCACTTCACCGTCAGGCGCTGCTTCAGGATTTTGCCTGTGGCCGGCCACCACAGCACAATGCCGGTGCCGATGATGAAGAGGAACAGCAGGGTGCTCACGCCCACCACCATCTTGCCCACGGGGCCGCCCACCATGCCGCGGTGCAGGGCCATCATGGTGAAGAAAAACGAGTCGCGGTACACGTAGGGGCCCACCACGGCGCCGGTGTAGGGGTTCACGAAGTACTGCGGGCCGCGGCCGCCTTCGCCGCCGCCCTTGCCGCCTTTCTCGCCCTTGCCGGCTTTGCCCTCGGGGCTGCCCGGGCCTTTGCGGCTACCTTCGCCGCCGCCTGCTTTGGCTTCCTTGCCACCGGGGCCGCCCGGACCGCCCGCAAGGCTAATCTCAGCGGTGCGCAGCGGGTCAGCGTGGATTTTCAGGCTGGCCACTTTGGCCTTGGGTACCTGGGCGCGCACGGCGGCCACCAGTTGCTCGGGCGAGAGGCGCTGCGCGCCGGCCTGCACCACAAAGTAGCGCTCCGGGTGCAGGGCCTGCTCCAGCTCCTTCTCGAAGACGAGCACGGCGCCGGTAAAGCACACGATGGCAATGATCAGCCCCGAAGCCAGGCTGAGGTAGAGGTGGATGTTGCGGAAAAAGATCTTCATGGCAGTGAGCGGGGGCTAGGTAT
This sequence comes from Hymenobacter coalescens, assembly GCF_054783195.1. Lineage (NCBI taxonomy): Bacteria > Pseudomonadati > Bacteroidota > Cytophagia > Cytophagales > Hymenobacteraceae > Hymenobacter > Hymenobacter coalescens. The sequence continues at coordinate 194,565 of NZ_BAAGRA010000001.1, read as the reverse complement.
GCCGAACCCACCGGACCCCGCAACTGATTGGGGTCCGATGGGTTGGCGGCAGCGGAAATCGGGGGTAAACTTACCGGAACTTGTAGGCGAAGGTAGCCGAGTAGTTGCGCGGGGCAATGGGGTTCACGCTGTTGTCGTCGTGCATGTTGTAGCTGAGCACGTCGAGCAGGTTGGCTGCCTTCACCCGCAGCGAGAACCGCTCGTAGGTGTAGCCCACCGAGGCGTCGAACAGCAGGTAGTTGGGCACCGTGATGAACTTGTTGGCGTCCGGAATCAGGTTGCCGTCCTTGTCGTACTGCTTGCGCGGGTTGCGGCCCGCCACCTTGTCGCCCACGTAGTAGGAGGTGATGCCGGCGTTCAGGCCGCGCAGGAAGGTGTGGTCGGCAAACAGGCTGTTGAAGGTGTAGTAGGCGCTCAGGTTGGCCGTGTGGGCGGGGTTGTAGCGCAGGCGGCTGCCGTTGTCGTAGATGTTGCTCTTCGTGTAAGCCGTGTTGTTGTAGCTGTAGCCGGCGATGAACGTCCAGCCCAGGTACGGCTTGCTGTGCACGTCTACTTCCACGCCTTTGCTGGTCACCTCACCCGCCAACTCCTGCGCGGCGGGAATATTCTGGTTCCAGGCCGGGTTCGGGGTGCCGTTGCTGAAGTACTGCTGAATGGTCTGCGCCTGGTTGTCGTTGACAATCTGGTAGGCCGTCACGTTGGCCGACAGCATGCCGTTGAACAGCTCATTCTTCACGCCCACCTCGTACTGCTGAAGCATCGACGGGGCCAGGTTCGTGCCGGTGTTGTCGACGCCCGAGTTCGGGGCAAACGAGTTGGAGTAGGAAGCAAACAGCGAGAGGGTCTTGATGGGCTGGTACACCAGGCCCAGGCGCGGGGTCCAGGCGTTGTCGTAGCGTCGGGTTTCGCGCACCGTTACCTGCTGGATCGGGGCCGTAGGCGCCGTGTAGGTGTACACGTCGCTGGGCGTCTCCTGGTAGCTCCAACGCATGCCGATCAGAGCTTTGAACTGCTCGGTGAAGGTGAGCATGTCCTGCACGTAGAAGCCGGCGCGGCGGGTGTTGCCCCGCGTGCGGGTGTTCAGGGCCAGGTCGTCGAAGCCCGTGACCGGCACGGTGCCGGCCGGCAGCGACACCTTCTTGGTGGGGTCGAGCAGGTTAATGGCGTTGTAGGGCCGGGCGGTGTAACCCAGGTTGTTGGTCTGGTACTGGTCCACGTCGGTGCCCGCCAGCAGGGTGTGGCCCAGGAAACCGGTGTGGAAGTTGGCCGTGAAGTCGAGTTGAGCCAGGTAGTAGTTTTCGCGGGTGCGGCTGCGCTGCAGGTTGCGGTTCCAGTTGCCGTAGTTCGGGCCCTGGGCAATGACGGTGGCCACGGGGCGGGCAGCGCTGCGCTGCTCGTTGTCGTAGCGCTGGAAGCCCACCACCCCGCGCACCTGCCACACGTCCGAGAGCTGGCTGCTGAGCGTGGCGGTGGTGCTGGTTTGCTGGGTGGCGTTGTTAGCGCCGGCCACGTTCAGAAAGCGCGTGCGCGACTCCAGGATCTTGTAGTCGATGGCGCCCACGCCGAAGTCCGGCGTGCGGTTGTCGCGTAGGTAGTCGCCCTCCACCACCAGCGTGGTCTTGGGGCTGAGCTTGAAGAGCAGCGAGGGATTCACGTAGAAGCGGTCCGACTCCACCCGGTCGCGGAAGCTGTTCCCCTGCTCGTAGGTTGTGTTCAGGCGGAAAGCCACTTTCTCGCTCTGGCCCACGGCGCCGTACACGTCCACCATCGGCTTCCAGAAGCCGAAGGAGCCCACGCGCAGGCCCACCGAGCCGCCCTGCTCAAATTTGGGCTTCTTGGTCACCAGGTTCAGCACGCCGCCGGCGGCTACGTTGCCGTAGAGAATGGCCGCGCTGCCCTTGAGCACTTCCATGCTTTCCAGCGAGGAGGCCTCGGGCATCACCCCGTTGTTGAAGCGCACCCCGTTCTTGAAGGTGTTGTTCGAGCCGTAGGCGAAGCCGCGGCTGCCGAGCTCTTCCTGCGTGCCGCCGGTGGCGCTGGTCACGTAAATGCCCGACACGTTCACAATGGCGTCGCTCAGGCGCAGCACCTGCTGCTGCTCCAGCGTCTGCTGGCTCACCGTTACCACGCTCTGCGGCAGGTCGAAGGGGCGCACCGGCATCTTGCTCACGCCCGTGGGGCGCTGGTTGATGGTGCGCGTCTCGGTGATTTTTACCTCCGTCAGCTGGTTGGTGCTCTTGGCCAGCGTCACCGTCGGCAGGTTCACGGTGCTGCGGTTGGGCACGTCTACCTCGATTTCCTGCGTCACGTAGCCCAGGTAGGCCACGGCCAGAATCTGCTTGCCCACGGGCAGGCGGAGGCGGAAAGAGCCATCCGCTTCGGTGCTCGTGCCGATGGTCGTGCCTTTTACCATCACCGATACCTGCTCGGCGGCCTGGCCGTCGGCCAGTACCACGCGGCCTACTACCTGGCCGTGCGCCGGCTGCGGAGCCGTGGGCCCGTCGCCGGGCTGGTGGTTAAAGGCAAGCAGGCTTTGGGCGTTGACGGCCACCGGGGCCACAGCGAGGAGCAGGAAAGGTAAAGAACGGCGCATTCAGTTATTTAGACTGATTCAAAAGTTATGCAAAGCAAGCCACTGTTTAGATTCTATCCAAACAGCGGACAAGGTTAATTTGAAATCTATCTAAATAACGTCGGCAGCTTATGCCGAAGACGCTTGCTATCAGTGGGTTATTTTCGTCGCTGCCGGGCAATAGGTGTTTATGTTGTGCAGCTGCTGGGCAAGTGTTTCGTAGCTAAACGAGGCAACAGGGTTCGTTCAACAGGCAATTAACCGGTCGGCGCTCGGCGTCCGGACGAGGCCACCGGGGAACAGCGGGACGAGCAAGCGGAAGGTCGCGGCCACCTTCAGCGCCAAGCAGTGGGGCGGCAGCACGCCACCCGGGCCCACGCGGGTGCGCTCCGCTTAGCCAGCGGAGGTGGACCATGGCGCATTTCCGGGATGGCGCCGGCCAAAACCGGCCTGATGCGGTGCTCCCAAACCCAGAAGTGGGTATACCCAAGGCGGTGGACCCGCTGCACGGTTTCCTGAACGACTTGCCGTGGCGTGGTGGCGAGCCAGCGCCGGCCCGATATTGCAGGCATGAACTCCGCACCCCTCGACGTACTGCGTGCCTACTTCCGTCAGCGCCTGCCTCCGGTTACCGACGAGCAGCTGGTGGCCATCGAGGCGCTGTTTGAGCCGCGCCACCTGGCCCGGCACGAGGTGCTCACGCGGGCGGGCGAGGTCGCGCGCGTGGGTGCGTTTGTGGCGCGCGGGTGCCTGCGTTCCTTTGTGGTCGATGCCAGGGGCAAGGAGCACATCATCCAGTTTGCGCCCGAAAACTGGTGGATCAGCGACCAGAACAGCCTCATTACCCAGGAGCCGGCTATGTTCAGCATCGAGGCCGTGGAAGAGTCGGAGGTACTGCTCTTCGACGCCACCTTTTTCCGCAAGCTCAGCCTGGTCACGCCCGCTTTCCCCGAGTTTTTCCACCGCCTGCTGCAAAACAACGTGCGCACGCTGCAGCGGCGGCTGGTGCTCACCCTCAGCGCCTCGGCCGAAGAGCGGTACGTGGATTTTCAGCAGACCTACCCGACGCTGGCCCGCCGGCTGCCGCAAAAGCAGATTGCCGCGTACCTGGGCGTCACGCCGGAGTCGTTGAGCCGCATCCGACGGGAATTGGCCGGGCACTGAGGGCGGGTGAAGTGCACCAGCACCCTCGGACCGCAGCAAGCCTAGCCAGCCGCCGGGGTAAACGTTTCGATCAGCTCGCGCTGGGCGGGAAACTGCCGCGTAAGCTCAGCGCGCGTGGCCAGCTCGAAATCGGCGAAATCAAAGCCGGGAGCTACGGTGCAGCTTACCAGGGCGTAGCCCACTCCGCCTAATAGCCGGGCGCCAAACCAGGTGCCGGCCGGAATGACGGCCTGTGGTACTTCGCCGCGCAGCAGGTCGTTGCCGAGCACCACGCTCACAGCCTGCCCGTCCTGCAGCAGCACGATTTCCAGGGGCTGGCCCTGGTGAAAAAACCACAGCTCATCCGACTGGATGCGGTGAAAGTGGGACTTGTCCTCGTTTTCCAGCAGGTAGTAAATGCCCGTGCTGACGTTGCGGCTGGTACCCTGCGCGGTGCTCAGGCGCTGCGGGGAGCGGTAGGTTTCGCGGTAATACCCGCCTTCGGGATGCGCCAGCAGTTGCAGGGCCTGAATGATGTCCTGAGCGTTCATGGGGCGGAGGTAAAGCGCGCCGCGGCTGGCAGGGCACGAATGAGTGGAAAATCAGCAGTGACGATGCGCCGGCCGCACTTCATCGGGGCCGCGCGGGGCTAGCGAGGCCCGAATATGCGGCCGGATTTCTTACCATACATCAAGGCGCGGCCCCTGCCCGCGGCGGTACCTTTGTGCTGTACGCACCGGAAGCCCGCCCATGGACCGCAAAGCCTTTCTCAAAGCCCTGGCCCTGCTTCCTTTAGCTTCAGCTGCTATGAACCTGCAAGACCTGCATACCGTTTCTTCCGGCTTTCAGAAAAGCGCCAAGATGCCGGTGCTCTTCATCGGGCACGGCTCGCCGATGAACGCGCTGGAGGACAACACCTTTACCCGCGCCCTGAAGAAAATGGGCGAGGACATTCGCCAGAAACAAAAGCCCAACGCCATCCTCGTGGTGTCGGCGCACTGGCTCACGCGCGGCTCCTTCGTGACCCTGAACGAGCGGCCCGAAACCATCCACGACTTCGGCGGCTTCCCGCAGGAGCTGTTTGCCATGCAGTACCCCGCGCCCGGCGCCCCGGAGTACGCCCGCCAGACCATGGCCCTAGTGCCCGACCTGCACGGCTCCGACGAGTGGGGCCTGGACCACGGCACCTGGACGGTGCTGCACCACCTGTTCCCGGCCGCCGACGTGCCCGTGTTTCAGCTCAGCCTCGACTTCTACAAGACGCCCGCCCAGCACTTTGCCCTGGCCCAGCAGCTGCAGCAGCTTCGCCAGCGCGGCGTGCTCATCATCGGCTCGGGCAACGTGGTGCACAACCTGCGCCTGAGCATGCAGAAGCTGATGGCCGGCGACGCCTCGGCCTACGACTGGGCCGTGGAGTTCGACGAGTGGGTGAAACAGCGCATCGACCAACGCGACTTCCAGGCCCTGTTCGACGTGCAGAAGGCCGGGGCCAGCGGCCCCTTGGCGGTGCCCACGCCCGACCACTACTGGCCGCTGCTTTACACCTTGGCCCTGGCTGACCGGGACGAACCCATCACCCACGCCTTCGAGGAAGTCAGCTTCGGCGGGCTGAGCATGCGCACGGTGGCCATTGGGTAAGCCGGCCACCGCTTATCAGGCGCAAAAAAGCGCCGGCCCGACTTGGGCCGGCGCTTTTTTGCGCTTAGCCGAAGCGGAACCGCCACACCGGCAGCACCTCGCCGGCCCGGAACTCGCTGCGTTCGGCCGGCAGCTCCACGAACCCGTCGCTGGGCAGCAGGCTGGCCAGGTCGCCGGAGCCGTGGGCGCGCTCGGGATGGGCCATCAGGCGGCCGTCGGGCCCGGGGCGCAGGCTTACGAGCAGGAAATGCGTGAGCGGCGGGCGGAAGAGTACGTCGGCCGTCAGCGCGGCGCGTGCCGGTGCCGGGAAAGTAGGGGCGGGCAGCTGCACGGCCCGCAGCCAGGGCGCGGCGTAGCGGTAGTAGTTGATGAACGTCGAAACGGGGTTGCCGGGCAGGGCAAATACCACCGCGCCCTGCGGGTGGCGGCCAAACCAGAAGGGCTTGCCCGGCCGCTGCTGCACCTCGTGGAACAGCTGCGCGGCGCCGGCCTGCTGCAGGGCCTGCGGCAGGTAGTCGGCCTTGCCCTTCGACACGCCGCCGCTGAGCAGCACCGCGTCGTAGCCCGTGAGCAGCGGGGGCAGGCCCGCAGCCAGGGCCGCTGGGTCGTCGTCGAAGTGGAAGATACTGGCCTCGGCCCCGGCCTGCCGCGCCGCGGCCAGCAGCATGTAGGCGTTGGAGCGCCGGATCTGGTGCGCGGCGGGCTCCTCGCTGATGTCCACCAGCTCGTCGCCGGTGCTGACGACGGCCACGCGGGGCTGGCGGCTGACTTCCAGCGTCGCGGCCCCGACGGTGGCGGCTACGGCAATTTCGGCGGGGCCGAGCACGGTGCCGGCGGGCAGCAGCAGTTCGCCCTGGCGACGGTCGGAGCCGCGGCGGTGCACGTTGTGGCCCGCGGCCGCGGGCGGCACCCGCACCGTGGCGACGCGGCGGCCGTCGGGCTGCTCCTCGATCAGCAGGTCTTCGTAGCGGACCACCGCGTCGCAGCCGGGCGGCAGCACCGCCCCGGTCATGATTTCGACGGCGGCCCGCTCATCGGCCAAGGGCGCGGGGGGCTGGCCGGCTAGCTGCGTGCGTTCGATGACAAAGGCCGTCTGCCCGGCGGCGCTGGCGGCGTAGCGCAGCGCAATGCCGTCCATGGTCACCCGGTCGAAGGGCGGAAAGTCGCGGTCGGCGTGCACCGGCTCGCGCAGCACGCGGCCGGCGGCTTCGGTGAGCAACACGCGTTCGGGGGGCAGGGGCGCGGCCGTGGCCTGCACCGCGCGGGTAGCTTCTTCGACGGAAATCATGCGCAACGACGGAGGTGAGGCCGCAAGTTCGCCCGCCGCGGGCAGAGCAGCGCCGTGCGGGGCCATTTCCGGCCGCAAATCTTTCCGGCGCGTACTTTGTTGCCCCACCTGAACCTCCGCAGACCGCTTTTGCCATGGCCGACCTTTCCGACAAGCAACTCACCCACCTCAACGCCGCCGGCCAGCCGGCCATGGTCGACGTCGGCCAGAAAGCCGCGACGCGCCGCGTGGCCCGCGCCCGCAGCCGCGTGCTGCTCGGGGCCGACATCCTGGCCCTGGTGCAGCAGGGCGACTTGCCCACCCGCAAGGGGCCGGTGTTTCAGACGGCCATTCTGGCCGGCATCATGGCCGCCAAGAAAACCGCCGACCTGATTCCGCTGTGCCACCCGCTGGGCCTCGACGACTGCCAGGTAACGGTGACCGTGGCCCCGCCCGCGGCCGTTGTCATCGAGTGCACGGCCACCGTAACGGGCAAAACCGGCGTGGAAATGGAGGCCCTCACGGGCGCTTCCGTGGCCGCGCTGACCATCTACGACATGTGCAAGGCGCTGTCGCACGACATCGTGATTCAGGAAACGCGGCTGCTGTCGAAAACCGGCGGCAAAAGCGACTTTCAGCACGTGGATAAGCCGGAGTAAGCCCCTATGGAACCCAAACACCAGAAACACGCGGCCCTGGCCCGGCCGGACATCGGCGAGTTCGGCCGCCACGAGTTGGGCATTCTGGGCGCGCCCTGCGGCGTCATCAAGGACCTGGCGGCGCGGCTGCTGCCGCTGCTTACGCCCGCCCTGCGCGTGGCCTACGTGGACGCCGACCACGCCGCCGGCGACGCGGCCGACGCCGGTGGCCCGGGCGGTGCCGACGCCATCTTGCACGCCGGCGCCGCGGCCGAGCTGACCGACAAAATTCACTTCCGCCGCCTCGACGTGCGCCGGGGGATGGATAAGTTCATCCAGCCCCAGTGGCTCAATGAGCAGAGCTTGGTGCTCGTCAACGGCAACCACTTCCGCGCCCGGCAGCAGGTGGTCATCATCGACCCGCGCAAGCCGCTGGACAAGAAGCTGGACCGCCTGACCGACGTGCGGCTGGTGCTGCTATCGGAAGGCCAGACGGGGCTGCCCGAGGTGCTGCGGCAGCACCTGGGCGCCGCTGCCGTACCCGTGCTGCCGCTGGCCGATACCGGGGCCATTGCCGCCTGGGTAGGGCAGTGGCTGCAACGGCACCAGCCCCCGCTGCGCGGCCTGGTGCTGACGGGCGGCCGCAGCCAGCGTATGCAGGAGGACAAAGGCCGCCTGCGTTACCATGGCCGTGAACAGCAGGAGCACGCCGCCGCCCTGCTGGCCCCGTTTTGCCAGGACGTATTCATCAGTTGCCGCCCCGGCCAAGCGGCGGATCTACCCGCCGGCCTGGCCGCGCTGCCCGATCAGTTCCTGGACCTGGGGCCGCTCAGCGGCCTGCTCACCGCTTTTCGCCACGACCCCAACGCCGCCTGGCTGGTGGTAGCCTGCGACCTGCCGTTTCTCACCGAACAGACGCTGCGGCACCTGGTGGCGCACCGGCACGCGGGCCGCGCGGCCACGGCCTTCCAAAGCCCCGACAACGAGTTTCCCGAGCCGCTCATTACCATCTGGGAGCCGCGCAGCTATCCGGTGCTGCTGCAGTTTTTGGGGCTGGGGTATTCGTGCCCGCGCAAGGTGCTCATCAATGCCGATGCGGAAGTGCTGCCCGCGCCCGCGCCGGCGGAGCTGCGCAACGTAAATACGCCGGCGGAGCGCGACGCGGCCCAGCGGGAACTAGGTGCGCGGCCCCAGTAGGCCAACCGCAACGGACTGGTTGCGTGAACGGCGGGTGGGCCGGCCGGTTTCTTTCATGAAACCAGCCGGCCCACCCGCCGCTGAGCTTTTCAGGGCGGCGCTGGTGGTTTGGCGGGCACCGCGGAGATGAGACGCGCAACGTGGTGGGCGGGGTGCGGTGCTTTCGGCGGAGCGCCGGGGCCAACGCAAGCGGGATAAACGCGTAAGGTTCTGCTAGCGGATTGCCGTTCGCTTGCCCTTGCTGCGGCCGGCATCCTGCTCGTTTTCTCATTCCAGTCCGCGTTTCTATGAGCAACCCTACCACACCAAACACCGGCGGCCGCGCGCCATTGCCTCCGCCACCCACCTCGCCCATCACGCTGCGCATCAACGGGCAGGACCACACCCTGGAACTGGCGCCCTGGACCAGCCTGCTTGATGCCCTGCGCGAGTACGCCGGCCTGACGGGCACCAAGAAGGGCTGTGACCACGGCCAGTGCGGCGCCTGCACCGTGCTCGTCGACGGCAAGCGCATCAACTCCTGCCTGACGCTGGCCGCCCTGCAGGAAGGCGCCGACATCACCACCATCGAGGGCCTGGGCTCGGAGCACGCGCTGCATCCGTTGCAGCAGGCCTTCATCGACCACGACGCGTTTCAGTGCGGCTACTGCACGCCGGGCCAGATCTGCTCGGCCCAGGGGCTCATCAACGAGGGCAAAGCACACTCCGAGGACGAAATCCGGGAGCTGATGAGCGGCAACATCTGCCGCTGCGGCGCCTACGTGGGCATCCTGGCGGCCGTGAAGGAAGTGGTAGACGCTAAATCCGCGAGCAAGCAATGAAGCCCTTCACCCTCACCCGCGCCGAATCGGTGGACGCCGCCGTGCGCGACTTCACCGGCTACCACGAGGCCGCCTACATCGGCGGCGGCACCAATATTCTGGATCTGATGAAAGAGAACGTGGCCGAGCCCACGCACCTCATCGGCCTGAACAAGCTGCCGCTTACCAAGATTGAAGCCACGGCCGGCGGCGGGCTGCGCCTGGGCGCCACCGCTACCAACGCCGACACCGCCTGGCACCCCGAGGTGCAACGGCGCTACCCGCTGCTGAGCCAGGCCATTCTGGCCGGGGCCTCGCCACAGCTGCGCAACATGGCCACTAACGGCGGTAACCTGATGCAGCGCACCCGTTGCTACTACTTCTACGACACGGCCACGCCCTGCAACAAGCGGGAGCCGGGCTCGGGCTGCGCGGCCATCGGCGGCTACAACCGCATCCACGCCATTCTGGGGGCTTCGGACAAATGCATTGCCACCCACCCCTCCGACATGTGCGTGGCCCTGGCCGCGCTGGAAGCCGTGGTGCACGTGAAGAGCAAGGACGGCGAGCGGCAAATCAAGTTCGAGGACTTCCACCGCCTGCCCGGCGACGAGCCCCAGCGCGACAACACCCTGGAACCGGGTGAACTGATTGTGGCCCTGGAGCTGCCTCCGCAAGGTTTTGCCAAGCACTTCAGCTACCTCAAGCTGCGCGACCGGCAGAGCTACGCCTTTGCGTTGGTGTCGGTGGCCGTGGGGATGGAGCTGGAAGGCTCGACCATCAAGACGGCCCGCCTGGCCCTGGGCGGCGTGGCCCACAAGCCCTGGCGCGACCCGGACGCCGAGGCCCTGCTGGAAGGCCAGCCGGCCACCGAAGCCACCTTTCAAAAAGCTGCCGAAGCGGTGGTAAAAGACGCGAAAGGGCAGGGCATCAACGATTTCAAGATCGAGCTGGCCAAGCGCGCCATCGTGCGGGCGCTCAAGCAGGCCGCCGCCGGGCAACACCAAGCCGCCGACATCTTTACCAACAGCAATCCATGAGCACCGATAGCAACACCACTTACGTCGGCAAGGCCCCGAGCCGCGTCGAAGGACCCAAGAAAGTGACGGGTGCCGCCAAGTACGCGGCCGAGTTCGACGTGCCCAACCTGGCGTACGGCTACGTCGTGAGCAGCCCCATTGCGAAGGGCAAAATCAAACGAATCCACGCCGACAAAGTGCTCGGCCTGCCGGGCGTACTGCACGTGTTTTCGCACGAAAACGTGCCGTCGCTGGCTTGGTTCGACCGCAACTACAAGGACGACGTGGCCCCCGGCGGCTCGCCCTTCCGCCCGCTGCACGACGACGAAATCAAATTCAGCATGCAGCCGGTGGCGCTGGTGGTGGCCGAGACGTTTGAGCTGGCCCGTTACGCGGCCGCCATTCTCGACGTCGAGTACGAGCAGCACAAGCACGAAACCGACATTGAGAGCAAGCGCGACGACGGTTCGGAACCCGGCCGCGGCAAAACCGGCTACATGCCCCCGCAGCGCCGCGAAGACGCCGACGAAGGCCTGAAGGACGCCGCGCACCGCATCCGCCACGAGTACATCCACGGCGCGCAGCACCACAACCCGATGGAAATGTTCGGGGCCACGGTGCACTACCACCCCGACGGCAAGCTGACCATCTACGACAAGACCCAGGGCGTGTACAACTGCCAGCAGTACATCACCAAAATCTTCGGTCTGAGCAAGGACGAGGCCCGGGTGGTGAACCTGTACATGGGCGGCGGCTTTGGCTCGGGCCTGCGCCCGCAGTACGAGCTGTTTCTGAGCGTGCTGGCCGCGCTGGAGCTGAAACGCTCGGTGCGCCTCTCGCTCACGCGCCAGCAGATGTTCTCGTTTGGCCACCGCCCGCACACCCTGCAGACGCTGGAAATGGGCACCGGCCCCGACGGCGCCCTGGTGGGCCTGAAGCACTACGCCCTGCACGAAACCTCGCGCTTCGAAGAGTACACCGAAAACGTGGTGAACTGGTCGGGTATGCTCTACCAGTGCCCGCGCACCTACCTCAGCTACGAGGTGGCCCCGCTCGACGTGTACACCCCACTGGATATGCGCGCCCCCGGCGCCGCCACCGGCTCCTTCGCCCTGGAAGTGGCCATGGACGAAATGGCCTACGAAGCCGGCCTGGACCCGCTGGAATTCCGCCGCCGCAACTACGCCGAGCACGACCAGAACAAGAAGGCCCCCTTCAGCAGCAAGAAGCTGCGCGAAGCCTACGACGAGGGCGCCCGCCGCTTCGGCTGGGACAAGCGCCCCATGGCCCCGCGCTCCATGCGCGAAGGCAATCAGCTGGTGGGCTGGGGGGTGGCCGGCGGGGTGTGGGATGCCTCCATGCAGAAAGCCGCCGCCAAGGCCACCATCACGGCCGATGGCCAGTTGACCGTGGCCAGCGCCGCCGGCGAAAACGGCACCGGTACTTACACCATCATGACCCAGATTGCGGCCGAAACCATGGGCTTGCCCATGGAGGCCGTCACGTTCAAGCTCGGCGACACCACGCTGCCCGAAGCCCCCGTGCAGGGCGGCTCCTGGACGGCCGCTTCGGTGGGCACCGCGGTGAAAAACGCCTGCGAGGCGCTGGGCGAGAAGCTGCTGAAGCTGGCCCAGAAAATGGACGACTCTCCGCTCAAGGGCGCCAAGTTTGAGGACGTGGAGTTCGTCAACGGCCACATCCGGCTGCGCAAGGAGCCGGAGCAGTCGGTTATCCTGCGCGACGTGCTGCAAACCAGCGGGGAGCGGGAAATCGAGGCCGACAGCTCGGCCATGCCCAACCCGCTGAATATGCAGCAGTATTCCATGCACTCCCACAACGTGGTCTTCGCCGAGGTGAAGGTGGACGAGGAGCTAGGCACGGTGCACGTCACGCGCGTGGTAAATGTGGTGGCCGCCGGGCGCATCCTCAATCAGAAAACCGCCCGCTCCCAGGTGCTCGGCTCGGTGGTCTGGGGCATCAGCATGGCCCTGATGGAGGAAACCGTGATGGACCACCGCTACGGGCGCTTCATGAACCACAACTACGCCGAGTACCACGTGCCCACCAATGCCGACATTCGCGACATCGAGGTGCACTTCGTGGAGGAGGAAGACCCGCACGTGAACCCGCTGGGCGTGAAAGGTATCGGCGAAGTGGGCCTGCTGGGCGTGGCCGCCGCCATTACCAACGCCGTGTACCACGCCACCGGCAAGCGCGTGCGCCAGCTGCCGATTTACATCGATAAGCTGCTGTAATAACCGACGCTGCAGCAAACAGCAACGCCCCGAAACCGTAGCGGTTCCGGGGCGTTTGCGTTGTTATTTACCTCAACGTTTCGGGGCTTTGCGATGGTGGGGCATTCATTGAACGTCCAGCCCCAAACCGCTGCTGAATAAAGTTAATGATGTTGATGATAAGAACTACAGCCGAATGGTATTCGTCACGCTGGAGCTGCTGCCGATGCCTGCACATAGCCGAAGTTTAATCCGTCGCCCCGCCATAGCAGCAAACCCCCTGTTGGCAGAAGTTATTTCGTTGTCAACAATTTAGTCGTGTCAACCAACTCCGTGAACTCAATATTATTGTAATGCTGCTTTTGTCCGGCTTTGTCTTTGGGAACAATCTCAAACGAGAGAGTATAAATTTTTTCCGGATGTTTCGTTGATGTATGATACCCGCTACCCCAAAATGTTGATGGATTGAAACCTACGCATTGGTCGTTCAGTTGCTTGCCTTCATCGTCAACAACCATTGGTGGTGTATAAGTTTTTTCAAATGTCCATTTGTTGAGGTAGCCGATGCCGTTGCTGTCAAGGGCTAAAATGTTTTTATCAACATTTGAAAGAACGAGATTAACCTCTCCAGTGTAGCCTTTGGGCACCACTATCTTAAGGGTCGGTGAATACAGATAGTAGTGTGAAACAACAAATGCAACTGCCGTAACGATTGCAAATAAAGTCAAAAACGATTTGCGTTTAAAAATCAGTCTTAAAATAGCAGTAATTATCAAGCAGCCTATTAAAACAGCAATCAGGAGCATTCCTCCCATAAAGTAGCCGGGAAGAATTAGTCCGCCGGGTAGTTTGATGATTTTGTAGAGCAGTCCAAAAAGTAAAAGCGTTGAAATCAGTCCGAAGATATATTTCAGTTTGCGGTCATTCATAATTTCTGCCAACGTTTAACAGCTTTAAGAAGTAAGGGTATTTGAATTACTTCAGCTTCATTCACTTCATGCTGTTTAATAAAGATAATTCGTTCAACACGTATTCCTCAGCCCTTATTTTTTAAAGCTGATGTTGTGTGCCGTTATATCTTGTCCAGCGAAATTGAATAATCTATCGGCTTTACTGTTTGAGCTAATTTGTAACCTTGGCTTGCCTTGATGTCTTTCATCCAATCTTCTAAACTCTGGAATTCGCTGCTCCAACGGTTATAACTGTCGCATTCTTTGAAGTCTTTAGGATCGAATATTAAACTGAAATGAAGCTGGTAAAACTCGTCGTCTTTATCCAAAATGAATTGTCTTGCTATTTCAAAGCTAAAATGTTCTCCTTTTTCGTCACCCCAGTTGTAAACCCCATATTGAAACAGCAGCATGTCTTTATCCTCGTCATCAGCGGTAGTGACACCTGTTATTGTAGTTTCCTGAAAAATCTGTGAGGAGACATCAATTAATAGGTCAGCATTTAGCTCTTTACCCCCGTCGAGGGCTGTCTGTAAGAAATTTTTATACTCCTTTTCGACCTCTGTAGGTGATATTCTTTTTTGCATTAGTGATGGTTGAAATGGCACACAACATCCAGGTTTACGAAAGTGCCCTCACTACCAGGTTTCGTAAACCGGTCTTAAAAGCGAAACTGACTTTCGGCAAGCATGCCGATTCGGGATGCTTGCCGAAAGGTATGGAGTTGCCGCTCACTTCAAAAGCACTTCAGATAACCGGCGCCCGCCGCTTCGCCAGAAACGCCCGCGCCGCCGCCAGCTCCGGGCGGTTGGCGCCGGGTGCGTTGGCTACCTCGGTCAATTGTTGGTAGTAGCGGCGCGCCTGGTCCGGCTGGCCGGTCCGCTCGGCCGCTAGCGCCGCGCCGTACAGCCCGTTGAAGCGGTTGGGGTGATGGCGCAGGTCGGCTTGGTAGGATTGCAGGGCTTCGTCGGGGCGGTTCAGTTCCAGCAGCATATCGGCCAGCAGCTCCCGGGCGGGCAGCACCTCGCAGGGCGTAACGGGGTGCTTCTCGGTGCGCGCTTCCAACTCGGCAGCTTGCTCCATGAGCGGCAGCGCCGCGGCGGGCTGGCCCTCGGCGAGGCGCTGCCAGGCGGTGGCCGCCAGCAGCTGAATCTGCACCTGATTGGCTTTGTAGGTGTCCTCCTGCGCGAGCAGGACTCTGTGCAAGCGGCTTAGCTCCGCCAGCTCCCGCCCGGCCGAATCGGGCTGGCCGAGGCGGGCGAAGCCGAGGGCGCGGGCGAAATGCACGATGGCGGCCTGCCAGGGATACTGCTCCCAGTCGAGGCCGGGCGGGTGCGGCGCCAGCCGGGTGGCCTGGGCCCATTGTTTGTTTTCGAGCACGTAGCGCGCGGGAATCGCCGCGTACGCGTAGGCCACCTTGAAGTTCACCGGCGTTACCGCGCGTAGGGTGTCGAGGTAGCGCCACTGGGCCAGGGCCTGTTGGTTGTCGCCTTGCTGCAGGTAGGCATAGGTGAGGTAATCCAGCCCGTGCAGCTCCTCGTCCCAGTGCCCCTTCAGGCCGGCGCTTTCGGCGTAGCAGCGGGCCGCAGACGTGGCGGCCAGGTTGGAGGCAATGCAGTCGGACCACAGCCCCAGCCGGGTAAAGATGTGCGAGGGCATGTGCAGCGCGTGCGCCGACGACGGGGCCACGGCCGCGTACCGACGCGCGGCCGGCAGGCCCAGCGCGGCTAGCTCGGGGTAGTCGTAGGTGTGAATGAGGTAATGCACGATGCCCGGGTGGTTCGGCTCGTTGGGGTACAAGGCCTGCAGCAGGGCACCGGCCTGCTTCTGCTTGCGAAACGACTTGTCGGCCGGATCGGCGGCGGCATTCAGGGCCAGGGCATAGAAGATGGTGGCCTCGCGGTCTTGGGGGAAATCGGCGTGCACGCGCGCCATGGCCTGCTCAAACCAGAGCGTGCGGGTGCGGTGGTCGTGCTGCTTCCAATCGGCGTAAAAGGCGGCAGTGGCGCCGATATACGCCGCCTCCTGGGCCGATTTCCGCGGCAGGCGCTGCGCCAGGGCCATGGCTTGGGTGCCTTTGGCCAGCTCCGTTGGGGTCGGGGGCGTCCAGAGCGGGTGGTAGTGGCACATGGCCACGCCCCAGTAGGCCATGGCGCAGCCGGGCTCCCGGGCAATGATGCCCGCAAAAACCTTTTCCGCTTCGTCGTACTCGAAGGAGTGCAGCAGCGCCAAGCCCAGGTTGAAGTCCTTGCGGACGCCGGCCCCGCAGGATGTCTCGAAGGTGGCGGCGCCCAGCTGCTGGTCGGCGGGGCCGCACAGCGTCAGGTTGCCCCGTTTCAGGTCGATGGCGCTGATTTCGGCCGCCGACGGGGTGCGGCTGGTATCATGGCAGGCCCCAGCCAGAAGCAGGAGCATGCCCAGGAGCAGGGCGCGGGCGGCTGGCCGTGTGCGCATCATGGTGTTGGCATTGGCCAGGCCGGCCGCAGAAGGGGCCGCGCTCAGCCGCAAGGCTCGGACCGGCGTCATTTCTGTCCCACCACGACCACCGTCCCGTAATCCAGCGCCGCCTGCTGGTCGGGGTATTTCTCGTCGACCAGCGCAAACACCGCCCGCTTGATCTTTTCCCGCGTCGCGTCGTCGGTCTGGCCCAGGGCCGCGACCACCGGCGCGGCCACCTCGTTCATGAACTGCCAGTACGTATCGTTGCTGCCGCAGCGCAGCTTGCCCGTCACTTCCTGATCGGTCACGTGCTGAAAGCCGGCCTGCCGCAGCAGCTCGGCGAGAAAGCCCGGGCCGGCGCAGCGAAACATGCCGGGCGCACCGGGCGGCGGCGCGGGCAGCGCCAGGTGCTGGCTGATGGTGCCCATGATGGCGGTAATCCAGGTGTTTTGGGCGGGCACGCCCCACACGGCGGCGGCCAAGCGGCCGCCGGGCTTGAGCACGCGGTGCATTTCGCGGGCGGCCAGCAGCATATCCGGAAAAAACATGAAGCCGAAACGGCAGCTGACCGCGTCGAAGGTGTCGTCGGAGAAAGGCAGTGCGCACACGTCGCAGGCCACGGTTTCGTAGTTGCGGATGCCCTTGGCGCGGGCCTTGTCGCGGGCCACGGCCAGCATGTCCTCGGCCAGGTCGGTGATGATGACTTTGCCGTCCTTGGCCAGGGTAGCGATGCTCAGGCCCGGTTCCCCGGTGCCGGCGGCCACGTCGAGCACGAGGTCGGTGGGCTTGATGTGCAGGGCGCGGATGATTTCGTCGCCCATGGGTTTCAGCCACTCCATGGTAAAATCGTCCCACTTGCGCCAGCCGGCCGAAAACTTGTTCCAGGTGGCTTTTTGCAGTTCGCGAATCTGTTCGAGCTGGGTTTCCATAGCGGTAAGGAGGAAGGGGCCCGCCGGCGCCGGCTTGGGTGCTCGGGTAGTCGAAACGCGTCAGCCAGCCGGTGGGCGAGGGCAGGGGTGGGAGTCGAAAAGGACTAGGAGCGCCCCAGCCGCCGGATGGGCTAGGGCAGGCCTGTAGAGGGGAACAGGCACCGAATTACCGCCCGCCGGGCACGGGCCAGACCACTGCCAACGTCCTGAGCAGCACCGTTGCAGGAAGATAGAAGGTAAGTTAAAAATCTTAATTATAGAATATAACAGCGGGCCAAACGCCAGCCGCCTATTGCGGCTGGTAGCTGCTGGTGTCCCAGCCGCCTTTGGCCTGCTGCTCGCGCACAATCTCGGCCATCTGCTGCTGGAAGTAGGCGGGGTCTTTTTTCAGCAGCAGGCTGACGTTCTTGTTTTTAACCGTGGCCAGATACGCGCGCACGGCCGGATACTGGCCGGCATTGGAAGCCAGGGACCACATGGCCGAGCTGGCCGTCACGAACAGGTTCAGGTTTTTCCGCTCGCCGTAGTACTGGGTGTTGCGGATGAGGTGGTCAAGGTACTTGGCGTCGCCGGTGGCGAAATACGACGACCAGTTCATGTCGTTGACCACCGGCGAAGGCTTGCTCTGAGCGTACAGGCTGTCGATGTTGGCGTTTTTCAGGGTGTAAAACAGCTGCTTGAACTCCGGCTTGCTGATGTCGTCGATGCGGGCGTAGAAGGCTTGCTTGGTCGCGGCATCCTGCAGAAACAAGGCCCCGAAAAAGCCGTGGAGCGCGGGTGTGAGCCGCTGGGAGGGCGCGTCGGTAGTGTTGATAAACGTGATGGTCTTGGCCACCAGCTCGGGGTCTTTCCGCGTGGCGTAGGTCTGCAGCAGCGTGCCGTATTCGTACTGATCGTTCTGGGCTATGGCGGGGGCGCTGAGCAGTAGGCCGGTGGCCAGCAACAGGATAGGCTTCATCGGATAAGGACAGGTATGAGGTCGGAAGTACTGCCGGTACTACGCCGTGCGAGGGTGCCTGAAGCAACACCGGCACAGCAATATAGCAGCCGGGACGCTGCCAGGGCCTAAATGCCACAACCAGCGCCGGCGGCCGGGCGTACTTGCTGCTGACCCTTTGTTTTTCGGGCCGCCGGGAAGATGCCGCGCCACCGTTGTTTGTTGGTAGGCCAGCCCACGGGCCCACTACGCACCCATGACCGAACTCCAACGCCTGCTCCGGGCCTACGATGAGAACCGCGCCGCCGGCCGCGCCTGCGCCCTGGCCACGGTGGTAGAAGTGGAAGGCTCGGCCTACCGCCGCCCCGGCGCCCGCATGCTCGTCACCGACGACGGCCAGCTTACCGGCGCCATCAGCGGCGGCTGCCTCGAAGGCGACGCCCGCCAGCGTGCCCGCCAGGCCCTGCAGCGCCGCCAGCCCGCCCTGGTCACCTACGACACCTCCGACGAAGACGACCCCCGCCACGGCCTCGGCCCCGGCTGCCAGGGCGTGGTGCGCATCCTGCTGGAGCCCCTGGACTTTCAGGACCCGGACAACCCGCTGGAGCTGTTGCGCGGCTTTGCCCGACACCCCGAGCCGGCCGTGCTGGCCACCGTGTTTCGCCTCGCCGCCGGGCAGGCCGTCGCCGACCTCGGCCAGCGCCTGCTGCTCATGCCCGGGGGGCAGGTGCGCGGTTCGGCCCTCGACAACCTTGACCTGACCGCCCAAGTCCGCCGCGACGCCGAGCAGGCCCTGGCGCAGGATCAGTCGCTGATTCGCGAATACCCGGCGGCGCAGAGCGGCACCGTGCGCGTGTTTCTGGAAGTGCTGCGCCCGCCGCTGCGCCTGACGGTGTACGGCGCCGGCAACGACGCCCAGCCCCTGGTGCGCCTGGCCGCCTCGCTCGGCTGGGAGGTGACCGTGGTGGATGGGCGGCCCCGGCAGGCGGCGTCGGAGCGTTTTCCCGAGGCGGCCGCCGTGCGCGTGGTGCCGCTGGGCGAGGTGCCCGCGCTGCCGCTCACCGCCGATTACGCCGTGCTGCTCAGCCACAACTACGCCTACGACCTGGCCGTGCTGCAGCGCCTCTTAACGGCTCCTACGGCCTACATCGGCCTGCTCGGCCCGCGCCAGAAAGCCGCCCGCCTGCTCGAGGAGCTGTGCCAGGAAGTGCCCGAGGCCGAACGACTGCTGCAAGGCCGCCTGTACAGCCCCATCGGCCTGAACCTGGGCGCCGAGACGCCCGAGGAAATTGCCCTCTCCATTACCGCCGAAATCCAGGCCGTGCGCCAGGGGCGTGGCGGCGGGATGCTGCGCCATTCCCCAGACCCCATCCACGCCCGCCCGACGGATGTAACGACCCCGGATACGGCCGCCGCGCCGCACCACCGCCACGTGGTGGTGACGGAGCCCAGCTGCGGGCTGTAGCTCAGGGGTGGGCGGCCACCCACACCGTGCCGTCTTCGTACTCTTCTTTTTTCCAGATCGGCACCACTTCCTTGAGCGTGTCGATGATGTACTGGCAGGCGGCAAACGACTCGGCGCGGTGCGGCGTCGACACGGCTACGACCACGGCCACGTCGCCGATTTCCAGGGTGCCCTTGCGGTGTACCACGGCTACTTTCTGCAGCATGGGCCAGCGCTCCACGGCCTGCTCGGCCACCTTGCGCAGCTGGTGCACAGCCATCTGGTCGTAGGCTTCGTAGTGCAGGCGCACCACGCGCCGGCCGGTGCTGCGGTTGCGGATGGTGCCGATAAACGAGTTGACCGCGCCGGCCCCGTCGGCCTGCACGGCGTCGAGCACGGCCGCTACGTTGATGGGCTGGTCGGTGAGTTCAATAAGCATAAGGGCCAAGGAAGAATGAGGAATGAAAAAAGGAAGAATACAGGATGCATTGTGCTGCCGGGCTTCACTCTTCCTTCTGCCTTCCTCATTAAAATTTACCCGCCGCTGACGGGCGGAATCAGGGCTATTTCGTCGCGCTCCTGCAGGCGGGCGTCGGGCTGGGCGTACTCGTTGTTGACGGCCACGGCCAGGCTGCGCAGTTCGGCCAGGGCCGGGTACGCCTCTTGGAGCTGGGCCAGCAGCTGCTGCACCGACTGGCCCGCGGGGGCCGTCAGCTCCAGGGTGGGGTGGCCCACGATTTCGCGGGTGATGCCGAACAGGGCAATGGAAAGCTTCATGGCAGGTAAACCGGATAACCCCGGCTTGGGGTTGCGAAAATTGCCGATTTCAAACACAAACTTTGTTTAGCCGTTGTTGCAGGAAGCAAGCCGGCCGCCGCGGCCGCTGCCCGGAGCTGTTTCCCTATGTCTGATTTTACCCCGTCTGCCCTCTTCGATAGCCACGGCCGCCCGCTGCAGTACGTGCGGCTGGCCGTGACGGATCGGTGCAACCTGCGCTGCTTCTACTGCATGCCCGAGGAGGGAATCCGGTACCTGCCCAAGGGCGAGCTGCTGCGCTACGAGGAGATGGAGCGGCTGGTGGGCATCCTGGCCGGGCTGGGCGTGCGCAAAGTGCGCCTTACGGGCGGCGAACCGTTTGTGCGCCGCGACCTGGTGCCCTTCATGGCCCGCTTGGCCGCGCTGCCCGGCATCGAGGAGCTGACCCTGACCACCAACGGAGTGCTCACGGCCCCGCACGTGCCGGAGCTGGCCCGGCTGGGCGTACGCACCGTTAACCTGAGCCTCGATACGTTGGACCGCGGCCGCTTCGAGCGCATCACGCGCCGCGACGAGCTGCCGCGCGTGCTGGAGACCTTGTACGCCTTGCTGGCGGTCGGTATCCGCGTCAAAATCAACGCGGTGGTGATGGACGGGCAGAATACCCAAGACATCCTGCCGCTGGCCGAGCTGACCCGCGAGCTGCCCGTCGACGTGCGCTTCATCGAGGAAATGCCCTTCAACGGCGGCAGCCACGAGGCCACGCCGGCCACCCTGCCTTGGCACCACCGCCGCATCCGGGAGCACCTCGAACAGCATTTCGGGGCGTTGCTGCCCGAGGCCGCCCGCCCCGGCGACACGGCCACGCACTACGCCGTGGCGGGCCACGCGGGCCGGCTGGGCATCATCGCCGCCTATTCGCGCACCTTTTGCGGCTCCTGCAACCGCATCCGCCTCACGGCCGAGGGCGGCGTCAAGACCTGCCTCTACGACCAGGGCGTGCTCGACCTGCGCGCCCTGCTGCGCGGCGGCGCCACCGACGACGCCATCCGCGTGGCGCTGACCCAGGCGTTTCGCCACCGCGCGGCCAACGGCTTCGAGGCCGAGCAGCGCCGGCCCCTGCACCAGCTCAGCTTCGAGTCGATGTCTACCATCGGCGGCTGATTTCGGCGCCCAAAGGCTGGTTTTCACCCTGCGGCGGCCGTAGCTTGGCCTTTCGATGAAACTGCTAGCCCTTCTGCTCGGCGCGGCCGGCGCCCTTTACGGCCTGATCTGCCTGCTGCTGTACTTCCAGCAGGAGCGCCTGCTGTTCTTTCCCGATAAACTTCCGCCCGAGCATCGGTTTCGCTTTCCCGGCCGCTTCGCGGAGCGCTGGGTAACGGCGGCCGACGGCACGCGCCTGCACGGCCTGCTGTTTCGCACCGACTCGGTAGCCCGCGGCTTGGTGTTTTACCTGCACGGCAACGGCGGCGCCCTCGACAGCTGGGGCCAGGTAGCGCCCACCTACACACGGCTGGGCTACGACGTATTTCTGCTCGATTACCGCGGTTACGGCAAAAGCCAGGGCCGCATCAGCAGCGAAGAACAACTCCTCCGCGACGCGGAAGCCGCCTATCAGCAGCTGGCCGCTGACTACCCCGAGGCGCGCACCGTGGTACTGGGCTATTCCCTGGGCACCGGCGTGGCCGCTTGGCTGGCGGCCCGGCACCAGCCGCGTATGCTCATCCTGCAGGCACCCTACTACAGCATGAAGGACATGGCCCGCAGCCACTATCCGTGGGTGCCGGGCTTCCTGGTGCGCTATCCGCTGCGCACCTACGCGGTGCTGCCGCGCGTAGCAGCCCCGGTTGTGCTCTTTCACGGGGAGCAGGATGAGGTTATCTACCCCGGCTCCTCGCGGAAGCTTCGGGCCCTGCTCAAGCCGACGGACCGGCTGGTGCTGCTGCCCGGCGCCGGACACAACGGCATGACGGACCACCCGGACTACCAGCGCGTGCTGCGCGACCTGCTGGCGCAGGACTGAAGCCGGGTGCAGGAGCGGCGGGCAGCGGCGCAAAGAATTCTACATCCGGAAGCTCTGGTGATTACCGCGAACGGCTGCCGGCCGGCTCGACCATAGCGTCAACCCAGCCGTAAGGAAAAAAATCCTCATTTTGCGGCGGCGCCACCCCGTCCGAATGCCATGTATCCAATCCAGACTCCCCCCGAATTTGCGGCCGCCCTGCGCGACCATTCGCCCGATGGCATCGCGCCCGAGCATCTCGATGAGCTGACGGCTCAGCTGCTCACGGCTTTCGAGGCTGTAAAGCCCTACCGGCCGCTCACCATCCGGCCGGCCAGCCCGCCCTGGGGCGGCGCGGCGTTGGCTTTCGAAGCCACCTGGGCCGATACCCACGCCTTGGTGGTTGCGACGCGGCTGCCCCCGGCGCAGGGGTCCCCGGCCCAGCTTACGCTGCGTCGTGCCGGCCAGCTTGTGTACGCGGTCAGCTCCAATCCCGACCACCTGGCCACGGCCGTGTCGCTGTGCCTGGGGCGCCACATCAAGCGCACCCCGGAACAGGCAACCAGCCCGGCGCCGGACGCCGGAGCTGCTTCTGGCCACCAGACCACGGAAAATTAAACCAACGCGCCCGGCTTAGGCAAACCAGTAAATAGTAAAGGTGGTGCCCTCGCCCGGGGAGCTGGCCACCTCCAAGCGGCCGCCGTGGCCGCGTACAATGCGCTGTACCAGGTACAGGCCCACGCCGGCTCCGTTGACGTGCGTGTGCTGCCGCTCGAACAGCTGAAACTCGGATTCGGGGCCGGCGTGCAGGCTCATGCCCAGGCCGTTGTCCTGCACTACGAGCATGGTCTGGCCAGTTGCCGACAGTTGGCTGGCTATCCGCACTTGCGGGGGGCGCTCCGGGTGCGCGTACTTCAGCGCGTTGCTAAGCAGGTTGTGGAGCACCGAACGCAGGTTGGCGCGGTTGTAGGCCAGGGTAGGGGCGGCGGAAAAGTCCAGCTGTACACTCGCATGGGCCTGTTCGATCTGCGCCTGCAGGCCCAGCAGCACCTCGTCGGCAATGGTTTGCAGGTGCAGCTCCCCGTCGTTTTCCTCCTGGCGCTGCTCCTGCACGGTGGCCGCCAGGTCGCGTAGCGTCGTGTCGAGCTGCTGGAAGGAGTCGTCGACCATGCCCAGCATGAGCTCGTGCTCCGGGTCGTCGAACGTGGCGGCGCGGCGCAGTTCCCCGAACAGCCCAATGAGGTTGTTGAGCGGCTGGTGCAGGTCGTGGGCCGCCGTGTACACGAAGGTGTCCAAGTTACGGTTGGTGCGGGCCAGCTCGTCGTACTGGCCCTGCAGCACCTGCTGCAGGCGGTACTGGTTGTGCACGTCGGTGCAGGAGCCGAACCAGCGCGGACCACGCGCGTCGCTGCGGCGGCGGGCCCGGATCAGGTGCCAGCGGTACTGCCCGTCGTGGCGGCGCAGGCGGAACGTACCGTCGTAGCTGTCGCCGGTGCGCACGCAATGCACCCAGCGGCGTGCCGCCGCCACTTGCTCGTCGGGCTCCAGCAGGGCAATCCACCCCGTGGGACCCAGCTCCGCCGCCGAAAGGCCAGTGTAATCGGCGGCCCGCTGGTTATAGTAGTCGATGAAGCCGTCGGCGGTGGCCGTCCAGATCAGCTGCGGAATGCTCTCGGCCAGGAAGCGCAACTCGGCCTCGCCGCGCCGCAGCGTGTTGGCCAGCTCGCGCTGGTCGTGCACCTCGGTGATGGCGCCGTGCCAGCAGCCCGGGCGTCCGGCCAAGTCCAACTCGGGTACAGCGCGGCTCAGCATCCAGCGGTATTCCCCGTCGTAGCGGCGCAGGCGGTACTCGTAGTTCCAGCCCACGCCCGAGGCACGCGCCGCCTCTGATTGGGCTTGCACGCGCAGGCGGTCGTCGGGGTGAATGAGCGCGGGCCACATGGCGCCCACGTCGGCGTTGGGGGCTAGGCCGGTAAAGTGAAACCATTGCGGGCTCACGTACTGCACCGTGCCGTGCGCGTCGATGGTAAAGGTGATTTGGGGTACCGTTTCGGTGAGCACCCGCAGGCGGGCGTCCTGGCGACGCGTCTCAAAGGCCAGCTCGTTGGCGCGCTGCCGGGCTTCCTCCTGCCGCGTCACGTCCACGGCAAAGACCAGCAGGCCCCGCACCCGGCCCTGCACGTCGTGCAGGGGGCGCAGCGTCATGTCGAAGTACAGCGTGGAGGGCTCGGCGGCGCCGGCCTGGGGCAGCAGCAGGCGGTAGGCCTTGGCCACGAAAGTGCGGTCGGAGCGGTATACCTCGTGCATCACGGCCAGCAGGTCGTGGGCGTGGAAGTCGAGGTAGTCGGCCGCGGGCTGCCCCGACGGCGCGTGCCCGCCCAGCAGCGCCTGCATGGGCTCATTCACGAACTCGTAGCGCAGCTCGGGGCCCAGCAGGGTAGCAATGCAGGCCGGTACTTCGCTCAGGATTTCCTGCAGCTGCCGGTCGGTGGCGCGCAGCTGCTCATCCAGCAGCCGGGCCGCGTGGATGTCGGTGGTGGAGCCGTACCACTGCTGCAGCTGTCCCTGCGCGTCGTGCACCGGCACGAGGCGGGCTTGGTGCCAGCGGTACTGTCCGTCGAGGCGGCGCAGGCGGTACTCCTGTTCCCAACTGCGGCCGGAGGCGGCTGCCGCGGCCAGGGCCTCGAGGAAGGCGGGTTGGTCGTCGGGGTGCAGCGCTTGCAGGTAGCCCATGCCCAGGGCATCCTCCTCTGCCTGCCCGGTGTAAGCGTACCACTGCGGCGAGAGGTAGGTGGCACGGCCCGCCGCGTCGTTGCTGTACGTGATAAGCGGCAAGCTCTCGGTGAGCATGCGCACCTGTTGGTCGCGCTGCCGGACGGCCACGCCCAGGGTAGCGGCGCGCTGGCTGGCCCGTGCCCGCTCGGTTACGTCGGTGGCGTAAAGCAGCACGCCGGCGGCCCGGTCGGTGCCCTCGCGCAGAGGGCTGAAATAGAGGTCGAAATAACGGACTACGGCGTCGTCGTCAGGGGCAGGCACGGCCACGTCGGGCAGGGCTAGCGGCTGGCCAGAGCGGTACACGTCGTCGAGGCGCTGCACCAGGGCTTCGGTAAGCGGGTGCGGCTGGGTCAGCGTTTCGGCTACCGGCAGGTCTAGGCGCAACTGCTCCGGCAGGAGGCGTGCCAGTGCGGTACCGATGTAGGCCGGAATGTGCACGGGCCCGAAGAAGGCCGCCAAGTAGCCCGGCAGCTGATCCAGCAGAAACTGCAGCTGAGCCAGCCGCGGGGCCAGCGGCGACACCAAGGCCGAGGACGCGGGCTCGGCGAGCACCGGCAGTGCGCTGCACAGCACGCTGCTGCCATCCGGAGCCACCCGAAACTGGACCTGCCACCACGGTAAGTGCTCGGCTCCGTAGCCGGGCGGCAGTGGGTAAAAGACCGGGGTAGCCGGCGGCGGCGAGGCCGGGTACGCCCGCAGCGCGGCCTGCGCGCCGGCGGCCCAGGCCGCCCCCAGCGACGCTAGTGGGACCGTGGTCAGCGGTTGCCCGACGAGCTGCGCGGCATCGGCCCCGCTCAGGGCGAGCAGGGCGTCGGAAACGGCCAGAATAGCCCCGTCGGCGCTAAGCGCCAGCGCCGGGTGTGGCTGGGCCGCAAACAGGAAAGCAAAATCCGGGCGGTCGGGCATGCAGTGAACAGACGGATGAACAAAGCTAAAGGTCCTGGGCGGCCCTAGTAGTTCCGGGTGTAACCGAACGGCCGGCCAAGCGCTTCGTAGCGTGGGAAATAGGGCGGTGGTAAATTAGCTTTTGGGATTTACCACCGCCTCACGTACGAGGTTGAGCAGCAAGGCATCGGCCGCGTCCAGGCCAGCCGGCACGGCGCGCAGCTGTTCGGGGCGGAAGAAGCCTTCCAAGGTGGAAAAAGCCGACGGGTCGAGTGGCTGGAAGGCCATCGACCAATCGGCAAAGCTGCGCCGGCTGATGCTTTTGTCCGACATTTTGGTCACGTTGGAGTGCCGCAGGTCCTGGGAGATTTTGGCGTATAGGGCTTCCAGCACCTCCGATTCGCCTTCGATCAACTGGGCAATGTTGCCGTGACTGTAGAACAGCACGCCCGTGACGTGCAGGCGGGCATTGTCGCGGCGGCACTGTACCAACAGCTCCTGTAGGTCGGTGTCGGATAAGGGGCGTACGGCCCGGCTCATGTAAATGATGTGTGAAAGCATGCGGCGGTGGGTGAAGCCTGCCCGCAGGAGCCGCGAAGCGCCAAGCGCACGCGGCCTTCCGCGGGCGAAGCCGGGGTAGATAAACGGCAAATTACGGTTTTACGGCGGCAGAGGCTTGGAACCGGGTGCGGGGCCGGCTGTACGGAACTGCCATCAGCGGCCCAGGCCCACCCAGCCGCGCTGCATGGCGTAGTGCAGGCCCGTGCCCGTGAGCAGCCCGATCAGGTAGCCGTAGGGCAGCCCCCAGCACAGCAAACTCACCAGCAGCGCCAACAGCAGGCCCGCCCGTGAGTCGGCGGTGTCGCGCAGCAGGGCGGCCAGCGTGAGGGCCTCGAATAGCAGCAGCACGCCCAGAATGGGCAGCGGAAAGATGTGCACGACCTGCTGAAAACCCTGGCTGAAGAACAGCCCCAGCGTGAGAAACAGGGCCCCGTACAGCACCACCGACCCGCCCGTGCGCGCCCCAAACGCGTAGTGGCCCACCAGCCCGCCCGAGCCGTGACACACCGGGAAGCCGCCCAGGAAGGGGTTTACGAGGTTCATCAAGGCGTAGGTCAGGCTGATCTGGCGCACGGTGATGCCCCGGGCCGGAAAGTGGTCGTGGAGCACCTGCCGGGTGGCCAGGATGGAGTTGCCGAGGGAAAGTGGAATTTGCGGCAGGGCCAGCAGCACGGCGCCGGTCAGCACGTCGGCCGGGGCGGGCACGTGCCAGGCGGGCAGGCGCAGGCCGAGGGCGCGCTGCGCGGTGGCCAGGTCGAGCTTGAACACCAGCCCGTAGACCACCCCGAGCGCAATGACGAGCAGGGCCGCCGGCACGCGGCGGTTGCCGAGCAGCACCACCGTAATCAGAAAGCCGGCGGCGGCCAGCGCGTAGCCGCCGAGGCCGTCGGCGGGCACGTACTCCTTCAGGGCCAGGGTAGTAAGCTGCAGGGCCAGCCCGAACTGAATGCCGCGCACCACCGGCTTGGGCACCAGCCGGGCCAGCGCGTCGATCAGCCCGGTGGCCGTCAGCACGAGCATGCTCACGCCGATGGCCAGGCCGCCGCCGAAAATGATGCGCCCGGGAAGCTTCTGCGCGATGACCAGCGCGGCGAAGGCCTTGAGCGGCTGCACCGGCATCGGCAGCCCGTACCACAGCCCCGAAAACACCTGCATCAGCCCGAACATGACCAGAATGCTCGCGCTGTCGGCGCCGGAAGCGGCAATGATGCCGATGAGCAGGGGCAGGTCGGTACCCAAGTCCCCGAAGGCGCCGGCCAGCTCGTTGCGGTCGAAGCGAAGGCGTGGGGGAGCCGGGGGCGTACTGGTTTGGGGCATACGGGGCGAAAGTAGCGCGAGGTCCGGCAAAACGGCGGCCGCGGCTGGAAGAGAAAAGTGCGGGGCGAGCTACGCAGCGGCCAGGGGTTACGCGGTCCAGGCCAGGATGCCGCCTTCCAGGTTCAGCAGGTTGGTGAAACCCAGCGTCGTTTCGAGCTGCTGCACGGCGCGGGCACTGCGGGCGCCGGAGCGGCAGTACACCACTACGGGCGCGTGCCGGGGAATCAGCGTGGCCTGTTCGGCCAGCTGGCCCAGCGGCAGCAGGGTCGCGCCGGGCAGGTGCTCGGCGGCAAACTCGGCCGGCTCGCGCACGTCGAGCAGGAAGGGCGGCGCGGCCGACTGCAGCTGCCGCCGCAGCTCCGCGGCCGTGATGCTGCGCGGCGCGGCCTCGCAGCCAGGGTCGCGGTAATCGGCGGGGTCGGCGGTCAGCAGCGTCACCTGGCTGCGCTCGGGGTGGCGCGGAAAGCGCAGCGTGCGCGTCTGAAACGTCAGCGCGTCGAGCAGCCAGAGGCGGCCGCTGAGCACCTCGCCCAGGCCCAGCACCACCTTGAGCGCCTCGGTGGCCTGGGCCGTGCCCACCAGGCCGGGCAGCACGCCCAGCACGCCGGTGGCGTCGCAATTGGGCGCTTCGGCCGGGCCGGGCGGCGTCGGAAACAGGCAGCGGTACGTGGGGCCGCCGCGGTAGTTGAACACCGACACCTGTCCCTCAAACTTGTGGATGGCCCCCGATACCAGCGGCTTGCCGAGCAGCACACAAGCGTCGTTGAGCAGGTAGCGGGTGGCGAAGTTGTCGGTGCCGTCCACCACCACGTCATAAGCCTCCACCAGCTCCCGCACGTTGGCCGGGCCCACGCGCACGGCGTGCACCTGGCAGGTCACCAGCGGGTTGAGGCGCTGCACCTGCCGGGCGGCGGTGGCGGCTTTGGGCTGGCCCAGGTCGGCGGGGCCGTAGAGAATCTGGCGCTGCAGGTTGCTCAGCTCCACCTGGTCGGCATCGGCAATGCCGAGGGTGCCCACGCCGGCGGCGGCCAGGTACTGCAGCACCGGGCAGCCCAGGCCGCCGGCGCCCACCACCAGCACGCGGGCCCGGCGCAGCTTCAGCTGGCCTTCTTCGCCGATTTCGGCAAGCTGCAAATGGCGGCGGTAGCGCTGGCGTTCGGCGGGGGTAAGCACGGCAGGTGAAGGCGTGGAATGAGCAGCAGGGGAGGCCGCCGACGGGGCCGGCCGTCTCCTCAAACTGCCGGCCCCGAAGAAAAGTTGGGGCCGACGCCGAACTTGCACTAGCGCCGCGCTTCGGAAAGGTCCCACCGCGGCCCGGCCCGCGCTGTTTTTTCGGCTGCTGGATAAGGTGCATTCCGATTTTCTGGAGGCCGGTTGCTGCGCCTGCGTGCCGCCCGCCGCGTCGTATTTCGCGGACGGCGGCCAAACCCGGCTTCCGTCGCCGGGGTTATACCAGCACCCGTTTGCTCCACGCCCATGCCCGCTCCCGTTTTTTTGCCCCCGACCAGCTACGAATACGCCACCGTGCACAAGGTGAGTGGCGACGCGCGCCGCGAAGCTTCCGATGTGCTGGCCGCCGAGGAGCCGCTCGAAATCCGCATTGGGTACGGCCCGGCCGGGCAGCGCACGCACCGCACCCTGGCCGTGACCATGCGCACGCCCGGCCACGACCTGGAGCTGGCCGCCGGCTTCCTGCTGACTGAAGGGCTCATCCGCCAGCGCCCGGACTTGCTGGGCCTGCTGCACTGCCCCGACGTGCAGAAGCCCGAGGAGCAGGGCAACGTGGTGCGCGCCGAGCTGGCCGATTCCGTGGCGCTGGATTTGCCTCGGCTGGAGCGACACTTTTACACCAGCAGCAGCTGCGGCGTGTGCGGCAAAACCAGCATCGAAGCCGTGCACGCCGCGGCCTGCCCGGTGCTTCCCGCCGACGGGCCGCTGGTGGCCGCGCAGGTGATTCATGCGCTGCCCGAGCGGCAGCGCGCCGCGCAAGCCGTGTTCGAGCAAACCGGCGGGCTGCACGCGGCGGCCCTGTTTTCACACGAGGGCGAGCTGCTGCTGCTGCGCGAAGACGTGGGCCGCCACAACGCCCTGGACAAGCTCATCGGCGCGGCCCTGCTCGACGAGCAGCTGCCGCTGCACCGGCACGTGCTGCTGGTGAGCGGCCGCGCCTCCTTCGAGCTGGTGCAAAAGGCCGCGGTGGCCGGCATTGCCGTACTGGCCGCCGTGGGCGCGCCCAGCTCCCTGGCCGTGCAGGCGGCCGAAAACTTCGGCATGACGCTGCTCGGCTTCGTGCGCCAGCAGCGCTACAACATCTACTCGCACCCCTGGCGTATAGCCTAACGGCGTGTGAACGTCTGCGCCCCAGCCCTCATGAAACTCCGCATCGAAGACAACTCCCTGCGCCTGCGCCTCTCCGAGGAAGAAGTGGCCCGGTTTGCCGCCGCCGGCCGGCTGGCCACCGCCGTGCCCTTGGCCCCCGGGCCCGAAGGCCAGCTCACCTACGCCCTGCAGCAAACCGACGACGACTCGACGGCCGCCGCACAGACCCTGCGCGTCGCCTACAGCCCCGGGGCCTTGTCGGTGCTGGTGCCCGCCACGCTGGCCCAGGCCTGGCTGCAGCCCGACCAGGTGAGCTTGGTAGGCACCGTCGACGTGGCCGATGGGCAGCACCTGCGTATACTAGTCGAGAAAGACCTGGGCTGCCGCCACTAAGCGCTGCCCGGCTCCCAACCGATTCCACCCACCTAACCGCAACCTCCCGCGGGCTTGCCTTCGTCGCCGGGCTCTGGCTTGCCAAAGCCCGCCCCGCCGCCCACCCGCCGAGCAGGACCTACCGATGGAAAAATCACCCGCCCAAGACCCGAGCCAGGCCGGCAAAACCCACGAGCAGACGGCCGCTTCCAACGTGCCGCGCAGCGGCGAGCGGCCCAGCCAGGGCGCGGCGCCCACCCACGACCACTACGACAACGGCGGCAAGCCCGACGCCGATACCCGCCCCATGCAAGCCCCCGATACGCTCGGCGCCAAGCACAAATTCCCGGTGCTGGCCCAACCCCCCGCAGACTTCACCGGCCTGCGGCTCGGCCAGCCCAGCAAGGTGGCCGCGGGCCTGACGGCCGTCCTCAAGTCCCTGGAGTTCAGCTGGGGCGAAGCCGGGCTGAAGCGCGGCACCCAGGCCCTGCTCAAGCTCAACCAGAAGGACGGCTTCGACTGCAGCAGCTGCGCCTGGCCCGACCCCGACGAGCACCGCTCGGTGGCCGAGTTCTGCGAAAACGGCGCCAAGGCCACGGCCTCCGACACCGACCACCAGACCATCGACCCCGAATTCTTCGCCCGGCACAGCCTGGCCGACCTCTCGCGCCTGACCGACCGCGACCTGAACAGCGCCGGCCGCATCACGCACCCGCTGGTGCTCCGGCCTGGCGCCACGCACTACGCGCCCATCGGCTGGGCGGAGGCCTTTCAGCTGATCGGGGCGGAGCTGAACGCGCTCGGCTCGCCCGACGAGGCGGCGTTTTACACCTCCGGCAAGGTGCCCAACGAGCCGGCCTACTGCTACCAGCTGTTCGTGCGCGAGTTCGGCACCAACAACCTGCCTGACTGCTCCAACATGTGCCACGAGTCGAGCGGCTCGGCCCTGACCAACACCGTGGGGCTGGGCAAGGGCTCCGTGACGCTCAACGACCTGTACGAGGCCGAGGTCATCCTCATCATGGGCCAAAATCCGGGCACCAACCACCCGCGCATGCTCACGGCCCTGCAGAAAGCCAAGCGCAACGGCGCCCGCATCATCAGCGTGAACCCGCTGCTGGAGGCGGGCCTGAATCACTTCCGCAACCCGCAGGACTTTCTGAACCCGCTGCGGGCGGCTGGGGCCCTGCTCGGCGACGGCACGCCGATAACTGACCTGTGGCTGCAGGTGAAAGTGAACGGCGACATGGCTGTGCTGCGCGGCATCATGAAGTACCTGCTGGAGGCCGAGGAGCGCAACCCCGGCATGGTCATCGACCACGACTTCATCCGCCAGTATACCGCCCACTACGAGGAGGTGCTCACCGAGCTGCACAACACCAGCTGGGAGGACATCGAGCAGATGAGCGGGGTGCCGCGCGCGCAGCTGCTGGAAGCGGCCAACCTCATCGGCTCCAACAAGAAAATCATCACCTGCTGGGCCATGGGCCTCACGCAGCAGAAAAACGCCGTGTACAGCATCGGCGAAATCGTGAACCTGCACCTGATGAAAGGCGCCATCGGCATTCCGGGGGCGGGCCTGTGCCCGGTGCGCGGGCACTCGAACGTGCAGGGCGACCGGACCATGGGCATCTGGGAGCGGCCGCACAAACAGTTTCTGGACGCGCTCCGCGCCGAGTTCGGCTTCACGCCGCCCTACGCGCACGGCCTCGACTCGGTGGAAACGGCCAAGGCCATGCACGACGGGCGCATCAAGGTATTCGTGAGCATGGGCGGCAACTTCCTCTCGGCCATGCCCGACACGGAGTTCATTGCCGAAGGCATGCGTCGGCAGCGCCTGACGGTGTTCGTGGCGCCCAAGCTCAACCGCGGCCACCTCGTCACGGGCCAGACCTCGCTGCTGCTGCCCTGCCTGGTGCGGGCCGAAGTGGACGTGCAGCGCGCGGGGCCGCAGTTCGTGACCTGCGAAAACAGCATGGGCGTGGTGGAGATGTCGAAGGGCGTGCTGCCGCCGCTGGTGGGCCAGATGCTCAGCGAAACGGCCATCGTGTGCGGCATGGCCATTGCCACCCTGGGCGAGCGGACCCGCACCGACTGGGTGGCCATGCTGGAAAACTACGACATCGTCCGCGACCATATCGCGCGCACCATTCCGGGCTTCGAGCACTTCAACCAGAAAGTGCGCCACCCCGGCGGCTTCTACCTGCCCAACGGCCCGCGCGAACGAAAATTCACCACCTCGAACGGCAAGGCCAACTTCACCGTCACCGAGTTCAAGAAGCACGAGCTGCAGCCGGGGCAGCTGGTGCTCTTCAGCCTGCGCAGCCACGACCAGTTCAACACCATCATCTACGACTACAACGACCGGTACCGCGGCGTGTACGGCGAGCGGCGCGTCATCTTCCTGAACCCCGAGGACATGCAGGCGCGCGGCATCCGGGAGCGGCAGCTGGTGAACATCACCAGTTACTTCGAGGGGCAGCAGCGCTACGCTGAGCGCTTCATTGCCGTGCCCTACGATGTGCCGCGCGGCAACTGCGCCGCCTACTTCCCCGAGATGAACGTGCTGGTGCCCGTGGCCAGCGTGGCCGACGTGAGCAACCAGCCAACTTCCAAGTGGGTGGTGGTGACGGTGGCGCCCGTGGCCGAAATGCTGCCCGAGGGCGCCACTCAACCAGCGGCTCTTACAGCGGCCAACGCGTAACCGGCCGCCGCAACCGCTACGGCCGGAAACAACACCCGCCGGTGTATGTAGCAAAGAGCCCGCGCAGGATACCTGCGCGGGCTTTCTTGTGGAGAGGGTAAGCGGGTTGGTTGTGGAAGAGAGGGGTGGGTAGGGCAGTTAGTTTTGGCGCTCGGCCAGCCAGCGAAGCTGGGTGGCGCGGTCGGCGGGGCCGCGGTACACGAGGCGGCCGTTTTTCAGGTCGCCGGCGTACACTTCTACCTCCGGCGAATCCTCGGGCAGGAACACCCGCACCGATTCGCGGACGCCGGGCCGCACATAGGTGACTCCGGGTGCTTCGGGCCAGGAAATTTCGTAGAACCCTGCGTTGGCCAACTGCACATCAAGCATAGTAGTACAAGAATGTTTGGCTGAACAAGCATATTTTATCGTGCTATAGTTCCAAAAGTTTCAGCGCGGTAAATACTTAATTATTCGTTTCGGCCATTACGGTGGTTCGCCCCCGGTGCGCGGGCCACCCACTCGCGCACCTCGGGCACGCCTCCCGGGGCTTACGCTTTGCCTATTAGCGGTTTGACCGGGGGGCTGGCCGGCGGGGGCAAGGGGCTGGCCCGGTTTTGGTGGCGCCTTGGTACTCCGGAAAGCTGCGCGTTGCAAACGTTTGCGCAACTCGGCGGGGTAGTCGGGGCCACGTAGTGGCCTAACAATCTGGGTGGTGGCTCTCGTATAAGGCCTTCACAGGCGCGCAAGCGGAAAAAATTCCGGGACTCTGAAAATGGGATTTCACAACTACTACCGCGGCGCGTCACTTTTCTTCACTTCGATGCTTCGGCGCCGGCGCCGGCCGGTGCTTTGCCATACCATACATGACGCAGGAACAATTACGCCTGGCTGAAACCAAAGCACAAACCGCGGCTTGGCAGAAATTCGGCCCTTACCTCACCGAACGCCAGTGGGGCACCGTGCGCGAAGACTACAGCGCTGGCGGCGACGCCTGGAATTTCGTCTCGCACCACATGGCCCGCAGCTACGCCTACCGCTGGGGCGAGGAAGGCCTGGGCGGCATCTCCGACGACCGGCAGCTGCTGTGCTTCGGCGTGGCCCTCTGGAACGGCAACGACCCCTTCCTGAAGGAGCGCCTGTTCGGCCTCACCAACGGGCAGGGCAACCACGGCGAGGACGTGAAGGAGTGCTACTACTACCTGGACAGCACGCCCACGCACTCGTACATGAAAATGCTCTACAAGTACCCTCAGCGGGCGTTTCCGTACCAGCGGCTGGTGCAGGAAAGCGCCAAGCGCACCCGGCAGGAGCCGGAGTACGAGCTGCTGGACACGGGCATTTTCAACCAGGGCCGCTACTTCGACGTGTTCATGGAATACGCCAAGGCCGGCCCCGACGACCTGCTGATCCGCATCACGGTGCACAACCGCGGGCCCAAAACGGCGCGCCTGCAGCTGCTGCCGCAGCTGTGGTTTCGCAACACTTGGAGCTGGGGCTACGACGCCTACCGCCCCGAGCTGCGCGCCGCCGCGCCCGGCGTGGTGCAGGCCGAGCACCGCGACCTGGGCCGCTACCACCTGTACTGCGCCGACAACCCGGAGCTGCTCTTCTGCGACAACGACACCAACGGCACCGTGCTCTACGAGCTCGAGGCCGCCCCGGACCAGTTTTTCAAGGACGGCATCAATGATTGCGTGGTGCTGGATGACCGCCAGGCCGTGAACCCCGCCCAGCGCGGCACCAAGGCCGCCGCCCGCTACGCCCTGGCGCTGGCCCCCGGCGCCGCGCAGCAGGTGTGCCTGCGCCTGAGCCTGGCCGAGCTGGCCGAGCCCTTCGCCGACTTCGACGAAGTGTTTGCCCGGCGCTTGGCCGAAGCCGACGACTTCTACGACTGCCTGCAGGACCAACTGCCCGATGCCGACACGCGCAACATTCACCGGCAGGCGCTGGCGGGCATGCTTTGGAGCAAGCAGTTCTACCACTACGACGTGGCCCAGTGGCTGCAGGGCGACCCGGGCGTGTTTACGCCGCCGGCCGAGCGCCGGCAGGCGCGCAACGCCCACTGGCGCCACCTGCACAACGCCGACATCGTTTCGATGCCGGACAAGTGGGAGTACCCCTGGTACGCGGCCTGGGACCTAGCCTTCCACTGCGTGCCGCTGGCCGTGGTGGACGCGGAATTCGCCAAAAACCAGCTCCGGCTGCTTACCCGCGACTCCTACATGCACCCGAACGGGCAGCTGCCGGCCTACGAGTGGAACTTCTCCGACGTGAACCCGCCCGTGCACGCCTGGGCCACCTGGCGCGTGTTCCAGATGGACAAAAAGCTGCAGGGCGGGCAGGGCGACACGGCCTTTTTGGAATCCGTGTTTCACCGGCTGATGCTGAACTTCACCTGGTGGGTGAACCGCAAGGACCGCAACAACCACAACATCTTCGAGGGCGGCTTCCTGGGCCTGGACAACATCGGCGTGTTCGACCGCTCCTCGCCGCTGCCCACCGGCGGCTACATCGAGCAGGCCGACGGCACGAGCTGGATGGCCATGTACGCGCTGAACCTGATGCGCATGGCCCTGGAGCTGGCCAAAACCAACCCGGTGTACCAGGACATTGCCGGCAAGTTTTTCGAACACTTCCTCTACATCGTGGAGGCCATGACCAAGGCCGGCGACGGGTCGTTCAACCTCTGGGACGAAGAAGATCAGTTCTTCTACGACGTGCTCCACTTGCCCGACGATGAGCGCATCATGCTCAAGGTACGTTCCATCGTGGGCCTGATTCCCCTCTTCGCCGTGGAAGTGCTCGACGACGAGCTGCTGGCGGCCATGCCCGACTTTTCGCGCCGGCTGCGCTGGTTTCTGGAGCACCGCCCGCACCTGGCGGCCCTGGTGTCGCGCTGGCAGGAGCCGGGCAAGGGCGAGCGGCACCTGCTGAGCCTGCTGCGCCGCCACCGCCTGGAAAAACTGCTCAGCCGCATGCTCGACGAATCGGAATTCCTTTCCGATTACGGCATCCGCGCCCTCTCGCGCCACCACCTGGAGCACCCTTACGTGTACAACACGCCCGAGGCGGATTTCACGGTGCGCTACGAGCCGGGCGAGTCGGAGTCGGACCTGTTCGGCGGCAACAGCAACTGGCGCGGCCCGGTGTGGTTTCCCATCAACTACCTCATCATCGAGTCGTTGCAGCGCTTCCACAACTACTACGGCGACTCGTTCACGATAGAATACCCCACCGGCTCAGGCAAGCGCCTGACGCTGAACGAAGTGGCCAATGCCTTGGCCGGGCGCCTCACTGCCATCTTCCGCCGCGACGCAGCCGGCCGCCGGCCCGCCTTCGGCCAGTACGAGCTGCTGCAGCGCGACCCGCACTTCCGCGACTACCTGCTCTTCCACGAGTACTTTCACGGCGACGACGGCCACGGCCTCGGCGCCAGCCACCAGACCGGCTGGACGGGCCTCGTCATCCGCCTGATGCAGCCCTTGCTACCCATCGGCGGCGCGGTGAGCCGCAAGCTGGAAAACCAGGTGGTGGAGTAGTTCGCTGCCGCGTGAAGCCGGCTGGGGCCAGTTCAGCCACGCTACCGCTCTACCCGCTCACCGTTGTTTCCATCGGGCGGGCGCGCTCTGCAGGGCGGTGGGCATAGTAGGGCCGTTTCAGGGGCGCAGCCGCGGTAATGGCTTTGTCGCTTAGGTATTTGAAGCAGGCGGCCGCGTGAAACCTAGCGCAGTACCCGGTACGGCCGACGGTGGCCGTGTCCGGAGTGGCGGCTAGGCCACCCCGAATGCCCGCCTGGGTAAGGCGGGATGGCGCGGGCTACTGGCACTCGGCGAATACGACGGCCGGCGTTTGCGCAATGACGGTGCTGCGGCCGGGTGCCGTGTAGCGGTGCAGGTAGAAGTAGCAGGTGAGGGGGCGCTTCAGCCGCGGGTGGTTCCACACGGCCGCCACCGGGTAGCGCAGCGTGAGCGTGTCGCTGCCCTGGGCCACGAAAACATGCCCCTGCGGCCCCGAGGAGAACGTGCGGCCAGCCTCAGTCGTCTGAAACTTGATGGAAACGGCAAAGCCCTGCTCCGATTGCTCGGCGGCGGCAATGCGGTACGCCAGCTTCGCCACCAGCACCGCCTGCCGCGACGGCGTGGCGCAGGGCGGCTGGTTCAGGGCCAGCAGGGTAATGTTGTTGCCGTTGGCGGCCGGTGCTTGGCGGGAAGCCGGGCTGCCGGCGTCGTGGAAAGGCAAGCTGCCCAGGGCCGGCAGCAGCAGCGGAAGCCAGGCAAAACGAATAAGAACGGGCATCAGACGAAAGAACAGCTGGGGTGGATAGGGGCCGGGCTAAGAGCGTCTCTCCAGGGTTGAGGCCGGTGGACGCTCATAGGCGGCGAGGTGCAATACTACCCAACCGCCGCGGAAACAGGTGCGCTTCGGGCTGGGAGGGTGGCCCGAAGCCCACCGGATTCGATGGCGGGCGAGTGCCGCCGCGCCCGTACCTTGCCGCCTGCCCTATGCCTACCCTTGATTCCCCACCGGCCATCCGCGTCAGCGGCCTGACGAAGCGCTACGGCGCCCACGCCGTGGTGCACGACGTGTCCTTCGAGCTGCCGGTCGGCGACACACTGGTGCTGCTGGGCCCGAGCGGCTGCGGCAAAACCACCCTGCTCAAGATGCTCAACCGCTTGGTGGAGCCCGACGCCGGGCGGGTGGAAGTCAACGGACAGGACGTGCGCCGGCAGCGGCCCGAGGCGCTGCGCCGCGGCATGGGCTACGTGATTCAGCAGGTGGGCCTGCTGCCGCACTACTCCGTGGCCGACAACGTGGCTGTGGTGCCGCGCCTGCTCGGCCACGCGCCCGCCACCGTCGAGGCCCGCACCCGGCAGCTGCTGGAGCGCCTGCACCTGCCGCCGGCCCAGTACGCGGCGCGCTTTCCGCACGAATTGTCGGGCGGGCAGCAGCAGCGCGTGGGGCTGGCCCGCGCCCTGGCCGCCGATCCGCCCATCGTGCTGCTCGACGAACCCTTCGGCGCCCTCGACCCCGTCATTCGCGCCGGCATCCGCCGCGAGTTCCGCGAGCTGGAGGAGCTGCGCGGCAAAACCGTGGTGCTCGTTACCCACGACGTGGCGGAAGCCTTCGAACTGGCCGACCGCGTCCTGCTGCTCCACGCCGGCCGCGTGCAGCAGCTGGGCACCCCCCGGGAATTGCTGTTTCGGCCCACCAACGAGTTTGTGCGCGACTTTTTCGCGGCCGAGCGCCTGGCCCTGCAGCTGCGCACCCTCACGCTGGCCGACCTGCGCCCGTTTCTGCCCGCACCCGGTGCCTTTGGGACGCTGCCGGCCGGCACGCCGGTGCAGCAGGTGCTGGAAAGCCTCACCGCCGGACGCGTATCCGACGAAAGCAAGGACGCGGGCCTGTTGATGACTGCCTTCGCGCAGGTCCTGCACCACCTGGTCATATGATGAAGACACTGAGCGAACTATGGGCCTTCTGGGAGCTGCAGGCCGGTAAGCTGGCCGAGCAAACCCTGCAGCACATCGGGCTGACGGCCGCCGCGCTCTTGCTGGCCGTGCTGCTCGGCGTGCCGCTGGGCCTGTGGCTGACGCGGCGCCCGCGCTGGGCGCCCGCCGTGCTGGGCGTGGCCGGGGCGCTGCAAACGGTGCCCAGCATTGCCCTGCTCGGCTTCCTGATTCCCGTGCTCGGCATTGGCCCGGTGCCGGCCATCGTGGCTCTGCTGCTGTATTCGCTGCTGCCCATCATCCGCAACACCGTGGCGGGCATTCAGGGCGTGAGCCCGGCCGTGGTGGAAGCCGCCCGCGGCCTGGGCCTCACCGACGGGCAGGTGCTGCGCCGCGTGGAGCTGCCGCTGGCGCTGCCGGTGCTGTTTGCCGGCATCCGCACGGCCACCGTTATCGGGGTGGGGGTGGCCACGTTGGCGGCCTATGTGGCCGCGGGCGGGTTGGGCGAGTTCATCTTCGGCGGCATTGCCCTGAACAACCCCGCCATGATTCTGGCCGGGGCGTTGCCCACCGCTGCGCTGGCCTTGGCCTTCGATGCCATGCTGGCCGGGCTGCAGCGGCTGAGCGCCCGGCGGCTGCAGCGGGTGGGGGCGGCCCTGCTGCTGGCCTTGCCGCTGCTGGGGGCCCTCTACCTGCTGCCGCGGGCGGCCGGGCGGCTGCGGGCCGGCTTCAGCCCCGAGTTTGTGGGCCGCGCCGACGGCCTGCCCGGCCTGCAGCGCGCTTACGGCCTGCGCCGCCTGCCCAGCGTGGTGCTGGCCCCGGCGCTGGTCTACGAGGCCGCCCGCCACGGCGACGTGGACGTCATCGACGGGTACTCCACCGACGGGCGCATTCGGGCCTACGGCCTGCAGGTGCTGCGCGACGACCGGCGCGTGTTTCCGCCCTACTACGCGGCCCCGGTGGTGCGGCCGGCGCTGCTGCGGGCCCACCCCGAGCTGCTGGCGGTGTTCAATCAGCTGGCCGGCCAGCTTTCCGATTCGGCCATGACCGAGCTGAACTACCGCGTGGACTACCTGCACCAGGAGCCCCGCGCCGTGGCGGAGGCCTTCTTGCGGCGGCGCGGCCTGTGGCGGGCGCCGCGCCCGGTAGCGCCCGGGGCCGCCACGGTGCGCCTGGGCTCCAAGATCTTCGCCGAGCAGTACATTCTGGTGGAGATGTACGCGGCCCTGATTCGCGGCGCTACCCCGCTGGCGGTGCAAACCAAGACGGGCCTGGGCGGCACCACCATCTGCTTTGAGGCGCTGCGTTCGGGTGCCATCGACATGTACCCGGAGTACACCGGCACGGGCCTGCAGGTGCTGTTGCAGCCCGCGCCCGCCGCCGTGGATTCGCTGGGCGGGCGGCCCGCGGCAGTCTTTCAGTACGTGCAGCGCGAGTTCCGGCGTCGCTACGGGCTGCAGTGGCTGCCGCCGCTGGGCTTCAACAACACCTACGCGCTGCTGATGCGCCGCCAGCAGGCCGAGGCCCTGCGCATCCGCTCGCTCTCGGAGCTGGGGCAGTACCTGCGGCGGTAAAGGGCCGGACCGCGGGCTTCCTGAGCAGCACCTTGCCCAAGCGGAAGGCGCCGCGCGGCGGCGCCGGCAAGCCCTGGGTGGCGGCCCGCTACGGCTGTGGCGGCGCGTCGAGCAGTTCCTGCAGGAGTTCGGCTTCCCGCTGCAGGCCGGCCAGGCGCGCCGCCAGCAGGCGCTGGGGGCCCGCGCCGCAGTCGTCGCGCAGACCGTCCACGGCTTCGCCTTCGAACAGGGCCAGCCAGCCGGCCTCGCGGGCGGGGTTCCGGACGGTGCCGGTGTAGGCCCGCAGCGCGGGCAGGGCTGCCAGGCGGTGCTCCAGGCGGGTGGCCCGCTGCCGCATGCCGGCCAGCTCCCGCTCCAGGCGCCGGGCCTGGTAGCGGCACTCGGCGAGGCGGCGCTGCAGCGGCTCCGGGTCGGGGGCCGGGGGCGGCAGCGCGGGCGGGGCGGGCTGGGCGGTGCCGTCGGGGTTCAGCAGCTGCCCCATCGCGGCCAGGGCAAGGCGGGCTTCCTGCAGGCCGTGTTTCAGCGGCAAGGAGCGCTGCCCGCTTTCGGCCTGCGCCACCGCCACCCGGTTGACGCCCAGCCACGAAGCCAACCGCTCCTGCGTTATTCCAAAGTGGTTACGAATAAAGTCGGACACGCCACCGGCCCACCGGCCGTTAGTGACCCATGCGCTTGCTACAAGTTTAGCATAGTTCCTCGG
The DNA here is from genome assembly GCF_054783195.1 of Hymenobacter coalescens. Classification (NCBI taxonomy): domain Bacteria; kingdom Pseudomonadati; phylum Bacteroidota; class Cytophagia; order Cytophagales; family Hymenobacteraceae; genus Hymenobacter; species Hymenobacter coalescens. The sequence goes on along the minus strand of NZ_BAAGRA010000001.1, from coordinate 153,964 downwards.
TTTTGTAGCATGGCGGAATGCTACATTGTTTTGCAGCAGGCAGAATGTTGTAGCGGTCCGTCATGCTACATTTTTTTGTTCAGCGCGGAAAAGTGTAGCAGGCAGAGGCCCGGCAGTTGCCCGTAGCGTTGGCCAACGCTGGTTGCTTTGGGGGTACTGCCCGCCAATCCCGGCAGGCAGCGGTATCGGCCCACTAAAACGGCCGGGCTGCTGGCCCGGCCGTTCGCGGTTGATTTGCTGCCGTAGAGGATCAGCCTTTCAGCTTCTGCTCGATCAGGGCAACGATTTCCTTGTTGCCGCTGGCTTTGGCGGCGGCCAGCAGCGTGGCGCCCTGGCCGTCGGCGGCTTTTACGTCGGCGCCGCTCTGCAGCAGAAACTCCACGATGGCCTTGTGGCCCTGGGTGGCGGCCGCTACCAGAGCAGTTTCCTGGCCGGCGTCTTTGGCGTTTACCTGGGCCTTGTGCTGCACCAGCGACTTGACAATGTTCAAATTGCCGTTGGTGGCCGCCGTGATGAGGTAGGTCGTCCGGAAGCCGGGCATCACCTCGATGGGGGCGTTGGCGTCGGCCCCGCCGCCGAGCAGGGTTTCCACGGCTGCGGCGTCGTTTTTCATCACGGCCTTAAACAAATCCTTGTTCGGGGCCTGCGCCGCGGCCGCGCCGGCCAGGCCCAGAAGCAGGGCGAACAGGAGAAGGTATTTTTTCATCTGCAACCGAAAGTAGCCAAGGGTAGGACCGTAAAAATACCAAACAGCGCCGACGTCGGCAAGTAGGCGGGCGGTGTGGTTGGGTAACTGCCTTGTTTTCAGTAGAAACCTTTGCCCGGGTCCGTCACTTGGTCTGAGCTGCCGTCGGCAGTGAACGGTGGCTGGCCGTCTGCTCAGTCGGGGTACTTAGTGCTTCAGTAAGCGCTGCCGCAGCACGCTTCCGTCGGCCAGCGTGACGTGGACCAGGTACACCCCGGCGGCCGCACCTGCCAGACTCAGGGTAGTGGCCTCGCCCGGCGTGCCACGCGGAGCCGACGCGTGCACGAGGCGGCCGCGCGGGTCGGTAACCTGGACGGCGCGGATGGCGGCCCCGCCGAGGCTGAGCAGTTGCACCATATGGGTAGCGGGATTGGGGTATACCTGCAGCACCGGGTCACCGGGGCGGCGGCCCGTCCGGGCGGCCGTCACCACGCTGGCCTCGGTGCGGTACACGCGCTCATCCATGAACTGTACCATGAACACGCGCCCGTCGGCAAACTCCGCGAAGTGCTGGAACTCGCGCAGGTTCTGGTCGCTCAGGCCCAGCCCATCGCGCACGAGCTGCCAGGTGCTGCCCTGGTCGCGCGAGAGCAGGGTGCCGCCCGAGGCGGGCGAGCCGAAGCGCGAGCTGTACCAGTCGCCGTTGCGGGCGAAGTGCACGGGACCGGTGATTGGGCCGTACCACCAGATGGCGCCGGCGGTGGTCTTGCGCACCGTCCAGCGCCGGGTGGCGTCGGGCACGTCGCGCAGGTGCTTGGTCAGGCGCAGTATCACGCCCTGCCGCGCCGACGAGCCGACGACGGTGCACAGCAGCGAATCCTGGGGTGTGAGGCTGAGGGTAGACACTTCGTAGGTGAGGATGTCATCGTAAATCTGCCCGCGGCCGTTGATGCGCATGGGCTTCCACTGCCAGCTCAGGCCCGCGTCGTCGGAAGTGTACAGGCCCGCCTGGTGGCCGAGATCTTCGCTGGCCACGGCGGCGTAGAGGCGCCCGTGCCGGTCGGCGGCCAGCTGGTTCACGAAGCGGCCCGCGCCGAAGCCGTTGCTGCGTGCCGTCCAGGTGCGGCCCTGGTCGGCCGAAAAGAACACCCCGTCGCCCACCTCCTGGCCCGGTCCCACGTACTCGCCTGTGCCCGCCAGCAGCCCGCCGCCGCCCGTTTCGGTGAAGGCCACTACGGGGTGGACGGTGGGCAGGGCGACGGAGTCCCAGCTCAGGCCGCCGTCGGCGCTGCGGAACACCTGGCCGCGCCCCCCCGCCAGCAGCAGGCCGGCGCGGGTGCCGAAGAGCTGCTGGGCCGAGCGCGTACGCAGGGCCAGGCGCCAGCTGCGGCCCCGGTTGGTGGAGTGCAGCAGGCCCGCCGCTACGGTTGTGAGCAGTGTGGAGTCGCCCGAGGCGAGGAGCCCGGCTTTGGGGCCGCCGGGGTAGGCCGGGGTGGTCAGCCAGAAGCGCTGGGCCGGCGCCGCCGGGGCCAGGGCCAGCAGCAGCAGTAGCCAGCCGAGCCGGAGCGCTGCGGGCCGGCAAAGATGTGAGGTGAGTGGCATTGTAGGTCAGGGGTTTGATTGCGCAAACCTACCGCCGCCCGCTGTCCCGCCAAATAGCATGTACATGTGACCCCGGCCCGATGCCGGCCACGGGCCCGCGCCGGCTCAGCCCCGAGCCGCCGGGGCGCCCACCGGCCGGCGCCGGCCGATGGCCTGGGCAATGATGCTGGCCAGCAGAATCTGCAGCGCGTGGTAAAGCATAGTAGGCAGCAGCAGCACGCCCGAGGCCGCCGCGCCCGCGAAGAGCAGCTTGGCCATGACGGTGCCGTGCACCAGCGACTTTTTCGACCCGCAGAACAGGGCCGTAATCTGGTCTTCGGGGCCGAAACCGAGCAGGCGGCTGCTCAGGAGGATGACCCCGTAAATCACCGCGAACAGCGCCACCATGCCCAGCGCCAGCACGGCCAGCGTGCCGGCGCCGTAGCCCCGGAACACGCCCTGCGCAAACGACTCGCAGAACGAGGCGTACACCATCAGCAGGATGATGCTTTGGTCGAACACCCGCAGGCCGGCCTTGTGGCGCTCGGCCCAGGCCCCGAAGCGCCGGTGCAGCAGCACCCCCAGCACCACCGGCAGCAACACCTGCAGCGCCAGATCCACGGCCAGCCCGCCGAGGCGCCCGCTGCCGCCCGTGTGCAGCACCACGCTCACCCACAGCGGCGTGAGCACGATGCCCAGCAAGCTGGAGATGCTGGCGTTGAAGATGGCCGCGGGCAGGTTGCCGCCCGCCATGCTCACCATCACCACCGAGGTGGACACCGTGCTCGGCAGCACGCACAAAAAGAACACGCTGGCCCAGAGCGTGTCGTGGGCCGCGCCCTGAAACCAGGGCCGCACGGCCAGGGCCAGCAGCGGAAATACCCCGAAGGTGGTGAGCTGCACCAGGGCGTGCAGGCGCCAGTTGCGCAGGCCGGCCTTCAGCTTGTCGGGGCTTAGGCGCAGGCCGTAGAGAAAGAAAATCAGGGCCACGCCCAGGGTGGTTATCGGGCCCCAGGGCACGGGGCTGGCGTCGCTGCCGAGGCCGGGGGCGAGGTAGGCCAAGGCCACCACGCCCAGCAGGCCGAAGAAAAACCAGTCGAGGCCGGCGCGGCCGAGCAGGGCCGCGAGGCGGCCGGAGGAAGCGGGGGAGGAGGGCGGCATAGGGCGGCGTAAACAACGCAAACGCTCCGCATACGCACAAACCCGCCCGACGGCGGCCGTGGGCCCGGGCCGTCGTTGGGCGCCGGGCTGCTGGCCAAATGCTTTTTTGGAATGGTGCAGGAATCAGCTAGCTTCCAGCCCTATTCCAATCCGTGCTGTCTTTATGCAAAAACTCCTACTATCCGCATTGCTCTGTTGGACTGCCGCCGCGCGGGCCCAAACGCCGTTGCCGCCCCTGAGTCCGCCGAATCCCAACAAAGGCGCGGCAGGCACCACCCACGGCGACGTGGTGAGCCCCGGCGAAAACGCCTGGATTCTGCACACCCCCGATGACCCCGACGCTGCCACCCAGGAGCAGCGCCGCACACTCTACTTGGCCCCCGCCTACCAAGTCCTGACGGTTCCGGTGGCGCAGTCGAGCTTGAACGGCAACCCTTGGGATTTTACGCAAAGCTTCCAGTTTACCCACAACGGCACCCTGCGCGTGCCCAGCCGGCTGGCCATCGGGGTGCCGCTGGGCGAGATGGGGGCCCTGAAGCTGGCCGTGGAAGGCGACATCGGCGCCCGGGGCGTGTGGGTGCGCGCCCAGGCCGCTCCCTGGCCCGATTACGTGTTTGCGCCGGGCTACCGGCTGCCCTCCCTACGCGACACCGAGCAGTTTGTGCGCCGCTACCGCCACCTGCCGGGCGTGCCCTCGGCCGCGCAGGTGCAGCAGCACGGCGTGGAGCTGGCCAGCCTGAACGCGGTGCTGCTGCAGAAGGTGGAAGAGCTGACCCTGCACCTGATTGCGCTGGAAAAAGACAAGGAGCAGCTGCGGCAGCGCCTGCAGAAGCTGGAAACCGCCGTCGGCGGTCAATAGGCGGCCTGATGCCCTTGGGCCCATACCCCGTGCCTGGCCTGAACAGTGACTTACCGGCCGCGCCACACAACTCCGTATTGAATTCTAGAACGGCTGCTATGCGTACCCCAATTCTGTACCCGCGTTTTCGCCGGCTTGCTATCCGTTTTCTGGCCGCGCCGCTGCTGGGCGGGCTGCCGCTGGTCGCGCAAGGGCAGGCGCCGCCCGTGTTTGAGCGGGCGCAGGTCATCGGGGCGGCCCCGGCGGGGCTGGGCAACAGCAGCGTGCGCGCCCTGGTGCTGGGCGCGCAGGGCCGGCAGTACGTGGCCGGCACGTTCAGCGGCACCGTGCAGTTCGGCCCCACGACGCTCACCAGCGCCGGCGGCCAGGACGCGTATGTGGGCTGCCTCGACGCCAACGGCACCTGGCTGTGGGCGGCGCCGGCCGGCGGCGCGGGCGAGGACGGGGCGCTGAGCCTGCAGGTGGACGCGGCCGGCCACGCGTACGTGGGCGGCTGGTTCCGCAGCGCGCAGCTGCAGCTGGGCCCGCGCACGCTCAACAACTCCAGCAACCAGCCCGAGGCCTTCGTGGCCAAGCTCGACGCCAATGGAAACTGGCTCTGGGCCCGCCGCGCCGGCGGCACCGGCGGCGAGTACGTGACGGGCCTGGCCCTGGTGGGCACCACGCTGCACGCCGCCGGCACGTTCGCCAGCGTCACGGCCGACTTCGGCCCCGCGACGCTGACCAACTACTACACCCGAAGTGACTTTCTGACCGACATATTCCTAGCCCGCATTGACGCATCTACGGGGGCTTGGCTGGACGTCATGAAAGCGGGTGGACTGGGCAACGACAACGTGTCTGACATGACGTGTGACTCACAAGGAGCCCTTTATTTGACCGGAATGTACGATGGCACTTCCAGCGCATTCGGTTCCCTCACGCTGTCGGCACCGGGTAGCATGAGCAAGCCTTTCGTGGCCAAGCTGGCGCCGAACCGCACCTGGCGCTGGGCCACGGCGGGCGACGCCGGTCGCAACATTCGCGGCGGGGCCAGTGGCGGCGCCATCGTCGTGGACGGGCAGGGACGCGTGACCATCGCCGGAACTTTTGTTAGCCCCGACCTGCGCTTCGGCGCCGTGGCCTCGCTGGGTGCCACCGGCCCGGCCGACCTGGACGGCTACCTGCCCGGCGACGGGTTCGTGGCCCAGCTCGACTCGCTCGGCGCCTGGCGCTGGGCCCACCAAAGCAGCGGCCCGGGCAACGACGGGGCCGGCGCGCTGGCCGTCGACGGCTTCGGCCATGTCACGGCGGCCGTCACCTTCGAGCGCACGGCCGCGTTCGGCCCCACCAGCCTGAGCAGCGCCGGCGGGCGCAACACGGCCCTGGTCCGCTTCGACACTAACGGCGCCTGGCAGTGGGTGCTGCGCGCCGGGGGCAGTGCCAACGCCCTGCTGGACGACGGGGCGGAGCGCCTCTACCTGGGCGGCACCTTCACCGAGGCCACGGCCGACTTCGGTCCGTTCAACCTGCCGGGCAACCCGCGGGCCAGCGGCAGCCTGGCCATCGGCACGGGCTTTCTGGCCCGGCTGGGCCCGGCGGCGCTGGCCGCGGCCGGCGCCACGCGTGCCCGCGCCTTTGCCGTATTCCCCAACCCGGCCCGCGCCTACGTGGACCTCAGCGGCTTGCCGCCGGGCTCGACCGTGCAAGTGTACGACGCGCTGGGCCGGGCCGTGGCCGCGGGCGCGGCACCGGCCGGCGGCGGGGTGCTGCGCTTGGCGCTGCCCGCTACCTTGCCCGCCGGCGTGTACCTGGTGCGCGCCGCCGGCCGCACCCAGCGTCTGCTGGTGGAGTAGCGCTGGAGGCATCTTACCTGATTTTTGCCTGATTCGCTATGCTTCGAGGGCGCCCCGGTCAGCGTGACATCAGCTTACTCGGCCAGTACGGGTGGGCCCGCGGCGTTGGTTTTGCGCAGCGGCAGCTCCGGAATGAGTGCGGTGGCCCCCAGCCCGAGCACCACCAGCCCCATGGTCAGCAGGTAAATGCGCGTGATGGCGCTGATAAAGGCCTGCTGCACCGCCGGGCTGGGCCGGCCGCCGGCCGCCACGGCGGCCGGCAGCGCCGGGCCTTCGCCCACTACCGCCGGCGCGGCCGCCGGCCCGGTCGTGGGCAGGGCCCGCGCCAGGCTCAGGGTAAGAATGGTCCCAAGCAGGGCCGCGGCCACCACGCCGCCCACCTGCCGGAAAAACTGACTGGCCGAGGTGGCCTGCCCCAGCAGCCGCGGCTCGGTGGCGTTCTGCACGGCCAGGGTGTAGAGCGGCATGCTGGGCCCCAGCCCCAGCCCGCACACAAACAGGTACAGCAGCACCTGCCCGTAGGAGGTGGTGGCCGAGAGCGTGGTCATCAGCCCCAGGCCCAGCAGCAGCACGGCCCCGCCCAGCAGCATCCAGCGGCGGTAGCGCCCGCCCCGCCGCGACACGAGCTGTCCGGCCACGTTGGAGCCCGCCACCACGCCCAAGGACAGCGGAATCAGGCTCATGCCGGCGCGGGTGGCCGAGGTGCCGAGCACGTTCACCATGAACAACGGCTCGAAGATGATCAGGCTCAGGAAGGTGCCGCCGAGCAGAAACAGCGCGGCGTTGGCGGCCCGAAACACGGGGTTGCGGAACAGCGCAAAGTCCAGGACGGGGTGCTCGATGCGCAGGGAGCGGTGCACGAACAGGCCCAGCAGCGCCAGCGCCCCAGCCAGCAGCCCCAGGGTGGGGGCGGAGGTCCAGGGGTAGGCGGTTTTGTTGAGCTGCAGGGCTACCACCAGCGCCCCCACGCCGCCCACCAGCAGCGCGGCCGAAAGCCAGTCGAGGCGGGCGCCGCGGGTGGCGGGGCGCAGCGGCGGCATGCTGGTGAGGATAAACCACAGGGCCAGCGCGCCCAGCGGCACGTTCACGTAAAACACCAGCCGCCAGCCCGCCACGCCCGGAATCAGGTTGTCGCCCAGGTCGGTGAGCAGGCCGCCCAGGAAGGGCCCGAGCACCGAGGATATGCCGAACACCGCCCCCACGAAGCCCTGGTAGCGGCCGCGCTCGGCGGGCGGAAATAAATCAGCAATGATGATGAAGGCCAGGGCAAAGAGGCCCGCGCCGCCCACTCCCTGCACGGCCCGGAAAATGATGAGCTGGCTCATCCCGTCGCCGAGCAGCGGCAGCGGGCCAAACTCGCCGGCCAGCCCGCACAGCACCGAGCCGAGCAGAAATACCGATACGGCCCCGATTTCGATGCTGCGCCGCGGGTAAGTATCGGCCAGCTTGCCGTAGATGGGCACCAGCGCCGTGCTGGCCGCCAGGTAGGCCGTGGCCACCCAGGTGAAGCGCTCCAGCCCCTGCAAATCGCGCACGATGCGCGGCAGCGCGGTGGAGACGATGGTTTGGTCGAGGGCGCCGAGAAACATGGCCAGCAGCACGCCGGCCAGGGTGAGCAGTCGTTCGCGGTGGGTGAGGGGGGGCGTCATCGAGGCAGATAAGGGACCGGGGCAAAACGGCGCAGCCGCGCTACCCGCTAACGCAGAAGCGGGCCCGGGCGGCGGAAAAATAAGCAGCCAAAGTTGCGCCCGGCCGCGGGCCTGCGCCTCGAAGGTTATCCCGTATTGGTCGCGGCGGGGTAGCTTTGCGGTGCTTATGGAGTTTCTCGACGCGACGCTGGCGCTGCTCTGCGCCTTTGCTTTTCTGGCCGGTTTTGTGGACGCCATCGTGGGCGGCGGCGGGCTGATTCAGCTGCCGGCCATGCTGCTGCTGCTCAAGGGCGTGCCGGTGCCCACGGTGCTCGGCACGGGCAAGGTGTCCTCGGTGGCGGGCACGGCCGCGGCGCTGCGGCGCTACCTGGGGCAGGTGCCCATCCGCTGGCCGGCTGTGGGCGCGGCGGCCGTCACGGCCGGGGTATTTTCGTTTCTGGGGGCCCGGGTGGTCAGCCTGCTGCCCGCCGAGCTGCTGCGGCCGCTGGTGCTCGGGCTGCTGGTGGTCATTGCCATCTACACGTTCTGGCGCAAGGATTTCGGCTCCCTGCACGCCCCGCGCCTTTCCGAGCAGAAGGAACCCGTCTACGGCGCGCTTATCGGCCTGATCATCGGTTTCTACGACGGCTTTTTCGGGCCCGGCACCGGCTCGTTTCTGCTCTTCGCCTTCGTGGGGCTGTTCGGCTACGACTTCCTGAGCGCCTCGGCCTCGGCCAAGGTGGTCAACGTGGCTACCAACCTGACGGCGCTGGCCTATTTCGCCTACACCGGCCACATTCTCTGGCAGGTGGCCCTGCCCATGGCCGCCTGCAACATGGTCGGCTCCACGCTAGGCGCCCGCCTGGCCCTAAAGCAGGGCGTGGGCTTTGTGCGGGGGCTGTTTCTGGTGGTGGTCGGCGGCATCATCCTGAAGCTGGGCTACGAGACGCTGCGGGCATGAGCGGCGGGGTGGTCCGGCCGGCGGGGCCGCTGTGGTACCCGCCGGCCGGACCACCCCACCAAACCAGATGACCAGGGTGGCTGGCGCGGCAGCCTCCGCGCTGAACCCAGTAGCCGGCCCGGCCCACGCGGCTGCCGACGGGCCGAACCCGGTGGCCGGACCAGCTACCTCAGTACCCAAAAACGCGAACCAGTTCGGGCCCGACCCGAACTGGTTCGCGTTTTGAGACGGTCAGTTGGCCCGCCGCCCCCGGCAGCACTGCCTCCCAGCTTATTCCTCGCCGCGGCCGGGCGGCAGGCCGGGCACGGCGTTGCCCTGATTGCCCTGCACATTCGGCACGCCCATCTTCTTCTCGCGGGCCTGCTGGTACTTGTTGAACTGGGCCGGCGACAGTACATCCTTGAGGAACGTGAGGCGGGCCTGGCCGATTTCCTCCACGATGCCGTTGAGCTTGCGCAGATCGGTGCGGTGCTGCTGGCGGGCCACTTCTACCTGCCGGATGCTGCGCTGGTTGATTTCCAGGACTTTCACCTCCTGCTGGGGCGTCAGGCCCAGGGCCTGCTTCAGGTTCTGGGTCAAGCTCACGGCCTGGGCCTGAATCTTGGCCTCGTCGATTTTTACTTCGGGCGCGGCCGCCTGGGGTTTGCCCGCAGCGGCGGGCGCATTCGTCTTGATTTTGGTTTTGACGGTGGTCGTCTGGGCCCAGGCAGCGGGCGCGGCCAGCAGCAAGCCGGCCAGCACAAAGGTTTTGGGAAGAGTGTTCATGTCGGGGAATTCAGCGAAAGCGCCGCCCGCGGGGCAGCGCCGGTCAGCGGCCGCACGAAAATAGCGTGCCAGTCTGCTCCGTGGTGCCCTAACGCCGCCGGAAGCGGGAATATTCCCCGGCCGCCCGGCATTTCGCGGAATGCGTGTAACCTTTCCGGCCCGGCCGCAATAGAAGAAGGCATGAAGCAGCCCTCCTCCCGAACTACTTGGCTGAAGGCCGCCGGCATCGGCGCCGCCGTGGCCGCCGCCGCGCTCTGGGCCAACCGCCGCGGCTCCTACGACCTGCGCGGCCGCGTGGTCCTCATCACCGGCGGCTCGCGCGGCCTGGGTCTGGTGCTGGCCCGGCAGGCCGTGGCCGAAGGCGCCAAAGTGGCTATTTGCGCCCGCGACGCCGACGAGCTGGAGCGCGCGCGCCAGGAGCTGGCCGCCGACGGCACCGTGCTCACCTTCGCGCGCGACCTGAGCGACGAAACCACCGTGCGCACCCTGGTGGCCGAAGTGCGCCAGCAGCTGGGCCCCATCGACGTGCTCATCAACAACGCGGGCATCATCACCGGCGGCCCGCTGGAGCACATGGACGTGCGCGACTACCAGGAGACGATGGACATCCACTTCTGGGCCGCGCTGCACGCCATGTACGCGGTGCTGCCCGAGATGAAAAAACGCCGTGAGGGCCGCATCATCAACATCGCCTCCATTGGCGGCAAGGTATCGGTGCCGCACCTGGCGCCCTACTGCGCCAGCAAATTTGCCCTGGTGGGCCTTTCCGAGGGCTTCCGGGCCGAGCTGCTGCGCTACGGCGTGTACGTGACCACCGTGTGCCCGGGCCTGATGCGCACCGGCTCGGCCCGCCACGCGGTGGTGAAAGGGCAGCACGTGCTCGAGTTTGCCTGGTTTATGGTGTCCGATTCGCTACCGGCCCTCACCGTCAGTGCCGGCTACGCCGCCCGGCAGATATGGAATGCCGCCCGTCGCGGCGACGCCGAGCTGATTCTGGGGGTGCCGGCCAAGCTGATTGCCCTGCTGCACGGCGTGGCGCCCGGTACCGTGGCCAACCTGATGAGCTGGGTCAACCGCGCCCTGCCCGACGCCACCGGCCCGGCCGGCGACGCCCGCCGCCGCGGCTTCGAAAGCGAATCGGCCGTGACCGAGTCGTGGATTACTACGCTTACCCGCAAGGCCGAGCGCGAAAACAACCAGGAGCAAAACCACCCGCCGTACCCAGCCTGATAATCCCGGCAGCCCTGCCCCGGCCGTTGCTTCTTGCCGAAACTTTCGCATCTTTGCCCTATGCTCACCCGCCTCGCGTCGCCGTATTATTATTACCCGACCTGCCAGCCCACCGGCTTCGGCAGTGGTCGTGTATGCGCGACGGCACCCGAGCAGACGACGTAACGTCTCCCCAGGAACCGCTTCATACCCGCCCCTCTCCGATAGCCGGAGAGGGGCTTTTTGTTTTCACCCCTTTCTACTTTTTGTCAGCCATGACGACTCCCCTCCAACAGCACTACGACCAGTACACCGCCGAAGACCGCCACGTGTGGCAGCTGCTCTTCGAGCGCCAGCTCCAAGCTTTGCCCGGCCGCGCCGCGCCGGAATTCATGGAAGGCCTGGCCCGCATCGGCTTCACCGCCGACTGCATTCCGGACTTTCGCCACACCAACCAGGTGCTGCGCCGCCTCACCGGCTGGGAACTAGTGGCCGTGCCCGGCATCGTCGACGACGCGGTGTTTTTCGGCCTGCTGGCCGCCCGCAAGTTTCCCGCCACCACGTGGCTGCGCAAGCTCTCGGAACTGGATTACCTGGAGGAGCCCGACATGTTCCACGACGTCTTTGGCCACGTGCCGCTGCTCACCAACGCGGCCTTTTGCCGCTTCCTGCACCAGCTCGGTCACATCGGCACCCTGCACGCCTCCGACCCGGCCGCCGTGGAGCTGCTGGCCCGCCTGTACTGGTTCACGGTAGAGTTCGGCCTGATCCGCGACGCCGGCAGCCAGCAGGCGCGCATCTACGGTGCCGGCATCCTCTCCTCGGCTGGCGAAACGCGCTACAGCCTGAGCACGGAGCCCCGCCGCCACGCCTTCAGCACCGAGGCGGTCCTAGACATGGCCTTCCGCAAGGATGTGTTCCAGACCGATTACTTCGTCATTGATTCCCTGGATCAGCTTCACGGCGCCCTGCCGCAGGTACAGCGCCGGCTGCGAGCAGGCATTGCCGCGGCTGCCCTCTGATAGCCTGCTGCTGATTTCCTTCTGGTCAACAACGCACCGTCCGCCTCACCTACGTTTCTGGTGAGGCGGACGGGCGTTTTGGCGTTGGGCCGCTTGCGCCCGGCTGCCGCGCGGGCCCCAACGCCAAAACGCCCGACCGCAGGGCGGCCGGGCGTACCCACTGGGTGGAGCCAGCGGGACTTTGGAAATTGGAGAGCCGCTTAGTGCTTAAAGGTGCTCACGTAGGTCACGGCAGCTGCGCCTTCGCCGGAGGTCGTCTTCAGGCGCAGCGTGCTGGCCGAAATTTCTTCCACCGAGAACGTCCGCTCGCTGTCGGGCAGCTTCACGGTCAGCGTTTTGGCGTCTTCGCTCAGCTGAAAGGAGCCCGACTTCTGCTGAGGCATGGCCGGGTTGATTTTGGTCGCGCCTTCGTCCTGCACGTAGCGGCCATCGGCGGTAAACTGGGTCAGGTTGTCGCGCATCGACGACTTCAGCTGACCGTAGATGCTGGTGGTGATGGGTTGGGCGGCGTCAGCGGGCTGGCTGGTCGTCGTCAGCTCCGTCATGTGCCACTGGCCGGCGGCCAGGAGTTGCTGCGGGGTTTGCTGAGCTGCGGCCTCCGTCTTGATCGACGGCTGGGCTACTTCCTCTAGTTCTTTCTCACACGATGCCAGACCAACTACGGCCAGCGCCAGGCTCAGGTAAACGGGCAGTTTCTTCATGAAAACAGGTAAGGGGTTTGGTGAAGAAGTTTGAGCCTTGCGGCTCACTCGGCGTTTTTGCCTTTCATTACACATTCCAACTTCACGCCAAAGGCCACGGTGGCTGGCCTTGCGTTGGCGTCACAATGCTAAGCTACTAGATATGGTTCGGCTTTTCGCGGAAAAAGTCAATAATTCAAACATTATATCTGTAAAATTCAATGCAATTTGCAATTGTACTTTCGAATGTAGGTAGAATGCAAAAGCCGCCTGCGTAACTCGCAGAGCGGCTTTTGCTTAGTGTTAATTAGGAAAGCTACTGCTTATTGTTCTTTCTGGCAAGTAGGGCAGTAGTAAGTAGCACGCCCACCGACATACTTTTTTACAATTGCCTCCTGGTCTTTGGGGCAATACTTATAAGAGTCCGATCCGGGCACCGGGTAGGCGTCCCACTCGCGGGCGTGGATCAGAAAGGTTGTGGGAAACTGGCGGTAGTTGGCTTCCTGCTCGATAGCCGTCGTGAGCACCAAAGCAATGGCGGCGTGCAGCGCCTGCACTTCGGAAGGTGTGAGGGAGCCGGCCACGCGCTCGGGGTGCAGCCCGGCTTGGAACAGTACCTCGTCCACAATCCAGTTGCCGAGCCCGGCCGTGAGGCGCTGATCGAGCAGCAAGGGTTTGAGCAGCGTTTTCTTGCGGGCCAGCGCAGCGCTCAACTCGGCCGCTGTCAGCTCGAGGGCGTCGGGGCCCAGCTTCTTGAGGCGCTGGTACTCCGCCACGCTGCCCGCCAGGCGGATGCGCCCAAACTTGCGCGGATCGATGAAGGCGATGCGCAGTCCGTCGGCCAGGTGCAGCGCCACCCGGGTAAAGCGCGGGCGGTCGTGGTCGTCGCGGTAGGCGCCCACGTCGCCGGTCATGCCGAAGTGTAGGGCTAGAACCTGCCCGGTGGAAAGCTCCAGAAAGCAGTTCTTGCCCAGCCGGCGCGTCCCAGTGACGGTCGCGCCCACCGTGGCTGCGCGCAGGACCGCTTCGGGCGCGGCCAGCACGTGCGCGTCGAGCACTTCGAAGTGCGCAATGGTCTGCTGGAGCAGCAGGTCGTCGAGAAAGCGGCGGTAGGTTTCGACTTCGGGTAATTCGGGCACGGCTAAAGCAGTAGAAAAGTGAAGAGCGCCGCAGGCTCTCCCGCGACGCTCTTCATAACCCCATTGCCGAGCTTAGAGTTGCCTGCCGGCCCCGCCCGGCGCTCGGCCTCTGTTGGCGGCTCAGAGCGTCAGGGCGCCTTCCACCAGCACCACGCCCGTACCGCCGATCTGCACGGTGTGAATGGCGCCGGCGGCTGCGGCCACGCGCACCTGCACGGTGCCCGGGCGGCCCAGCCAGTGGCCCTGCTCCGCCACGTATTCGGGCTGAGTGAGGTAGCCGTGCTGGTGCAGGTAAGCCGCCATGGCGCCCGTGGCCGAGCCCGTAACGGGGTCTTCCATGATGTCGGGCGGCGTACCGAAGTGCCGGGCAAAGGTGCTGCCCGCCGCGGTGGCGCCACCGAGGCAGAAGAGGTGCGGGCTGAAAAAGTCGCTGGCGGCGCGGTAACGGCTGTAGGCGGCTACCTCGGGCGTGCGGGCGCGGCGCAGCGCGTCATGGTCGCGCAGCAGCACCATCAGCTGGGGCGTGCCGGTGCTCACCGTCTGGATAGGCGCGCCGGGCAGCACGTCGTCGGGCGTAAGGCCGAAAAGGGGCATCACCGCCGCTGCGTCGTGCACGGTGCCGAACACGGGCTGGCGCTGCGTCATGGTCACCTGCAGCGGCGCGGTGGCCGTGGCCGGCTCGATGCCCACGCGAATGGGCCCTTCGCGCAGCTCAAACTGCAGCTCCCGTGGCCCGTTGCTGACCGACACCCGACCGGCGTGCACCAGCGCAACGGCGGTGGCAATGGTGGGGTGACCAGCCAGAGGGATTTCTTCGGCGGGCGTGAAGTAGCGCACGGCCACGTCGCCGCCCTGGGCCGGGCGGCGCACAAACACGGTTTCCGACTGGTTGAACTCGCGCGCGAGGCGCTGCATCTGCTCGTCTGTCAGGTCTTCGGCATCGAGCACCACGGCGCAGGGGTTGCCGCCCAGCGGCTGCTGCGTGAAAGCGTCGACCAGCAGGAAAGGGTAGGTAGTAGGCATGAAAACGGGAGTATCGGTCGGCAAATAAAGGCATCGGCGCCCAAGCATGCACCGGCCCGGGCCGGCCGGCCGCATAAGCACCTCCTACTAAGCCAAAACGCCCGCTGCCAAATGCGGCAGCGGGCGTTCCATGGCGGCGGAAGCCTGAATCGTTACGAAGGATCCGACAAGCGGCCGACCTGCTGGCCCTGCGGCGTGTAAATGCCGCCCTGGGCGCTGACAAACAGGCGGCGCTGCTGCCCGTCGATGAGCACGAAGGGAAAGTCCGAGCTGCTGGAGCGGGTCAGGCGGCCCACCACGGCGGCGGTGCGGTCGTCGCGGTCGAGGCGCACCACGTTCAGGCCTTTGGTCACGTACAGCGGCTCGGCGGGATTGTCGCGGAAGGTGAGCTTGCCCACAAAGCTGATGTTGGAAGCGGCGGGCTGGGCCACCGGGCGCGGCGCAATGGCGACCGGCTGGGCCGACGGAGCGCTGGTGCGGGCGCTGGCCACGATTTGCCCATTGGCCTGCTGCCAGCCCCGGCCGATGGCGGCGAGGCGGGACGGGCGGCCCGGGTGCGTGGGCGAGTCGTAGTCCTGCGACACGAGGGCCATGGCCTTCTGCGACTCCGCCAGGCTGGCGCCCATCTTGCGGAGCACGAAGCCCGAAAACTCATCGGCTTCCAGCTCGTCCGAGGGATTGGAACCGCCGCCCTGCAGGGTGTGGCCGTTCAGGTGGTGGCCCATTTCGTGCGCCAGAATGCTCACGCCGGCCCAGTCGGTACGGCTGGCGCGGTTCACGGCCGCCACAAAGTTGGGGTTGTAGAGCAGAAAGCGCTGGCCGCCGTACACCACGGCCGCCGCGTTTTCGACTTGAGTGGTGGCGCGGAGCTGAAAACGGGGCTTCAGGCCTACGACATCGGTAATTTCACGCAGCACATCGCGCTGCGGAGCCGGCTGAGCGGCCGAAGCCGAGCCGCCCGTCAGCAGCCCCAACGCGAGGAGCGAGCTGGCCAGCAGGCGGCGGAAAGTGCGGGCGTGGTTCATGAAAAAATCCTTTTGGTTTGAATGCTGTATTTGCAATTATGCTGCCAGAAATACGCACGCTGGGCGCGTACGGGCATCAGGGGTATAACGCAAGGAGCTGGTGTTTTCGTTTACTGTTTCGTAGAATAACTGTTAATTTGAATTCTCTTTGGCGCGTAGTTGTTCAACGCCAAGCCCCAGTAACGAGCGGGCCTGTTCCCGGACAAGTACAAAGCCGAGCCCATGATTAAGCGCCAACTTTTCGCCGCGTTCCTTTGCCTGCGGGCCCTTGTGGCTACTTCAGCTCATGCGCAGGATGCTTCCTGCATGCTGGTGCCGGCGTCGCTGAGCCAGCGCGCTGCCGCTGCCGCCGTGGTGGTGGAAGCCCGCGTGGCCGGACAACAGGCCGTAGCTGATGCCCGCGGCAATATCTTTACCCTGAGCGAGCTGGAGGTGTACAAAGTGTTTGCGGGCCAGTTGCCCGCTGCGGGGGTGCGGCTGGCCGAGCCCGGCGGCACCCTCGGGTTGCGCCGCGAAGAAGTAACAGGCACTGCGGAGCTGAGTGTGGGGCAGCAGGGGGTGTTTTTCCTGGAGCCCAATCCCGCCGGGCCCGACCGACAGGCTTACCGACTGGTAGCCGGCCCGCAGGGGTTTGTGCGTTACGAAGCCGGTTCGCTGACGGCTGCCGAGCCTTTTGCTCGCTACCGTTCCATCGAAGAAGAGCTGTACCCGGCCGTGGAGCGCAGCACCGGGCAGCGGCTGCGTCAGGTAAAGACCAACGCGCAGCTGGAGGCCGTCGCCAGCGCCGCCAAAGCCACCGCCGCGCGCGGCAATGCTCCGATCATCAGTGCATTTCTGCCCGCCACGATAAGCGCCGGAACCGGCAGCGTGCTCACCATCACCGGCTCGGGGTTCGGCACGCAGGGGGGCAGCAGCAAGGTGGAGTTTCTGAATGCCGACCAGGGCGGGCAATCCTACGTGGCCGCCAACGCGGTTGACTACGTGCTCTGGAGCGACACCCAGATTCAGGTGCGGGTGCCCTCCAAAGCCACCGGCGGCGGCGCCGGCTCCGGCGTGTTTCGGGTAACCGATGCCAACGGCCTGACCGCGAGTAGCCCCGCCGCGCTGAGCGTGGTGTATTCGTACTCCAACATCGGCACGCCGGCGGTGCGGGCCCGCCTCGTCAACGACGACGCGCAAGGCGGCTACACCCTGCAATACGACGCCAACTTCGCAGCTAACACGGCCGCGCGGGGCGCGTTTGAGCGGGCCCTGACCACCTGGAAGGGCACCACCCGGCTGAACTTGCGTGTGGGGGCCACGGCCAGCACCAGCACCGTGGCCGACGACGAGGTGAACATTGTGCGCTTCGACACCGGTAGCGAGCTGCCGGCCAACGTGCTGGGGCGCACCACTTCGCGCTACCGCGGCTGCATCACCGGCGGCGTCACGTATTGGTCGGTGGTCGAAATGGACTACATCTTCAGCAACACCACCAACTGGAACTTCGCGGCGGCGGCCCCGGCATCCGGGCAGTACGATTTTGAGAGCGTGGCGCTGCACGAGCAAGGCCACGCGCATCAACTGGGCCACATCATCCGGCCCGGCGCCGTGATGCACTACGCCATTGCCAACGGCCAACAGTCGCGCACGCTGAGCCTCGAAAGCGACGTGGCCGCCGGCTTGGCCGTGATTGACTTCAGTTTGAATAGTACCAATCCTTGCGGGGCGTCGTTGCTGCAGTTGCTGCCGAGCACGGTGCTCCCGGTTGAGCTGCTGAGCTTCGCGGGGCGCTACGAACCGGCGCTGCCGGGCGTGCAACTGCGCTGGGAAACGGCCAGTGAGCAGCGCAGCGCCTATTTTGCGGTGGAAGCCTCGGATGACCCCACCACGGCTGGCCGCTGGCGGGAAGTAGCCCGCGTAGCCGCCGCCGGCCAGAGCACTGTGCGCCGTCAATACACCGCCACCGACGCCCGGGCCCTCGCGGCCGCTCAGGTGCGCTATTACCGGCTGCGCCAGGTGGACATCGACGGGCCGGAGCACTTTTCCGAACCTGTCGCCGTGAGCGGTTCGGCTGCCGAGACCGAGTTACAGGCTTTTCCCAACCCGGCCAATGACGTGCTGCGGCTGCGCGGTCCGGTGGTGGACAACGGCGCGCCGGGGCAGGTGCGGCTGCTGGATGCGGCGGGGCGCGTCGTGCGTACGCTGCCGCTGCCCGCCGCGACATCCGTCGTCGAAGTGCCCGTCGCCGATTTGCGTAACGGCGTGTACCTGGTGCAGTGGCAGGCTGGCAACGGTAGCGTGCTGCGCCAGCGCGTCTTGGTGCAGCACTAAGCGGAAGCACCAAACGGGTTGAAGTTCAAGGTGCGCTGCAGCCAGAAGCGCAGTTAGCAACGTCGAAAACGTCCTGTCTGGAATTATCCGGGCAGGACGTTTTCATTGAGGGGAGTTTACATTGTATTACCTACCGCCGAGGTTGCGCGGCCTATGCCGGCTGCCCGGCGTGTTGCGGCGCGCCGTTTGGCGCCGCAGCTAAGGCCGTCGGGCGCTGCCGCTCGCCGATCTGCTGGCGCCACATGGCGTAGTACAGGCCTTTGCGCTCCAGCAGCTCCTGGTGCCGGCCGGCCTCCACAATGCGGCCGCGCTCCAGCACGTAGATGCAGTCGGCGTGCAGAATGGTGCTCAGGCGGTGGGCAATCAGGATGGTGAGGTGGCGCCGCGTGGCCGACAAATCCCGCACCGTGCGGCTGATTTCCTCTTCCGTAAGCGAATCCAGCGCGGAGGTAGCCTCGTCGAAGACCAGCAGGGTGGGGCGCCGCAGCAGGGCACGGGCAATGCTCAGGCGCTGCTTTTCGCCGCCCGATACCTTCACGCCGCCTTCGCCGATAACCGTGTCCAGGCCCAGCGGGGCGCGGCGCAGCAGCGAGTCGGCGGCCGCTTCGTGCAGGGCGCGCAGGCATTCCTCGTCGGTGGCCTGGGGCGCTACGAAGAGCAGGTTGTCGCGGATGGTGCCGGCAAACAGCTGCGGGTCCTGGGTCACGAAGCCGATCTGCTCGCGCAGCGCGTCGAGGTCCAGTTGGTCGCCGGGCACGTCGTTGTACAGAATACGGCCCTGGGCTGGCGGGTACAGGCCCACCAGCAGCTTGACCAGGGTCGTTTTGCCCGAGCCCGAGGGGCCCACGAAGGCAACCGTCTGGCCCAGCTCGGTGCGGAACGAAATGCCGTCCAGCGCCGCCGTGTTGGCCGTGAGGTGGCGAAAGTGTACGTCGTCAAAGGCCAGCGTCTGCAGCTCCCCGATGGCCTTGGGCGCGGCGGGCTTCACGTCGCGCGGGGTATCAAGGATCTGCTGGAAGTTGGCCAGCGAGGCTTCCGTTTCGCGGTAGATGTTGATGATGTTGCCCAGTTCCTGCAGCGGGCCGAAGATGGCGAAGGAGTAAATGAACAGCGAGAAAAACTCGCCCATGGTAATCTTGTGCTGCACTACCAGAAACAGCATCATCAGCAGGATGGCGTTGCGCAGCAGGTTCACGAAGGTGCCCTGCACAAACGAGAGGGAGCGGATGTAGCGCACCTTCTTGAGCTCCAGCTTCAGAATGCGGTCGGTGGTGCCGTTCAGGCGCTGGGTTTCCTGCTGGGCCAGCCCCAGGCTTTTCACCAGCTCGATGTTGCGCAGGCTCTCGGTGGTGGCGCCCGCCAGGGCCGTGGTTTCGGCCACGATGGTTTTCTGAACCGTCTTGATCTTCTTGCTGAGCAGCGAGCTGACGAAGCCCAGCAGCGGAATCGTCAGGAAGTACGCGGGCGCAATGGGCCAGTACACCGACGCCGCGTACCACATCACGAAGATGATGCCGACCAGCGAGGTAAACAGTACGTTGACGAAGTTCTGGATCAGCTTCTCCACGTCGGAGCGCACCTTCTGCAGCTTGCCGAGTGTTTCGCCGGAGCGCTGATCCTCAAACACTTGGTAAGGCAGGTCGAGCGAGTGGCTGAGCCCGTCGGAATACAGCTGGGCCCCCAGGCGCTGCGTGATGACGTTAACGTAGTAATCCTGGAAGTTTTTGGCGATGCGCGACACCATGGCCACGCCCATGGCCTGCAGAATGAGCAGGCCCGCGCCGCCCGTCAGAAAAGCCGTCAGGCCCGGCCGCTCCGGGCTGCGCAGCGCGGGCGCCACGTACCGGTCGATGATCTGCCGGAAGATGTAAGGGTCCAGCAGGGAAAAGACTTGGTTGATGGCCGCCAGCAGCAAGGCCAACGCCAATAGGCCCCAGTACTGGCGCAGGTAACCGAACAGCAATTTCATGGAGGGAAGGTAGGGGAGGAAGGACCCCGAACAACCGCGCGCTCCGCAAGAAGTTTTGCCGCGCCACCGGCGGGGCTAGGCGGGCTCTTCGCTGGCCATTTCCGGCCGAGCCTCCGGCGCTACGTCGGCGAAAGCGGCGTGCACGGCGGCCGACGCCGGGCTCAGCACCAGGCGCACGGCGCGCCGCCCCAGGCGCTTCTGGTAGCGCAGCAGCAGGTCGCGGGCGGCGGTGGGCAGGTGGTGCAGGCGGCTGCAGTCGATCCACACGCTGGTTTTGCCGCTGCGGCAGGCCTGCAACAGGCAGCGGGCCAGCGTGTCGGCCGCCGTGCCGGGAGCCGGCGTGGGGCTGTCGGCCAGGAGCAGCACGTAGCGGTCGGGCAGGATTTCGTGGTAAACGTCCATGGGGTGGGAAGGGGCAGAGCGTGAAGAGCAGGAACGGGCCGAAACCACGCAGGCAGTTCCGGGCCAAAGCACTACGCAGGCGGCTGGCAAAAGGATTAGGCTTCGCCTGCAGGGCCAGGGCCGGCGCCGTGCAAAACCGGGGATTCTGGCGGCGTTTGAAAATTTTTAGCCTGAAAATCAGCCGTATTTTCGCGGAGTGGCCTTTTTTTCGGCCCCAGGCATTGCGCTGAAAGCTGCGCCTACTATCTTTGCACCATCAAACGGCAACGGCCTCGTAATCTGGTCCGTTCGTCTAGGGGTTAGGACTGCAGATTTTCATTCTGCCAACAGGGGTTCGATTCCCCTACGGACTACTCCGATGCCGTTTGTACCTGGTCCGTTCGTCTAGGGGTTAGGACTGCAGATTTTCATTCTGCCAACAGGGGTTCGATTCCCCTACGGACTACAACAAGGCCGCTCAGCTTAGCTGGGCGGCCTTTTGTTTTAGCCTCGATTTTGCCGGCTGGTTTACGTGCCTTTCTGCTCGGCCCAGGTGCGGTAGCTGCCCGGCTGCACGGCCCGGTCGGCGGGCACTTCGCGCAGCGGCTCGCAGGGCTGCAGCGTGGCGTGCAGGTCGGCGGGCAGCTGCATGTACACGCGGGTGCCCTCGGTTTTCCAAGCCAGCATTTCGTCGCTCACCTGCCGGATGATCTTGTGCGGGTTGCCCACCACCAGGCTGCGCGGCGGAATCACCTCATCGGCTTTGATGAAGCTCAACGCGCCGATGATGCACTCGTCGCCGATGTCCACCCGGTCCATGATGACGGCGTTCATGCCCACCAGCACGTTGCGGCCCACGGTGGCCCCGTGGATGATGGCGCCGTGGCCGATGTGGGCCATTTCCCGCAGCCGCACGGTGGTGCCCGGAAACATGTGCAGGGTGCAGTTTTCCTGCACGTTGCAGTTGTCCTCAATGATGATCTGCCCCCAGTCGCCGCGGATGGCGGCCCCGGGCCCGATGTACACGTGGCGGCCGATGATGACGTTGCCCGTCACGGTGGCCTGCGGGTGCACGAAGGCCGATTCGTGCACGACCGGGATAAAGCCGTTGAACGCGTAGATCATACCCGTTCGATGATGGCGGCGTAGCCCTGGCCCACCCCGATGCACATCGTCACGAGGGCGTAGCGCTTGTGCTGGCGGTGCAGCTCCAGCGCGGCCGTGTTCAGGATGCGCGCGCCGCTCATGCCCAGCGGGTGGCCCAGCGAAATGGCGCCGCCGTTGGGGTTGATGCGCGGGTCGTCGTCGGCCAGGCCCAGGGCCCGCGTGCAGGCCAGCACCTGCGCGGCAAAGGCTTCGTTGAACTCGATCAGCTCCATCTGGTCCAGCGTCAGGCCGGCTTTCTTCAGCGCCTGCTGCGAGGCTGGCACCGGCCCGATGCCCATGTAGCGCGGCTCGACGCCGGCCACGCCCATGGCTACGATGCGGGCCCGCGGGGTGAGGCCGTGGCGCTTCAGGCCGTCTTCGGAAGCGAGCAGCAGGGCCGCCGCGCCGTCGTTCAGGCCCGACGAGTTGCCGGCCGTGACGGTGCCGCCCGGGCGAAAGGCCGGGCGCAGCTTGGCCAGCCCTTCGAGCGTGGTATTGGACTTGATGAACTCGTCCTGCGCGAAGAGCAGCGGCTCGCCCTTGCGCTGCGGAATGGGCACCGGCACGATTTCCGCGGCAAAGCGGCCGTTGTCGCGAGCCTGGGTGGCGCGCTGGTGTGAGGTGTAAGCAAACCGGTCCTGGTCTTCGCGGCTGATCTGGTCGCATTCGGCCAGGTTTTCGGCCGTCTCGCCCATGGCGTCGATGCCGTACTGCAGCTTCATGCGGGGGTTGACGAAGCGCCAGCCGAAGCTGGAATCCACCATTTCGGAGTCGCGGCCGAAGGCGGTGCTGGCCTTGCTGATGACCAGCGGCCCGCGGGTCATGTTTTCCACCCCGCCGGCCACGAACAGGTCGCCGTCGCCGGACTGAATGCCGCGGGCGGCGGCAATGGCGGCCGAGAGCCCCGATGCACACAGGCGGTTCACCGTTTCGCCGGGCACCGATACCGGCAGGCCGGCCAACAGCAGGGCCATGCGGGCCACGTTGCGGTTGTCCTCGCCGGCCTGGTTGGCGCAGCCCAGAATCACGTCGGCAATGGCGGCCGGGTCCACCGAGGCATTGCGCCGCAGCAGTTCCTCGATGACCAGCGCGGCCATGTCGTCGGGGCGGACGGGGGCGAGCGAGCCGCCGAAGTTGCCAATGGGAGTGCGAATGCCGTCGACCAGGTATGCTTGGTTCATGGGAGGAGAAATGGAAGGAGAAATAAGGTGGGTTCAGGACGATGAAAGCACGTAGCCGCGAAGCAACTGACGTAGGCTCGCGTCCTGACTTTCCGGCAGCGCCTGACTGCAGCCTGCGGACGCAGCCAAATGAGAAATCACCGAGCCGAACGAATCAGGTAGCAGCCGAGGTAGGGCCCATTCAGTCCAGGAGCAACACGCGCCGAAACCTGTCCGCAGCCTCAGATCAATAGTTGCGACCCGGCCGGGGCGGGCTTTAGTGGACGGCAGCGGCGGGTGTTTCGCGCGGGAAAAAGGTCTGGTTGGCTTTCACGAGGCGGCGCAGCAGCGGGCTGGCGCGGTACCGGTCCTCGTGGTATTCCTCGTAGAGCGCGTCAAGCGTTTCGAGCACCGCAGGCAGGCCCAGCTCATCGGCCCAGGCCAACAGGCCTTTGGGGTAGTTAACGCCCTTGGTCATGGCCAGCTCTAGGTCCTCCCGGGAGGCCACGTTCAGCGCCAGCGCGTCCACGGCCTCGTTGATGAGCATCGCCAGGATGCGGCGCAGAATCTGCTGGCCCAGCGCGGCGTCGCGGGTGGGCTCGGGCAGCTCGGCGCCTTCGCGGTAATCGTAGAAGCCGCGGCCCGATTTGCGGCCGTAGTAGCCGGCCTCGAACAGCCGCTTCTGGGTAAAGGACGGCTTGTAGCGCGGGTCGAAGAAAAACGAGGTGAACACTGACTCGGTCACGCGGTAGTTCACGTCGTGGCCGATAAAGTCCATCAGCGCGAACGGACCCATGCGGAAGCTGCCCAGCTCGGTCATGGCCCAGTCGATGGTGGCCAGGTCGGCCACGCCTTCTTCGTAGAGGCGCAGGGCCTCGCCGTAGTAGGGGCGGGCCACGCGGTTGACGATAAAGCCCGGCGTGTCCTTGGCCAGTACCGGCAGCTTGCCCCAGCTCTGCACCAGTTCACGCGTTTGCTCGGCCAAGCCGGCGCGCGTTTGCACCGCCGAAATGACTTCCACCAGCTGCATCAGCGGGGCCGGGTTGAAGAAGTGAATGCCGATAAAGCGCTCCGGCCGCTGGCAGGCGGCGGCAATGGAGGCAATAGAAAGCGACGAAGTGTTGCTGGCCAGCACGCAGTCGGCCGACACGATGGCTTCCACGTCGCGGAACACGGCCTGCTTCACGGCCAGGTCCTCCACAATGGCTTCGATAACCAGGCCGCAGTCGGCAAAGGTGCGCAAGTCGTTGCAGTAGCGCACGCGGCCAATGGCGGCTTCGCACTCGCTCGGAGCAAGCTTGCCCTTCTCGGCCAGCTTGCGCAGGTTGGTGCTCAGGCCGGCGGTGGCGCGCTGCAGGGCGGCGGCGTTCAGATCAAACAGGCAGACGGGGTGGCCGGCCTGGGCCACCACCTGGGCAATGCCCGCGCCCATGGCGCCGCTGCCGATGATGCCGATGGTAATCTTGTCCATGCGGGGAGTTAGTGACACTTAAAGTAATCAAACGGCTCCAAGCAGTCGAGGCACTGGTAATGGGCCTTGCAGGCGGTGGAGCCGAACTGGCTGACGAGCTTGGTGTGGGCGGAGCGGCAATGCGGGCACCGGATGGCCTCGGCCTGCCCAAACAGGTTCAGCACGTGGCCAGTCGCTTCCAGGGGCGGGGCAATGCCGTAGGCCTCCAGCTTGCGCTTGCCGGCTTCCGACATCCAGGCCGTGGTCCAGGCCGGGCTGAGCTGGTTGTGAATCTGCACCTGGGTGATGCCCTCGGCCAGCAGCCGCAGCCGGATGTCGGTGGCAATGGTGTTCATGGCCGGGCAGCCGGCGTAGGTGGGCGTGATGGTGACGTGGACCTGCTGGTCCTCCACCCGCACCCCGCGCACGATGCCCAGGTCCAGGATGCTGAGCACCGGCACCTCAGGGTCGGAAACCTCCTCCAGCAGCTGCCAGATGCGCTCCTCAGTCGGGGCCGTGGCCGGTTCTACCATTTCATGCCGGGGTATGCGCGCTGCACGTACTGGAGCTCGGCCAGCAGGTAGCCCAAGTGCTCGGAGTGCCGGCCGTCTTTGCCGCCCTTCTGCATGAACACGCCCTGCGGCACCGCCAGCGTAGCCTCCTCAAACACCCGCGCCACGTGCGCCTCGACCTGCTGCCCGATGGCCGCGTAATCGGGCACGAAACCGGCGGCCTGCAGGGCCTGCTCGGTGGCGGTAGGCGCGGTCAGCTCGCCGCGGTAGCGCCAGAGGCCGTCCAAGGCCTTTTCGAGGCGGCGGCGGCTCTCGTCGGTGCCGTCGCCGAGGCGAATCACCCACTCGGAGCTCCACTTGAGGTGGTAGGCCGCTTCCTTTACCGATTTTTCGGCAATGGCGGCCAAGTGACGGTCGGGGCCTTGCTGCAAATGCAGCAGCAGGTGGTAGTGGAAGCAGTCGTAGAGAAACTGCCGCACGATGGTGTGGGCAAAGTCGCCGTTGGGCTGCTCCACCAGCAGCGGGTTTTTGTACTCCACGGCCGCGCGCAGGTACGCCAGGTCGTCCTCGGTACGGCCCTGGCCCTCAAGCTCGGCGGCGTACTGAAAGTAGCTGCGTGCCTCGCCCAGCAAATCGAGCGAGATGTTGGCCATGGCCAGGTCCTGCTCCAAGATGGGCCCGTGCCCGCACCACTCCGACAGGCGGTGGGCCAGGATCAGGCTGGTGTCGGCCAGCTGCAGCACGTACTGAAACAGCTGCTGGCGCAGTTCCGGCGTCACGTCGGGCAGGGTAATGCTATCGGTGGATGCGTACATGGCGGCGCCGGGTTACATGTGCTTGATGGAGTCCGGCACCGTGTAGAACGTGGGGTGGCGGTAGATTTTGTCGTTGGCCGGCTCGTAGAAAGCCGCCGAATCATCGGGATTGGAAGCGTGCACGTGCTTGCTTTCTACCACCCAGATGCTCACGCCCTCCAAACGGCGCGTGTACACGTCGCGGGCGTTCTGGATGGCCATTTCGGCGTCGGCGGCGTGCAGGCTGCCCACGTGCTTATGGTCGAGGCCCTGCTTGCTGCGGATGAATACTTCCCACAGGGGCCATTCTTTCTGAGTCATGTTGAGAGGGGGAATGCAGAATCGTTGGGTAATGGCGGCGTTCCAGCGAAGCTTCAGCAAGCTCCGCTGGAACGCCCGTTGGCGTTAGGCTACTGCCTTGGCCGATTGTTCGCGTTGGGCGCGCTTCTCGGCGTGGGCCAGGGCAGCATCGCGCACCCAGGCGCCGGCTTCGTGGGCCTGCACGCGGGCCTGCAGCCGCTCCCGGTTGCAGGGGCCGTTGCCCTTCACCACGTCCCAGAACTCCTGCCAGTTCACGTCGCCGAAGTCGTAGCCCTGCTTGGCTTCGTTCCATTTCAACTCGGGGTCGGGCACGGTCAGGCCCAGAAACTCGGCCTGGGGCACCATCATGTCCACGAACTTCTGGCGCAGCTCGTCGTTGGTGAAGCGCTTGATGCGCCACTTCATCGACTGCTCGGTGTTGGGCGAGTCAGCGTCCTTGGGGCCGAACATCATCAGCGTGGGCCACCACCAGCGGTTCAGGGCATCCTGGGCCATGGCTTTCTGCTCGGGCGCGCCTTCGCACAGGGTCTGCATGATTTCGAAGCCCTGGCGCTGGTGGAAGCTCTCCTCCTTGCACACGCGCACCATGGCGCGGGCGTAGGGGCCGTAGGAGGTGCGGCACAGCGGCACCTGGTTCAGGATAGCCGCCCCGTCCACCAGCCAGCCGATGGTGCCCATGTCGGCCCAGCTCAGCGTGGGGTAGTTGAAGATGCTCGAGTACTTGGCTTTGCCCGAGTGCAGGTCGGCCAGCATCTGGTCGCGGGAGGCACCCAGCGTTTCGGCGGCCGAGTACAAGTAGAGGCCGTGGCCGGCTTCGTCCTGCACCTTGGCCAGCAAGATGGCCTTGCGCTTCAGCGAAGGAGCCCGCGTAATCCAGTTGCCCTCCGGCAGCATGCCCACCAGCTCGGAGTGCGCGTGCTGCGAAATCTGCCGGATCAGCGTCTTGCGGTAGGCTTCGGGCATCCAGTCCTTGGGCTCGATGCGCACGTCGGCGTCGATGCGGGTCTGAAACTGTTCTTCGAGGTTGACTTCCAGGGTTTCCATGCCTCCTTAACAAAGAGTAACTAACAGGCGTTAGTTGAAAGTAGAAAAATTTTGCGGGCGGGACGCCTTCGGGCTCCTTGCGCGCCATGTCGGGTCGAGACGAGCCGCCGGGCAGGTCGCTTTTGGTCATCACCGGGGCCGCCAGCCCGCGCGGCGCTTACTGGTCGAAATCCACGCTGACCTTTTCCGACGTCGGGCGGGCCTGGCAGCTGAGCACGTAGCCCTTGGCTATTTCGGTTTCGGAGAGGGAATAGTTTACGTCCATTTCCACCGTGCCTTCCGTTACGCGGCAGCGGCAGGTGCTGCACATGCCGTTCTTGCACGAATACGGCGCGTCAATGCCGCGCTCCAGCAGCGCGTCCAGAATCGTGTCGCCGTAGTACGACATTTCCAGCGGGTGCTTCGTGCCTTCTAGCTGCACCGTCACGCGGCTGTGCTTGTCGTCTTCGCCCGCCGGGCGCTGGGCCTGCCGCTCCGCGGCACGCTTGCCCCCGTCGGCCGCCGTAAACATCTCGAAATGAATCTTCTCCGCGGCCACGCCGGCCTCGGTCAGAGCCTCTTTCACGCCCAGAATCATTTCCTCCGGGCCGCAGATGAAGGCCTCGTCGATTTCCTGCGGCGGGATGATCTTGGAGAGGAACTGCTGGGTTTTCTGCTTGTCGATACGGCCGAAAAACAGGTCCGCGTCGCCGTGTTCCCGGCTCAGGATGTGGTACACGCTCAAACGGTCCACGAACTTGTTCTTGAGCGCCTCAATCTGCTCCTTGAAGATGATGGAGTTGCGCCCGCGGTTGCCGTAAATCAGGTACACCTGGCTGTTGGGCTCCGTCAGTAGCACCGTCTTCACGATGGACATAACCGGCGTGATGCCCGAGCCGGCCGCGAAGGCCACGTACAGCTTCTGGTGCGCGGGGTGCAGCTCGGTGTAAAAGCGGCCCATGGGCGGCATCACCTCCAGCTCTTCGCCCACGCGCAACTGCTGCACGGCGTGCGAAGAAAAACGGCCCTCGGGTACCTGCTTGATGGCCACGCGCCACTCGCCGTCGAGGGGCGAGGAGCAGATGGAGTAGGAGCGGCGCAGCTCCTCGCCGTTCAGCTCGCGGCGAAACGTGAGGTACTGGCCCTGGGTAAAGCGAAACGCGTCCTGCAGGTCGGCGGGCACGTCCAGGGCTACGCTCACGCAGTCCGGCGTTTCGCGGACGATGCTCTTGATGCGGACTTTATGAAAACGGCTCATGTGTGTTTAATTGTTGATTGTTAATGGTTGATTGTTAGTTGGTTTTGGCGCGTCTGAACGTCCAACAACCAGCAATCAACAATCAGCAACCACTCATTTGGCTAATCCGGTCAGCAGCATGGTGATGATGTGGTCTTCGAGCTCTTCGGCCGACAGCTCACGCCCCGGGCGGTACCACAGCTCCACCCAGCGCACGGCCGAGAGAATGGTGAACAGGGCCACCGACACGTTGACCGGCTGAAACTCGCCGGCGGCAATGCCCTGCTCGATCAGGCGCGCAAAGCCCTTCTCGTAGCTGTTACGCGCCTCCTTGAAAGCCGTCAGCTGCGGCTCCGGCAGGTACTTCCAGTCGTTGTTGGCCACCGAAACGGCCGCGCCGTCCTCCACCATCAGGCGGATGTGCAGCCGAATCAGCGCCTTCACCTTGTCGGCGTACAAAGCCTCGGTCTGCTCGATGTCGGCCAGCTGCGAAATGTAGATGCCGGCGATGCGCGTGCAGATCAGATCCAGGATTTCGTCCTTTGACTTGATGTGGTTGTACATGCTGGCCGCTTCCATACCTACCTCGCGCGCCAAATCGCGCATGGACGTGCCGCCGAAGCCCTTCTGTTTGAACAGCTTGGCGGCTTCGTCGAGGATGAGCTGACGGCGGTTGGGCTTGCGGGTGGGGAACATGGGAGGAAGGGCGCGCGGGGCTAATTTACCGCCTTTTTAGCTTCTAACAAACATTTGTTAGTCTTGATGCGGCCGCCCCGGGCAACCTTCCACCCTGCCGGGCAGTTGTACCGCCCGACGGCAAACGGGCCGCCAACTCGCGCCGCCCGGGCGCCGTGTTGGCATTTCTCCCAGAGGCGTGTACCTTCGCCGCGCATTCTCTCCATCGGCCCGGAGCTTGGGGCCCTAACAGTTTCCTTTCCCCTTATGGCTAAAATCAAAGTTGCCATCAACGGCTTCGGCCGCATTGGCCGCCTGACGTTCAAGTCGCTGCTGAGCCGCCCCAACGTGGAGGTTGTCGCCATCAACGACCTGACGGATAACAAGACGCTGGCGCACCTGCTCAAGTATGACTCCGTGCACGGCCGCTTCGACGGCACCGTGACCTACGACGAGAACAGCCTGACCGTGAACGGCCAGCGCATCGCCGCTCTCGCCGAGCGCGACCCGAAGCTGCTGCCTTGGGGCGACATGGGCGTGGACGTGGTGCTCGAATCGACCGGCCGCTTCACCGACGAAGCCGGCGCAGGCCAGCACCTGACCGCCGGTGCCAAAAAGGTCGTGATTTCGGCTCCGGCTACCGGCAACATTCCCACGGTAGTACTGGGCGTGAACGAAAACATCCTGACCGGCGACGAGACCATCCTCTCCAACGCCTCGTGCACCACCAACTGCCTGGCCC
This sequence comes from Hymenobacter coalescens, assembly GCF_054783195.1. Classification (NCBI taxonomy): domain Bacteria; kingdom Pseudomonadati; phylum Bacteroidota; class Cytophagia; order Cytophagales; family Hymenobacteraceae; genus Hymenobacter; species Hymenobacter coalescens. Next base: position 124,668 of record NZ_BAAGRA010000001.1, on the reverse strand, counting down.
CGATGGCCAAGGTGCTGGATGACGCGTTCGGCATCGAGAAAGGCTACATCACCACGGTGCACGCCTACACCTCCGACCAGAACCTGCAGGATGCGCCCCACAAGGACCTGCGTCGCGCCCGCGCCGCTGCCTACAGCATCATCCCGACCTCGACGGGTGCCGCCAAGGCCGTGGGCCTGGTGCTGCCCCACCTGAAGGGCAAGCTCGACGGCGTGGCCATGCGCGTGCCCATTCCGGATGGCTCGACGACCGACCTGACCGTGGTCCTGAAAAAGGAAGTAACCAAGGAGCAGATCAACGAGGCCGTGAAGAAAGCCGCCGAAGGCGAGCTGAAAGGCATCCTGGAGTACTCGACCGACCCGCTGGTGAGCATCGACATCGTGGGCAACCCGCACTCCTGCATCTTCGACTCGGAGCTGACCTCGGCCAACGGTACGCTGGTGAAAGTAGTGGGCTGGTACGACAACGAAACCGGCTACTCCACCCGCACCGCCGACCTGATCGAGAAGCTCGGCAACATGGTGAAGTAAGCTGCGGCTGATTCCATAGAAAAGCCAGTTCCGTTTCGGCGGGGCTGGCTTTTTTATTGCGCGTAATCGGCCACAACGGCCGCTCTGGCCGTTGTGGCCTCGTGTTGCTTGTCCGGACCATCGGCCGGGCCGCATCCGATGCCACCCGTTAGCTATCCGTTCTCGTCGCCAATCTATCTTTGCCGCCCTATGCCCGCCAACCTGTCGCGCCTGTGCTTCATCTTTAACCCGATTTCGGGTACCAACCGGCGCTTCGACCTGCCCGGCCTGCTGCACCGCGAACTGGGCAAAAGCTACGCTCTGCACTACGAAGTGCGCGCCACCCAGTACGCCGGCCACGCCGAGGAGCTGGCCCGCGCGGCCGCGGCCGAGGGCTTCGGCATCGTGGTGGCGGTGGGCGGCGACGGCACGGTAAACGAGGTGGGGCGCGGGCTGCTAGGCACCGGCGCAGCGCTGGCAGTACTGCCGCGCGGCTCCGGCAACGGCCTGGCCCGCCACCTAAGCATTCCGCTGGCGCCGGCCGCGGCCGTGGCCCTGCTGCGGCAGCCGCGGGTGGTGCCCATCGACGTGGGGCGGCTGAACGGGCGGCCATTTTTCTGCACGGCGGGCTTGGGCTTCGATGCCCACGTGAGCCGCTGCTTTGCCGAAGCGGGTACCCGCGGACTGGCCACTTATGTGCGCGTGGCGCTGCGCGAGTACGGCCGCTACCAGCCCACGCCGGTGGAAATCGAATTGGGCGGGGAGCACCGGTTTAGCTCGCACTGCTACGTGCTGGCCTTCGCCAACGCCGCCCAGTACGGCAACAACGCCTACATCGCCCCGCTGGCCGACATCCGCGACGGGTTGCTCGACGTGTGCCTGATCGACCAGCTGCCGCTGGCGCGGGCGCTGCGCGTGGCCTACGGCTTGGCCGTAGGCGACTTGCCGACCTCCGGGGCGGTGGTGTACCACACGGCCCGGAGCGTGCGTGTGAGCACGCCCGAGCCGCTGGGCTTTCACCTCGACGGCGACTTTGCCGGGGAGGCCCGCGAAGTAACGGTCGACGTAGAGCCCCTAGCCCTGCCCGTGGTGGTCGGCGCGGCGTTTAAGTAAGTTTGATTGCTAAAGGGCTGCATGGCTAAATGGCTGGTCGTTCTAGTAGCCCGAACCAGGGCCGTTGACGGGTGCGGAGCCCGCCTGTAGCGGTGGTCGACGGGTAGGCGGCCGGCTTGGCGCCGGCGACCTGCTGCCGAATCCGCCAACGTAAGCGAATCGACCTGCCAGAACAATCAACCCTTTAATCATCAGATAATTTAACCATTCCCCTAGATGAGCAAGCAGAACCGTACCGGGGTGGTGTACTCCACCAATCCCGACTTCGAATACCAAAACAACGACGAGCCCACCGCCGCCACGCTGCCCCCGCAGCAGCAGCAGCTGCGCGTGCAGCTCGATAAAAAGCAGCGCGGCGGCAAGCAGGTGACGCTGATAACCGGCTTCGTGGGCCGCGACGAAGACCTGCAGGCGTTGGGCAAAACCCTCAAAACCAAGTGCGGCGTGGGCGGCAACGCCAAAGACGGGGAAATCCTGATCCAGGGCGACTTCCGCGAAAAAGTGCTGGCGGAGCTGCTCAAGCTGGGCTACAAAGCCAAAAAGGCGGGGGGCTAACGCGGAATTTTACGCGGTGCGGAACACCTCAGCCAAAGAGGCAGCTTCGGCCGTATACCGGCCACATTCCTTGCCATGCCCACTGTTCAACCCGCCGAAATGATTAGCCGATTTGAGCTCGTGGAAGGCTCGGTGCGGGGGCTGGTGCAGTGGCTGAAGCTGGGCGTAGAAGCCGTGGGCGCGGGTGTCATCGGGGTGGGCATTCTGACGGCCCTGGTACAGCTACTGCCCATGCTGCTGCGCCGCAAGCCCGCCAACTTCACCGCCGTGCGCCTCTCGCTGGCCCGCTACCTAGCCCTGGCGCTGGAGTTTCAGCTCGGCGCCGATATCCTCTCGACCGCCATAGCGCCCAGCTGGGCCCAGATCGGGCAGCTCGGCGCTATTGCCGTAATCCGCACGGCCCTGAACTTCTTTCTCTCGCGGGAAATGAAGGAGGAGCAGGCCTCCATGGCCGAAGAGGCCGTGCAAGCCAAAGCAGATGGCGAAGGGCCTAACCGCCCGGCCTGACGAGGGGCGCGCTGCTTCCCTGATCGGCTTTCGTTAGCGCCCGGCCCGCGCGTCGAGTTCCCGCAATGCCCGCGTCACATCTTCCGGGGTGTCGATGCCGATGGTGGCCAGCTCGGTTTCGGCCGTGCGGATCTGGTAGCCGTGGGTGAGCCAGCGGAGCTGCTCCAGCGACTCGGCCAGCTCCAGCGGGGCCGGGGCCAGGCGCGTGAGCTGTTCGAGCACGGCGGGACGGTAGGCGTACAGCCCGAGGTGGCGCAGGTAACAGTGGTGCTGCAGCCACTCTACTTCGGGGTACTGGCGCAGGTAGGGGATGGGTTGGCGGCTGAAGTACAGTGCTTCGCCCTGCGCACCGAGCACTACCTTGGGCAAGTGCGGGCTGAGCAGCTCTTCCTGGCTCACCACCGGCTTGACCAATGTGCCGATCTGCGTGCCGGCGTCGGCAAAAAGGGCCAGCAGCGCGTCGATCTGGGCCGGCTGCACGAAAGGCTCGTCGCCCTGGATGTTCACCACGCAGTCGGCCGTCACGCCGAGCTGGTCGTAGGCCTCCCACACCCGGTCGGTGCCGCTGGGGTGCTCGGGGCGGGTCATGACGGCCTCGCCGCCGAAGTCCTGCACGTGGCGCAGAATCCGCTCGTCGTCGGTGGCCACCACCACGCGGCTGAGCGCGGCCTGCCGGGCCTGTTCCACCACGCGCTGGATCATGGTTTTGCCGCCGAGGTCGATGAGCGGCTTGCCTGGCAGGCGGGTAGAGGCGTAGCGGGCGGGGATGATACCGATGCTGAGCATGAGGCGGAAAAGGGAAAATCCGGAACAGGTCGACTGGGCAGAGCCGTTGCGGAGTGGTTGGACTAAGCCGGGCAAAATTGGCACGATACTAGTCAAAATCCTGCGCCGCAGGCAACTTTCCGTATCTTTCGCCGATGTAGCGCGGCGGCGGTGTTGTCCCAACCTGCGTCGAACGACGCCGCGCCCTGCGCCGTACGCTCCCCTTCGTATGCCCCGAATTCCGCTGACTCTCTCCGCCCTCTGCCTTTTCCTGCTGCCCCTTGCCGCTGCAGCTCATAAGTTGCCCGCCCCGCCCGATTCGGTGGGCGTGGTGGTGCGGCAAAACAAAACCTTCGTGCGCCACCGCGTAGCGCCCGGCGAAACCCTCTACGGGCTGGCCCGGCGCTACCGCGTCTCGGTGGAGCAGATCATGGAAGCCAACCCCAGCATCAAAGGCGCGCTCGTGTCGGGCCAGGAAGTGCTGATTCCGCGGGTACGCGCCGTGCTGCCCGCCACTTCCGGCGCTGCGGCCACCCCGAAAGCCGCGGCCGCTCCGGCTTCGGCCACTGCCCGCGGCCTCGCCACCGACGCGGCCGGCAACAAGGTGTACAAAGTGCAGGCCGGCCAGACGCTGTTTGCCATTTCGCGCAAGTTTGGCGTGAGCCCGGCCAACCTGCAGCGCTACAACAAGCTGCCCGCCGGCGGCGGCGTGCGCGTGGGCCAGACGCTCATCATCGTGCCCGCTGCCGGAGCTGCCGCTAGCCCGGCCTCCGAGCCGGTGGCTGCCGCGCCCAAGCCCGCTGCCCCGCCCACCGCCCGGCCCGAGCGCGACGACGAAGCCGAAAAGGAGCGGGCCAAAGAGCGGGAAGCGGAGCGCGAAGCCATCCGCGAAACGCCGGCCGCCAGCAGCCCGGTAGCGGGCACCTCCACGCCGGCCAGCCCCGCCGAAGAGGAAAAGGAGCCGACGCGCGCCAGTGAAGTGGTACGCAAAGTGACGGAAAGCGGCCTCGCGGCCGTCATCGAGGGTGGCAACTCCGAGAAGTACCTCGCCCTGCACAAAACCGCGCCGGTGGGCACCATCATGATGGTGCGCAACATCATGAACGGGCAGGTGGTGTACGTGCGCGTCATCGGCAAGCTGCCCGACACCGGCGACAACGCCGCGGTGCTCATTCGCTTGTCCAAAAAGGCCGTGGCCAAGTTGAACACGCCCGATCAGCGCTTCCGCGTCGAAACTTCCTACCTGCCGGAGTAATGAGAGTAACGCCACGAGCTGATATTCAGGCCGGTGACGTGCTGACCCACGCGGAAACGTGCTGGGTGGAGAATACTAGCTTGCAGCGCGGAATGAACTTCCGCTTGCACGGGCGGCACTCGGTCATTTTGATGTCGGTGCGCCCCGGAGCCCCTTATGCGGACGAGTTGCGTAATGCCGGCCGTGTGCTTATTTACGAAGGGCATGATGCAGCTCGCAACCTCGCTTCCAACCCGAAAATTGTAGATCAGCCTGAATTTCTGCCCAGCGGCAAGCCTACGGAGAATGGGAAGTTTCTCCAAGCAGCTTTGGCGGCAAAGGCCGGCACTTTGGCTCCTGACCATATCCGGGTGTATGAAAAGATCAAGGACGGCATATGGGTGTATAATGGCGTCTTTGCGCTGGTCGATGCTTGGCGGCAATCAGATGGTCTGCGCCAGGTCTTCAAATTTGAGCTACACTTGCTAAGCGACGAAGAGCACCCGGCTCAAGAGGTATTACCGGATCTGACGCATAATCGATTAATTCCGGCTGTAGTAAAACAAGCCGTTTGGAAGCGCGACAAAGGGCGTTGCGTATCGTGCGGGAGCACCGATAACTTGCATTTCGACCACGTTATCCCATTCTCGAAAGGCGGTTCTTCTTTAACGGCTGATAACATTCAACTGCTCTGTGCTCGGCATAATTTGGCTAAGCACGCTCACATCCAGTGACCCACGCCGAAATCCAGGTCCTGCTCGACGACCGGTACCGCCGCTACGACCAGCCCGCCTTTATTGCCCCGGACCCCATCAGCCTGCCGCACCGCTTCACGCAGCGCGCCGACATCGAAATCAGCGGCCTGTTCGCGGCCCTGCTGGCCTGGGGCAAGCGCAGCATCATCCTCAAGAAGATGGACGAACTGCTCGCGCGCATGGACAACGCCCCGCACGAGTTCATCCTGCACCACCAAGACGACGACCTGCGCCGCCTGGAGCGCTTCTGCCACCGCACCTTTTGCGACACCGACCTGCTGTACTTCGTGCACTGGCTGCGCTGGTACTACGAGCAGCACGACACGCTGGAAGACGCCTTTCTGAACGGCCAGACCCAGCGCGAGCGACTTGAGAACTTTCACCACCTGTTTTTCAGCCTGCCCGACGCCCCCGAGCGCACCCGCAAGCACGTGGCCACGCCCGCGCGCAACTCGGCCTGCAAGCGCGTAAACATGTACCTGCGCTGGATGGTACGCCGCGACGCGCACGGCGTCGATTTCGGCCTGTGGCAGCGCCTCTCGCCTGCCGACCTCGTATGCCCCCTCGACGTGCACGTGGAGCGCGTGGCCCGGCGCCTGGGCTTGCTTACCCGCAAGCAAACCGACTGGCAGGCCGCCACGGAGCTGACCGACAAGCTGCGCCAGTTCGACTCGCACGATCCGGTGAAGTACGACTTTGCCCTGTTCGGGCTGGGCATCGACGAGAAGTGGTGAGCGTCCGACCAAGATAGGTACAAAAACGGCCGGGTTCGGCCGAAGCTAAACCCGGCCGAACCCGGTTGGCCGCCCCGATATTCCGGACCGCGCGTAAGCGCGGCTGCTACAGGGCGTAAACGGTCAGCGGTCCGCCGGTGCCATACTTGATAACCGTAGCCGTACCGCTGCCGCTGGGGCTGAGCACGTACTTGGCTTCCGGGTTCTTTTCTTGGCCGGCCAGCTGCTCCAGCTTGGTGTACACCGGGGCCTGCGTCAGGGCCAGGGTGGGCAAGTAGAAATTGGGCTGAAGCAGCCCTGAGTAGCTAATCAGGGTGCTGATTAGCCGGCCGGGCAGCTGGGTATCCGGGCCGCTGTAGTACACGCGGGCCCGCTGAGCGGCCGGGGTGCTCTTGGGCGTGAGCGTCCAGGCCGATTGCCGGAGCACCTTCCACTGCTCGTCATACTCGAAGCGCAGGTGAGCCGAAGGGCCCTCCTGGCCGCGGGCCGTCAGGTCGCAGTTGCCTTCCCACAGCAGGTGGCCGGAATAGGGGTCGAACAGGTAGGTGGCGGTGCGGCGGCCGGCGGCGCTCATCAGCAGCTTCTCGGATTTCAATTCGGGGCCGTAGGGCTCCTGTACCAGCTTCAGCAGCTGGCCGCTGGAGCTGTAGCGGGCCACAAAGCCACCCAGCAGTGGTTGCCCGCCTGCCAGGCGCCCGAAGATGACATTGTTGTACTCGCCCAGGAAGATGCAATCCTCGGAGTTGGGGTCCAGGTACAGGGCGCCAGTCGAGCCCGATGTTTGGTCGAACGGGTCAATGGTAACGTTGCCCTGACTGCTGTACTGGTTCATCGCGTAGGGCACGTGCCCCTGGCCATAGTGCGGCAGGGAACCCGACGAATACACGTAGGTGCTGGGCTGGAACTGCTGGTGAAGGGCCGTGGTGAAGCCGCCAGCCGCCTGGCCCGTCACGTCGAACACCCGCACTTCGTATTCGGTCGGGACTTTCTCGGGCACGTCCTCCCGGCTCTGGCCCTTGATAGGGCGGTAGAAGTACACCTTGCCGCGGCGGAAGCCAGCGTACACCCAGTCGGTGAACAACTCCGCTGGCTTGGCCTTCACTTCCGGCGCCTTGGGCAAGGCCAGGGGCAGCTGCTGGGCCTTCTTGGTTTGCGGGTCATAGCGTTCCAGCAGAAATGCGACCGTTTCTAAGCGGTGATTGGTTTCCTTAGTTACCAGATACAGGGCGCCCTGGTCGGCAAACGAGCCGAAGGACGTGTGCTCCATTTTCTTGTCGTCAGAAAGGTTTAGCGAAAAGTTGGCGCGCGTCACTTGGCCCTGCTCGTCCACGCGCTGCACCATCAGCTGGTTCTTCTTCATACCGAGGGCGGCGTTGTCGTCGGCAAACAGCGCCCCGAGCAGCAGGCTGTTGCCGTCGCTGTTGCTGAAAAAGCGCTGGTACAGCTGCGAGGAAACGTACTCGGCTGGATGGGCAACCTTCGATGTCCAAGCCGTCTGGCCCGTGGGCGTCAGGCTGAGTACCCGCATTTGCGGGTTGTTGTCAGTGCCTAGCAGCAGCAGGGTGTGGTGGTTAGGCAGCGTAACGGTGCCTATGAGGGCCTCTTCTTTGGCCAGCGGAATGGATTGGACGGGCGCCTGGGCCAGCGCGGTGGTAGCCAGCAAGGTGCTGAGCAGCCCGGTAGTCAGAATGTTCATGCAGCAGGGTAATACGGCAAAGGGAGCAAAATGCGCCCCTCGACCATGTTTAGGGCCGACGCATCGGCATTAGGAATAAGAGTTGGGCGAACGGGACGCGCCGGCTTACAGGGCGTAGATGTACACCGGGCTGCCGAGCTTATTGTAGTGGCGTACCACCAGCACACTGCCGTCCGGCTGAGGCGCGTACTCGTAGTACGGCTGGTCTTCGGGCTTGGCTTTGGCGGCCGGCTTGGAGCGCTCCATCACGCCCTGCAGCTTTTGGCAGTAGCCATCCTGGGCGCGGGCCACGTACTGCCGCGGCAGCTCCATCTGGGAGGCCCCGAAGGAGCCGGACGAAGTGTAGGAGTCGCCGATCTGCCAGAACAGGTGGGTTGCCTGCTCCTTGTACGCCAGGTTTTGCTGGCTCACCAGCTTCAGGTTGGCGTCGTAGGTCACCACCACGTTGCGGTTGTGCTGCTCGAATTGCAGCCCCATTTCGCGCGTGACCGGGTTGACGAACAGCCCGGCCAGGCGGTTGTCGCCGTAGAGCGAAACCAGAAACTTGTAGTCGTTCTTCACCTCGGCCGGGTAGGCGTTCTTCACCAGGGTGCTGCCCGTGCCATCGGCCTTTACCTTGTAGATAAACGTGCCGCGGATGTCCTGGGCGCCGGTCGGGTCGTAGGTGCGCCCGCCGTACTCGCCGGCGATGAAGCAGTCCTCCGAGGTGGGGTCGAGGTAGATTTCGCCCAGGCCGGAAGTCGACACGTCGTAGGTGTCGTAGGTGTAGCTGCGGGTCGAGCGGCCGCTGGAGCTGGTCTTGGTCACCAGGCGCGCCACGTGACCCTGCGAGGGGAAGTGCGACATCGGCCCGGAGTAGTTCACGAAGGTGTTGTCGAGCTTCTGGTGCAGGTCGGTGGTGAACTGGCCCGCGGGCCGGCCGGCGCTGTTGTAGAGGCGGAATTCGTATTCCACCGGCACCTTGTTGGGGTTGTCCTTCTTGCTGGTGCCGCGCAGGGCGCGGTAGAAGTAGGTCTTGCCCGCGCGGCGCCCGGCCAGCACCCAGTCGTGGTACGACACGTCTTCCTGCTTGGTCGCGTAGGGTTGGGGCAGATCCAGCGGCTGCTGCTGCATTTTCTTGCCGGCCGGGTCATAGCGCTCCAAAAAGTACTTCTCGGTTTCCTCGCGCGGGTTGGTGAGCTTGGTCACCAGGTAGAGCGCGTCCTCGTCGGCGTAAGCGCCGAGCACGCCGCGTTCTACTTTCTTGCTCAGCTCGGGCGCCGCGAACGTGTGGCGCCGCACCTTGCCCTGCGCGTCGATCTGCTGCACCAGCACCTGGTTGGCCTCCACGCCGAGCTTGTTGTCGGTTTCGCGGATGACCTCGTAGAGGTACACCGTGTTGCCGGCGCTGAACACCTGCAGCGGGTACAGGCGGCTGCTCAGCTCCACGTCGGCTTTATCGGCCAAAGACTTCCACAGATTCAGGCCGGAATCTTTGTATTGCTGGCGTTCCACGGTGGCCTGCCAGGCGGTTTGCCCGCTGGGGCTCACGGCCACCACCCGCACGTTCTTCGACGCCCCGTCGGGGATGAAAAGCAGGGTGTGGCGGTTGGCCAGCGTGATGGTACCGTCGAGTTTTTCCGATTTGCTGAGCTGCAGTGTCTGCGCGGGCTTGTCGGGGGCCGGGGCCGAGCCCAGCAGGGAGGTGCCCAACCCGAGCAGGGCCAGGAAGAGGGAAGCTTTCATGCGGGATAAGAGTACAGGGGAAGCGGAATACAAAAGCGGGGCGCTACAGGCTCAGGCCGGCTTGCAGCTGCACCGTCTGCAGCGAAGCCGGCTGCGCCACGTCGCTGTCGACGTAGCGGAAATCGGAGAAGCGGTGCTTGACCACGTCGCCGCTCAGGCGCAGGTAGTAGTCGCGGCGCGCAGTGCTGTACACGCCCTCCAGCATCAGGCTGGGCGAGGCGTAGAACTGCTGCATGGGGTGGTCGGCGGCCCCCCAGAACACAAAGCCCGACCGCAGCCCGCCGCCCAGGCCCACGCCGCAGGTTTTGGCGGATTTCTTGGTGGCCTTGGCCCCGTAGCGCCAGGTCAGGTACAGCGGCACGTCGGCCGTGAAGCCCTCCTGCCCGTTCTGCACGCTCTGGTCGGTGAAAATGCCGCCCTGGGGGTTCACCACGAGGCCCAGGGCCCGTTCCGGGCCGAAGCTGCGCAGCGGCGCGTCGAAGCTCAGGCCCAGGGAGAAGAGGGGAATGTTTTGGCGCCCGGGGCTGGGCTGGGTGGTGGAAAGCGAGGGCGCCGCCCGAAACAGCTTCGCGCCGACGCCGAAGGTGTAGCTAAACTTGCTGACCTGCGCGTGCGCGGCCAGCGGCCCAACGGCCAGCAGGGCCGCGGTCAACCAGAATCTGGAAATCATGTAAGGAAAGGCCGGAGGCCGGGGATAGGATGCGGACTAGCGGGGCGCCCGGGCTGGTAACAGGGGCCGCCGGGTAGTTAGGGAATAAGGGCCGGCCACGGGCGCGGCGCAGGAAATAGGTCGAAAGAAGATAGTGGTAGAAGTTTTCTCATGCAATGGGATTTGTCTAACACCGCCAAAAGTAATGAGGCATATTTGTATAGCAATATGCAGCCGCCGGCCCACCAGCATTTTTTCGGCCTTCATCCGCCCGCGTATAGCTTTGCCTGAATCTTTCGGCCCGAGCGGCTGTTAAAGAAGGCTGACGCAGCCCTCCGGGGCCCGCCCTTGTTCCCACTCCCGATTACTTCAGTCCCCGATACCCTTTTGATTTACCCCAACACCTTCGAGCAGAAAATCGGCTTCCAGCAAGTGCGTGAGCGGCTGGCTGAGCTGTGCCTGAGCCAGCTGGGCCGCCATTACGTGCAGAAAATGCAGTTTCAGCCCCGCGCCGACGAGCTGCGCAAGCTGCTGCAGCAGACCGACGAGTTCAGCCAGCTGCTCAACTCCGGCGCCGACTTCCCCAGCCAGTACTACCACGACGTGCACCCGCACCTGCTGCGGGCGCAGCTGCCGGGCGCGTACCTGGAAGTGGCCGCCTTCTACGAAATCAAGATGTCCTTGCGCACTATCCGCGAGGCGCTGACCTTTTTCACCCAGGCCCCCGAGGGCCTGTACCCCACGCTGCGCCTGCTCGGCATCGGCGTGCAGGCCGACCGCAACCTGCTGGCCGGCCTGGACAAGCTGGTGGACGACGACGGCCACGTGCGCGACGACGCCTCGCCCTTGCTGCGGCAGCTGCGCCAGGAGCTGATCAACCGCCAGGGCATCCTGCGCCGGCAGATTGCCGATGTGCTGCGCAAGGCGCGCTCCGAGGGCTGGACGCCCGAGGGCGCCGAGCCCACCATCCGCGGCGGCCGCCTGGTGCTGCCCATCGTGGCCGAGCACAAGCGCCGCATCAAGGGCCTGATCCACGACGAATCGGCTACGGGCCAGACGGTGTACATCGAGCCGGAGGCCGTGTTCGAGCTCAACAACGACATCAAGGACCTCGAAAACGCCTGGCACCGCGAGCTGGTGCGCATCCTGATCAGCCTGACCGATCAGCTGCGCCCGCACATCCCGGATTTGCGCCGCGCCTACCAGTTCCTGGGCCTGCTCGACTTTATCCGCGCCAAGGCCCGGTTTGCCCGGCAGATGGAAGCGGTGATGCCCAAGCTCCTGGCTCGTCCGCTCATTCAGTGGACGCAGGCCCGCCACCCGCTGCTGTACCTGAACTTCAAGGAGCAGGGCCGCGAGGTGGTGCCCCTTGACGTGGTCTTGCACGCCGAGCAGCGCATCCTGGTCATTTCGGGGCCAAACGCCGGCGGTAAGTCGGTGGCCATGAAGACGGTGGGCCTGGTGCAGTACATGCTGCAGTGCGGCCTGCTCATTCCCGTGCGCGACGACTCCGAAGCGGGCGTGTTCGACGATATTTTCCTGGACATCGGCGACGAGCAGAGCCTGGAAAACGACCTGAGCACGTATTCCTCGCACCTGACGCACATGAAGCAGTTCCTGCTCTTGGCCAACAAGCGCAGCCTCGTGCTCATCGACGAATTCGGCACCGGTACCGAGCCCGCGCTGGGCGGCGCCATTGCCGAGGCTGTGCTGTCGGAGCTGAACCGCGTGCGGGCCTTCGGCGTCATCACCACGCACTACACCAACCTGAAAAACCTTGCCGAGCGTACGCCGGGCCTCGTCAACGGCGCCATGCGCTACGACCCGAAGCACCTGCAGCCGCTCTACCGCCTCGAAACAGGCAAGCCTGGCTCCTCGTTCGCGCTGGAAATTGCCCGCAAGATCGGCCTGCCGAAGAACATCGTGGAGCGCGCTTCCCAGCTCGTGGGCAAGGAAAAAGTGCGCTACGACCGCCTACTCGAAGAGCTGGAAGCCGAAAAGGCCCAGCTTGAAAAGCGCACCGCCGAAGCCGAAAAGAACGAGCGGCGCATGAAAAAGGTGGCGCAGGAGTACCAGGACCTGAAAAATCACCTGGAGGAAACCAAGCAGGACGTGCTGCGCGAGGCCAAGCAGAAAGCCAAGCTGCTGCTCAAGGACACCAACGCGCAGATCGAGGCCACCATCAGCCAGATTCGCACGGCCGGCGCCGAAAAGGAGCAAACCAAAGCGGCTCGCCAGCAGCTCGACGCCTTCGTGCAGCGCGAGCTGAAGGAAGAGCTGCCGAAGCCCCGTGGCCAGCGCGAAACCATCGACCCGAAGGCCCTGCGGCCCGGCGATAAGGTGGCCCTGATCGGGCAGGAAGGCTACGGCGAGTTGGTGAGCCTGAAGGGCAAAACCGCCGAAGTGCTCTTCGGCGGGCTCAAGACGCTGGTGAAGGTGCAGCAGCTGGAAAAAGTCACGCGCTCGGAAATCCGGGAGCGGGAAAAGGAGGCCGCCCGCAAGGCGCCGGCCGTGGAGGCCCGCGCCAGCGGCCTCGACGTGACCGGGCGCATGGCCGGCTTCAGCACCACGCTGGACTTGCGCGGCGAGCGGGCCGAAGACGCCCTGCAGCGCATCATGAACTACGTGGACGACGCGGTGATGCTGGGCGTGCCCGAGCTGAAATTCATCCACGGCCGCGGCAACGGCGTGCTGCGCCAGGTCGTGCGCGACTACCTGCATTCCGTGCGCGCGGTGGCCAGCGTGGCCGACGAGCACGCCGACCGCGGTGGCGACGGCGTAACGGTGGCCGTGCTGAAATAAGCGTTTCGCTCCTGGCCGGAGCAAGCCGGCCTTACATGCAAAAGCGCGGCCTCCAGAAGGGGGCCGCGCTTTTGCGTTGCGTGCAAGCGCCGTTGCGGGCTTACTTTTTCCGAGTAATCATGGGCACGGCCGGCTGGGTGCTGACCCCCATGCTGTTGGCCGACGAGACGCGAATGTAGTACGTCGTGCCGGCCTGCAGGTCCGGAATAGTCATCTGATGCTGCGTGGTCGGGGTTTTATCCTCCATCACGCCGCCCAGGGCCGGGGTGGCGCCGAACTCGATTTTGGTGGTGCCGGGGTTGATGGTGGCGAAATCCACCGTGATGCTGTTCTTGGTCACGGCTATGGGCACCGGCTCGCCTTTAATAACGGGCAAGCCGCCGGCCACCACCAAGTCGGTGCTCAGGCGCGGCAGCAGCTGGTAGCCCGTGGGCGTGCCCGTGGGCGAGTGCTGCCCGACCACCCCGACCAGGTCGAATTTCTGCGTGGGCACCGTGCTGCCCACCAACCCGTTGGTGCCCGTCGAGGGCGCCGAAACGCGCACGATGGCCCCGGCCTGGCCGTTGATCAGGTAGTTCATGTTGCCGGCCAGCGCGGTGGCAGCGTTGCCGCCGGTGCTGGTGAGGCGTTCCACGTCGGTGATTTTCACCAGCCGGCCCTCGTAGGCTTCGCTGAGCACTTTCGTCAGCTCCGTGGCCGGCACCGCAGTGATGGTGTACTTGCGGCCCGAGGCCAGCTTTTTCACCGACAGCACAGGGTCCATTTCCAGCAGGCTGTTGTAGTTCTTCAGCGTGCCGTGCGCTTCCACGCTGTCACCCGGTACCAGGGCCTTCAGCGCGTCCAGGGTGTTGGAAAACAACCCCAGACCGGCTTCTTTATCCTGGATGTAGCGAATGTTGCCCAGTTCCGGCCCGTTGACGACCACGCCGCGCACGGTGACAGTGGTGCCCGGCTCGGCCGTGCGTACGGCCGCCAGCGTGAGGGGCCCGGCCGGTGCCGGTGCCGCAGCTGGTTCCGGCTGCGCTTTGACCGGAGCCGCCGCCGTGGTACGCTTGGGCGCCCGACCCTGCTGAGCCTGGGCCGCCAGGGCGCCGCCGAGCAGCAGCGCCAGAAGAGTCAATTTTTTCATCAGAAGCAAAAAGGCTGCAATAGGTAGGGAGAGGCAACTCCCTACAAATATCCGGCTTGTTTCTGAAGTTCTTGCAAAAAGAAAGGCTAATAACTCTAAACTTTAATATAGCGCCCGGACTATGCGAGCTTACAGGATGTTCACTTCCGGGTGCAGCTCGATGCCGAACTTCTCGCGCACCGACGCAATAATTTCTTCGGCCAATGCCCGCACCTCGCCGCCGGTGGCCCCGCCGTGGTTGACGAGCACCAGCGCCTGCCGGTCGTGCACCCCGTAGCGGCCCTCGGTGCCGGCACGGTGGCCCTTCCAGCCGCACTGCTCAATCAGCCAGCCCGCGGGCACTTTCACGCCGCCGGGCACCGGGTAGCCGGGCAGCTCCGGGTACTCAGCCTTCAGCGCGTCGAACTTGGCCTGCGACACCTCCGGGTTCTTGAAAAAGGAGCCCGCGTTGCCGATCTGGGCCGGGTCGGGCAGCTTGCTGCGCCGGATGCTGATGACGGCCTGGCTCACTTGCTGGGGCGTGGGCTCAGCCGTGACGCCCATTTCCTCCAGCGTGGTGCGGATGGCGCCGTACGACACGTTGGCCTGCGGCCGCTGGTGCAGCCGCAGCACCACGCCCGTCACCACGTACTGGTTGCGCAGCGGCCCTTTAAACACCGATTCGCGGTAGCCGAACCCGCATTCCTCGCGCGAAAACCGGCGCAGCTGCCCCGTGCTCAGCTCCACGGCTTCCAGGTACTCAAAGGCGTCCTTGAGCTCCACGCCGTAGGCCCCGATGTTTTGCAGCGGGGCCGCGCCCACCGTGCCCGGAATCAGCGAGAGGTTTTCGATGCCCGAGAGGTTCTGGCCCAGCGCGTACTCCACCAGCCCGTGCCACGATTCGCCCGCGCCGGCCCGCACCAGGGTGCTCCCGTCGGTGGCTTCGTCCAGGGTTTCCAGTCCGCGAATCTCGTTTTTGAGCACCACCCCGTCGAAGTCCTGGGTAAAGAGCAGGTTGGAGCCGCCGCCGAGGATGAGCTTGGGCGCGGCCTGCACTTCGGGCTCCCGCAGCAGCTCGCGCAGCTCCTCCACCGTAGTGAAGACGGCAAACAGGCGGGCTTTGGCGTCGATGCCGAAAGTGTTGAAGGGGCGCAGGGAAACGTCGTGCTGAAGCAAAGCGGGCATAGTCGGAAAATCGGTGCGAAGGCAAAGGTAGCGCATCCAGGGCCGGCCCGAAATGCAGGCGGGCCCGCCGCCGGAGTGGCAGCGGGCCCGGCCATGGGCGCGGCAGTGGGCGCGGAAAGCCGGGCAGGCCTACCGCACGCGGTAGCCGCGCAGGGCGTAGTAAAGGAGGTAAGCGTAGCAGAGCGCCGGCAGGATGAACGCCACGCGCAGGCCGCCGGCGTAGGTGGCCACCCAACCCATGAGCAGCGGCACGATGGCCCCGCCCACAATGGCCATGATCAGGTAGGAGGAACCCTGCTTGGTGAACGGGCCGAGGCCTTTGATGGCCAACGGGAAGATGACGGGCCACATGATGGAGTTCATCAGGCCGCAGAGCACCACCAGCCACAGGGCCGCTTCGCCGCGCACGGCAATGGAAGCCAGCACGAACAGCACCGCGGCGGCGCACACCGCGGCCAGAGCCTTCCGGTCGTTGATGCGGCTGAGCAGCGGAATGCCCACCACGCGGCCCACCAGCGAGCCAAACCAGTAGGAAGCCACCAGCACCGCGCCTACGGCCTTGGTGAAGCCGGCGGTGGTGTCAATCGGGGCCGGCGACTGGCCGAGCAGCACGCCCACAAAGTTCGTGGCGACGTTCAGGCCGCGCACCAGCGCCTGCGTGAAGTCGCTGAGCTGGGTAATGCCCTGCGCCTCACCGTAGCGGATCAGGAACGAGCCCAGGCCCACTTCCACGCCTACGTAGAGGAAAATGGCCACCACGCCGAGCTTCAGGTGGGGAAAATCCAGGGCCGACTTTCGACCCAGGGCCGGCGCTAAGTCGGCCGCCTCCGTTTCGTTATCGGCCTGCATGCCCTCGATTTCGGGCAGCTTCAGCGTGAAGAACACGCCCGCCAGCACGGCCAGGAAAATAGCCAGGCCTACGTAGGGCGCTTTTACCAGCGTGGCTTCCTCGGCCAGGCGCTCGGCCGCCGGCAGCGCCGCCAGCCGGGCTTTCAGGGCCACCGAGCCGCCGAACAGCAGCATGCCGCCCAGCAAAGGCGACAGGGTGCCGCCGAGGTTGTTGGCCACGCCCACGATGCTCACGCGGCTGGCCGCGCGGTTGGCGGGCCCGAGCACGGATACGTAGGGGTTGGCGGCTACCTGCAGCAGCGTCACGCCGGCGCCCAGCACGCCCAGGCCCAGCAGGAACACGGCGAAGGTGCGCGTATTGGCGGCCGGCACAAACAGCAGCGCGCCGGCGGCCATGACCAGCAGGCCCAGCACGATGCCGCGCTGGTAGCCCAGGCGCTCCAGCACCCGGCCGGCCGGCAGCGACATCAGGAAGTAGGCCCCGAAGAAGGCAAACTGCACCAGCGACGACTGCAGGTCGGTGAGCTGGCACACGTCCTTCAGGTAGGGCATGAGCACGTCGTTGAAGTTGGTGACGGCCCCGAAGAGGAAAAACAGGGACGTCATGGCCGCCATGGGCAGCGCGTAGCTGCGCGCGGGCCCGGCGGTGGCCGTAGCGGCCGAGGAAGAGGAAGTAGTGGGAGCGGCCATGCAGGCGGGAGAGGAGGAATACAGGCCTTAAAGATAGGAAAAGCGGCCCGGCGTCCTACAGCGGCCACTGCCGCCGCAGCTGCTGGTAGCCCGGGTGCCCGTCCAGCCCCACCAGCGACTCGAACATGCTGACAAAGGAGCGCACTAGCTCGGGGTCGGCCGTGAGCATGGCGCGGGCTTCGGCCAGCCGGCCCAGGTTGTACTGGCCCACGAAGATGACCAGCGCCCGAAACGGCTCGGCCGCTTCCATATCGACGCGGATGAGCAGCTGCAACGGCAGCGTGGGCACCACGAAGTGCGAGCCAAGGCCTGCCTGCCGCTGCTCGGGGTGGTCGGCGAAAAGCTCGAACGTTTCCTGCACTTGGCGCAGGGTGGTGTGGTGCAGGTGGCGGTGAGCCTCCCAGGCCGCAGCGCTCAACTCCCGCTCGGGATGTAGCTGCTGCCAGAGGGGGCGCAGAAAGTGCCCGTAAAGGCTGTTGCCGGCTTCGGCGGGCGGAAAGTCTGGGGTGGTTTCCTCGGCGGCAAGGGTGGCCAGGTAAAACTCGCGGGCGTCGCGGGCACGCTCCAGCAGCAGCGTATGAATGCGGTCGGTGACGCTGGCAAGCTGGCGCTGGGGGCCCGGGGCGTAGTGCTCGGTCCAGAACTTGCCGATGGCCGCCGAGTCGGTCAGCACCGCTAGGTACTCGCTCCCGTGGGCCCGATCCAGAAATTCGCGAACCTCGCTCAGGATGCGCGGCATGCCCTTATACAGTTCGCGGGTGGCGTCGGAAATCGTGTTGACGGCCCCGCGGATCTGCTGGTCGATGGCCATGTTGCTCTCGGCGAGCTTGCGGGTTTCCTCGGCGACCTGGTGCATCTGCTGCAGTGCTTCGTCGGTGTTGCGCGAAGCCTCGTTGGCGGCCCGCCAGCTTTGGAAGGCTACGAAAAAAGCCAAGAACGAAGCCACGCTGCCGACCACGGAGTAGTGGTTGCCCACGTCGCCCATCCAGCTCAGGCCCAGCCCCACTAGCAGCAGGAACAGGGCCAGGTAGAAGAGGCCGCTCTTGGTGGGGTCGAAGAAAAAGGAATGGCGCATAAACCAAGTCGCTTAAACCAGCTGCCGCGCCGCCGGCCGCGTGTAACACCAGGCCCAGGCGATGAGCAGGCCCTGTAGCGGCAGCCGCGCCCAGAGCATCCACTGCGGCAAGCCCAGCCCGCCGCCGGGAATGCGCGCCATGTACACATTGGCCGGAAACACGGCCAGCAGCAGCAGCACCAGTCCCCAGGCGGCTGGCCGGCGCGTGCGGCGCGGCAGCAGCAGCAGGCCCAGTCCGATTTCGGCGGCGCCGCTCAGGTACACCAGCGCCTCCGGCGCGGGGAGTTGGGGCGGCACAATGCGCACGAAGGGCCGCGGCTCCGCGAAATGCATCACGCCGGCTGTCAGCATGAGCGCCGAGAGGCCCAGCAGGCCGAGCCCGTACCAGCGGACTCGCGTCGAGGAAGAGGTAGAAAAGAACATGCCCACGGAGAAAATCTTTGTGGGCATAGCGCAGCCCGGCCCGGATGGTTGTGCTTACCGCCCAGAAACGGCCGGGGAGTTGAGCGCGCCCGCGGCTGGTTTGTCGGCGGGCTTCAGGGCAAGGTAAACCAGATCAGTGGCCGTGGGGCCGTGGGGCTGCGGCCGCGACACACGGGTAAGGGAGTGAAGCGTCAGCCCGTGGCTGGTCAGCAGCCGGGGCACAAAATCGGCCGGGTAGTAATGCAGGTACGCCCGGTGCTGCCCGTCACTGGACGCCTGGTAGCCCGATTGCGCCTCATCGCCCTCGATCAGGCTCACGTACAGGGCGCCGCCGGCCCGCAGCAGGCGGTGGCACTGGCCGATGAACTGCGCACAGTCGTCCGCAGCGAGGTAGGGTAGGCAGAAACCGCTCACAATGCCGTCGTAGGGGCCGGGCAGCGTGCCGAGCTGCCGCGCGTCGAGCACGGCGCAGCGGGCCGCCGGGTTGTTGGCCTGGGCCCGCGCTACCATGTTGGGCGCTGCGTCGGTGGCAAGCAGCCGCGCGTCGGGGCGGCGCGCCAGCAGCTGCCGGGTGACGTTGCCGGGGCCGCAGCCCACCTCCAGCAGCTGCGGCTGCGCCCCCGGCAGCAGGGCACAGAAGGCGTCGTAGGTCGCGTCGTACAGGTCCCAGTCCATGAACTTCGCCTCGTAGGATTCGGCCAGCTGGTTGTAGGCTTCGATGGTGACGGCGTGGTGCGACATGGGCAGAGCGGGGCGCTGAACGGTGGGGTAGAAAGCCTGGCGGCATCCCAAGATAAGAGGTCCACCTGTTCGGTCCGGAGCAAAGCGCGGTTCACGCACTTTTTTAGTTTTTTGATAGTTTTATTAGCCTAAAACTCCCGGCAAACCGCCGTATTTTTACCGAATGTTAGCAGCTACCCAGCCCCTCACGCCCACGCTCGACGCCGCCCGGCGCGTGCTGAAGCAGTACTACGGCTACGACCAGTTCCGGCCCATGCAGCAGGATATTATCCAGAGCATCCTGAGCGGGCAGGACACCGTCGTGCTCATGCCCACGGGCGGGGGCAAGTCGGTGTGCTTTCAGGTGCCGGCCATGGTGCAGGAGGGCGTGTGCGTGGTCGTGTCGCCGCTGATTGCCCTGATGAAGGACCAGGTGGAGGCGCTGAAGGCCAACGGCATCGCGGCGGCCTGCATCAACTCCAGCATCGGGCAGGCGGAGCAGAGCAGCATCGGGCGGGCCTGCCACGCCGGGGCGCTCAAGCTGCTGTACGTGTCGCCCGAAAAGCTGCTGTCCGAGGGCTTTCTGGCGTTTCTGCACCGCCTGAAGGTGAGCATGTTCGCCATCGACGAGGCGCACTGCATCTCGTCGTGGGGCCATGACTTCCGGCCCGAATATACCCAGCTGCGGGTCTTGCGCGAGCAGTTTCCGCAGGTGCCCATCATTGCCCTCACCGCCACCGCCGACCGCCTCACCCAGCGCGACATCCAGCAGCAACTGCGCCTGACCGAGCCCAAGGTGTTTCTCTCGTCCTTCGACCGGCCCAACCTCTCGCTGAGCGTGCGCCCCGGCCAGGACCGCGTGAAGTCGGTGGTCGACTTCCTCGCCAAGCACCCCGACGAGGCCGGCATCGTGTATTGCCTCTCGCGCAAACAGTGCGAGACGCTGGCCGGCAAGCTCAAGGAGAAAGGCATCCGGGCCGGCTTCTACCACGCGGGCATGGCCGACCGCAGCCGCTCCGAAGTGCAGGAGCAGTTTCTGCGCGACGATTTGCAGGTGATTTGCGCCACCGTAGCCTTCGGCATGGGCATCGACAAGAGCAACGTGCGCTGGGTGATTCACTACAACCTGCCCAAGAACATCGAGGGCTACTACCAGGAAATCGGCCGCGCCGGCCGCGACGGGGCGCCCGCCGAGGCCGTGCTCTACTATAGCTACGCCGACGTGGCCCAGCTGCGCGACATGATTACCAAGGACGCCGACCCGCGCCTGGCCCAGCTGAACACCACCAAGCTGGAGCGCATGCAGCAGTTTGCCGAAGCGGCCTCCTGCCGCCGCCGCATCCTGCTGGCGTACTTCGGCGAAGTGCTCGACAAGGACTGCGGTAACTGCGACATCTGCCGCAACCCGCCCACCACCTTCGACGGCACTGAGCTGGCGCAGAAGGCCCTCTCGGCCGTGGCCCGCACCCGCGAGGCCGCCCCGCTCACGCTCATCGCCGACGTGCTGCTGGGCCGCCGCAACCAGGCCGTCATCAGCCGCGGCTACGACCAGATCAAGACCTTCGGCGCCGGCGCCAACCTCTCGTTTCTCGACTGGCAGAGCTACCTGCACCAGCTGCTGAACGACGGCCTGCTCTACATTGCCTACGAGCAGGGCTACGCGCTGAAGCTCACCGACCTGGGCTGGCAAGTGCTCAAGGGGGAGCGGAAGCAGGCCCTAAAGCAGTTTCAGGTGCCGCAGAAGGCCGAAAAAGCGCCCAAGGGCCGCGCCGCCAAAGCCACCGCGGGCACCCAGCGCCTGCCCTCCGTCACCGACGAGCTGTTCGACCGCCTGCGCCAGCTGCGCAAGAAGATTGCCGACGAGCAGGGCGTGCCGCCCTACGTCATCTTCACCGATACCACGCTGCAGGAAATGGCCATCGAGCGGCCGCGCACCCGCACGGCCATGCTGGCCGTGTCGGGCGTGGGCATGAAGAAGTTTGAGACCTACGGCGAACGGTTCATCGAGCTCATCAACCAGCACGCCGGCGCGCCCTCGCCCGACGACGTGCCGGACCTGTCTGACGAGGACGACCAGCCGGCCGCGGGTGCCGCCAAAAAGCGCCCGGCCGCCGGCAGCACCTACCTCGACAGCTGGAAGCTGCACCGCCAGGGCCTCGCCGTGGACCAGATTGCCGAGCAGCGCGGCCTTTCGCCGAGCACCGTGAAGTCGCACCTCGAAACGCTCTACGAAAAAGGCTACCAGCTGCGCACCGAGGAGTTCATCAGCCAGGACGACTACGCCCGCATCCGCGCCGCGGCCCACGAGCTGGGCCCCGATTTCCGCCTGCGCGACCTGTTCGACCACCTGCGCGAGCAATACGATTATTTTCAGCTGCGCCTGGCCCTGATTTATGACAAGCGCCTGCGTGGGGAGCTGCCCAACCAGCCGCCGACCGAGCCGGGCGCGTAACGACGCCGGTTTGCTGAAACCTGGGAAAGGCCCGCGCGAATTGCGCGGGCCTTTTTCGTGCAAGAGCGCCTGTTCAGCCGGAAAATCTGATCCGCTCAATACAATAAAACGGGTATATAGCGTTTTGCTGCCAGTTCCCGTCCGCAGGCTTGAGCCTTGACTTCCGACCCGGCCGGTAACCGCCCTCTCATGTTGCTGCCCTTCATCCGCCAACCGGTTTGGCGGATGCCGATGGCGCTTTGCCCATTACCAACTCACCTTCGTATGACTCAGCAGCCAACCGCGTGGCTGGGCGCCTTCCTGTGCCTGGGCTTCCTGGGAGCCGCGCCGCCGACCGACGTGCCCAAAACCAGCGGCGAGGCCGCGCCATCGGCCAAAAAACCAGCCGCTTCGCCCGCCCGCAAACCTGCGGCAGCGCGCAAAGTGCCAACGGCTAATGGGGTTTCCGGCGCAGCGGCCGCTTTTATGGCCAGCCACAACCTGACGCCGTGGTGGCAGGAACTCAACCGCAATCAGCCCGAAAGCCACGGTTTCGTGGGGGCCGACTACTACCGCCTCGACGTGGTGCTGCTCAGCGTGCAGCGCGATGCGCAGCTGGTCAACGTGTACCACGTGCGGGGCAAGCAGCGCTTCAAGGGGCGCATTTCCGCGTTTGCGGGCCGCTTCACGCTCGATGAAGTAGCTGAAAAGACACTAACGCGCACGCGCAACAACGTGCGCGAAACGCAAACCATTGCCACCGCCTTCACCGGCCGGTTCCGGTTTCAGCTGGCGCCGGCCAGCCGGGGCGTGCTGGTGGGCGACGTGACGGTGGATTTGCGCCCGCAGCCGTTTCCTGCCGGCGACCCGCGCCCCACCGGCTTCACCTTCGACGGCGAGTGGCACCAGCCCGATGGCCAGTATCGCCCCGTGGCCTGGTCCGACGACGTGTTCAGCCTGGGCAAGGCCCTGTTGGGCGACTTTGAAATCGGCAGCCGCAGCCCCGATATCAACCCGCGGTACTACCACGCCGGCTGGGACACCTACTGGGAAAACGACGAATGGTGGACTGCCGCGCGCGGCCGCCGCCGGTAGTCAGTCCGCCGCGCCGGTGCTGCTGCTTTTGCGGCATTGCGCTACCCGTCGAGTACCACACTACGCCTGAAAAATGCTACCTTAAAAGGGTGGTCTGCTAACCGTATTTATTGCCTGATAATATGCCGGAACATACGCTGGGAAGCCGGGTGGGGCAGGGGCTGATCGGAGGGGGCATTGCCGCCTTTGGGCTGCTGATGCTCACCAAAGTGCTGCCGTACCTGAGCTTTGAGCCCGGAATAGAGTTTCTGACCACCAAAAGCACGACCGTCAACGCCGATCTGCTTTTTCGGGTGGGCTTTTACGTGCACATCACCAGCAGCCTGTGGGTGCTCGGGGCCGGGCTGGTGCAGTTTTTTCCCGGCCTCACGCGCCATCACCAGCCCCTGCACCGCACGCTGGGCAAGGTGTACGTGGCGTCGATTCTGCTGCTGGCGGCCCCGTCGGGGCAGATTCTGGCCCTGTATGCCAACGGCGGGCTGGCGGCCAAGGTCGGCTTCAGCCTGCAGTGCGTGGTGTGGTGGCTGAGCACCTGGCAGGCCTACCGCATGGCCCGGCAGCACCGCTGGACCGAGCACACCGAGTGGATGCTGCGCAGCTTCGCCATGACGCTGGCCGCCATGAGCCTGCGCCTGGAAAGCTACGCCATGTTCTACCTGCTCGGGACCAAACCCATCGAAACGTACCTGACCGTCACTTGGCTGTCGTGGACGGGCAACCTGCTGCTGGCCGAAGTGCTGGTGCAGGCCGGCCTGGCCCGGCGGCTGCTCCGCCACTTCCGCACCCAGCCCCAGCCCGCCGCTACGGCCGTAGCGGCCTGATTTGCCTGCTCACCTACTTCCAACACCTGCTATGAAACCGTACCTGTTCTTTGCCGCGCTGGGCCTGCTGCTCGGCGCCTGCCAGCGCCACGTGGAGGGCGACCGGGCCGTGGCCACTTCCGTGCAGGGCCGCACCCAAGCGGCCACGCCGGTTTCGGCGGCACCCGCTACGCCGGCTGCCGAGCCGGAAGCTACTGCGCCCAACACCCCCACGGCCCTCACCGCCGATGACCTGCAGTTTTTGCGGCAACACAACCTGGCAACGCTCTGGCAGCTCAACGCGCAAAACCCCGCCGCCCAAAACGGCGCGTACGGCACTGACCACTACCGGATAGAGTTTGTGTTCATCAGCGTGGAGCGCGACGCGGCGCTGCCGAACGTGTACCACGTGCGCGGCAAGAACCGCTACAAAAAGACCGTCATGCCTTTTGCGGGCGACATTGTGCTGGAGCGGCTGAGCCGGGAGCAGCAGCAAACCAGCGGCGGGCCAGTGCCGGTGTACGCCGCCACCGGCCGCTTCGAACTGCGCGAGCAGGGCACAGCGGAGGCGGGCGTATTCCAGGGCCGGGCGGCCATCGACTTCAACTTTACGGACGAAGGGGAATTGTACCTGGACACGTACCAGCCCGAACAGCCGGCTGCCCGCAACGGCGGTTACCTCTTCGAAGGGCACTGGACCAACGCCGCCGGCACCGTGCGCAAGCCCGTGCTTTGGGCCGATAGCTTCCTCAACATCGCCGGCGAAGTGCTTAAGGATTTCACCATCGGCGAGCGGGACGTGACCATCAACCCCAGGTACGCGCGGCTCGGGTGGTCGAACTACTGGGAAAACGAGGAATGGTGGGCCGAAGCCCCCACAGCGCAATTATAGCCCTGGCGCTATCAGGAAGGCCAAATAATTGGGTGCACACGGGTTAAGCAGCCTCAGCGGATTGTGAAAAAACTTTTAGCTAATTGAATTAGTAAAAGCAAGAAGCCGTTAGTACCTTCACGAGCCGGTAAGCCGTTGAGGGCGAATTCCGTTAGCCGGCTCCCCCGCCCCATGATCAATACGAACCTTAAATTCTGGCGCCGCGAACTGGGTCTGACCCAGGCTCAGCTGGCCGATAAGCTCAGCATCAAACGCTCCCTGATCGGAGCCTACGAAGAGGGCCGCGCCGAGCCCAAGCTCACCACGCTGGTGAAGATGGCCCGCCTGTTCGGCATCTCGCTGGACGCGCTGGTCACCACCGACTTCTCCAAGAAGCGGCAGGCCGCCGCCGTGCTCCGGCAGCTGCAGAACGTGCCCGCGCTGGAAACGGCCGGCACCGACGGCGCTTCCGTGACCGATCCGGAGCGCACCACGGGTGAAAACCTGCGCGTGCTCGCCTTTACCGTGGGCCAGGACCAGCAGGAAAACATCGAGCTGGTGCCGCTGAAAGCTGCGGCCGGCTACCTGAATGGGTACGCCGATCAGGAGTACATCGAGGACCTGCCCAAGTTCCGCCTGCCCATGCTGGGCCAGACGGGCACGTTCCGCGCCTTCGAAATCAGCGGCGACTCCATGCTGCCCATTGCTTCCGGCACCGTTATCGTGGGCCGCTACGTGGCCGACTGGAATGAGGTGAAGGACGGCACGCCCTGCATTGTGGTCAGCAAAAAGGAGGGCATCGTGTTTAAGCGCGTGTTCAACCGACTGAAGGATGCTGCCGCGCTGACTCTGCACTCCGACAACCCGGTGTACTCGCCCTACGACATCGACGTGGACGACGTGCTGGAAATCTGGGAAGCCAAGAGCTACATCAGCAGCACCTTCCCCATTGCGGACCTCTCGCTGAACCGCCTGGCGAGCATCGTGCTGGATCTGCAGAAGCAGGTGACAACGATGAAAAAGGCTTAACCGAAGGATTACCGCTTAAGTCACTTTAGCAGACGTTGGGAAAGCCGGGAGCAGCACTGCTCCCGGCTTTTGCTTTGTAGGCCCCCTTTACGTTCTGCCTAGTGGTGGAAGAGGAGGGGCGGCATCGAATCGTCTTAGAAATTCGGGCAAT
Source organism: Hymenobacter coalescens (assembly GCF_054783195.1). NCBI lineage: Bacteria > Pseudomonadati > Bacteroidota > Cytophagia > Cytophagales > Hymenobacteraceae > Hymenobacter > Hymenobacter coalescens. Next base: position 99,197 of record NZ_BAAGRA010000001.1, on the reverse strand, counting down.
CGGTTGCGCGGCGGAAATCCGCGGAAATTCGTGCTTTAACTTTAGCCCGCCGCTCCGCGTATGCGAGGCAATTGCCGGGGCCGCCGGCGCCCTACCAAACGCTCCTTTTTCCAAGCCCATGCTCTCCTTCATCGCTGCCAACGAACGTTTTCATGCTCAGCCGGTGGCTTGGCTCAGCAGCTACCACCTGTTCAGCTTCGCCGGTTATTACGACCCGAAGAACATGCACTTCGGACCGCTGCGCGTGTTCAATGACGACACGGTGGCGCCCAACGCCGGCTTTCCGCAGCACCCGCACCACGAGATGGAAATCGTGACCCTCGTATTAGAAGGGGAGGTGTCCCACGAGGACACGATGGGCAACAAGACCACCATCACGGCTGGGGAAGTGCAGCGCATGACGGCCGGCACGGGCCTGGCCCATTCCGAGTTCAACCGCACCGACAAGCCGCTGCAGCTTTACCAGCTGTGGTTTATGCCGAACCAGAAGGGGCTGACGCCGAGCTACGAGCAGAAAGACGTCGACTTCCTGGACACCAAAAACGAGCTCGTGCCGCTGGTGTCGGGCCAAAAGGTGCTGGAGGACGTGGTGTACATGAACTCCAACACCAGCATCTACTGGAGCAACCTGCGGGCCGACAAGGAGCTGGAGTTCAAAACCTTCCCGATCCGATTGACATTCATTTACGTGCGGGAAGGCTCGATTCTGATCAACGGTACCCAACTCAATCCTGGCGACCAAGCCCGCATCACTGACGAGCACGTGCTGCATATTCGCGCCGAGCGCGACGCCCAGTTTATTCTGATTGACCTGCCCGCGGCGGAAGCCAACTACTAAACCCGCGTACATCGCTCAAGCAAGTTCAGCAGCCAGGCATCCGTCTGGCTGCTGGCATTTTAGGCCCGGCCGCCGCTGCGCCTGCCCACGTGCAGGCTTGATCAGTGGACCAAGGCGTGAGGTGGCAGGAGGGTGCAGGATGGGCCGGCCGCCGGCCGTGGCGTCTTTGAGGACTGATTACCTGGTTTCCTCCCTTCCCGCCATGAATACTTTCCTGATTTCACGCCGCGGCATACGCTGCTGGCCCTTGGCACTGCTGGTGCTGGTGCTGGCGGCCGGCGCCGGCCGGCCCGCGCGTCGGCCCACGCTCTACCTGATCGGCGACTCCACGGTGCGCAACACCCACGCGCCCCAGATGGGTTGGGGAAGTCTGCTCGGCAGCTTTTTCGACTCAACGCGGCTGCGCGTGGCCAACCACGCCATGGCCGGCCGTAGCACCCGCACTTTCGTCTCGGAGCAGCGCTGGCGCCGGGTAGACTCGCTGCTGCGCCCCGGCGACTTCGTGTTGATGCAGTTTGGGCACAACGAAGGTAGTGCGCCCGATACCACTAAGGCCGGCCGGCGGGGCGTGCTGCGCGGCACAGGCGAAGAAACCAAGGACCTGGTCTGGCCCGACGGGCGGCGCGAAACGGTGCACACCTACGGCTGGTACCTGCGCCAGTTCGTGCGCCAGGCCAAGGCCCGGGGCGCCACGCCGCTGATTGCCTCCATGATTCCGCGCAACCAGTGGACCGATGGCAAAGTGCGCCGCGCCGACAAGGATTTCGGGCTCTGGGCGGCCGAGGTTGCCCGGCAGGAAGGCGTGGCGTTTATTGACCTGAACCGCCTCAGCGCCGACAAGTACGACCGGCTCGGGCCAGCTGAGGTAGCCAAGCTCTTTGCCGGCGACCATACGCATACCAACGAAGCCGGTGCCCGCATCAATGCTGCCTCGGTGGCGGAGGGGATGCAGGCCAACCGCAAGCTGGCGCTCCGCAAATACCTGCTTTCCAACTGATGGCACGGCCCCTGCAAACGCGGCGCGCGGCGCATCCTGCCTCAGTGGCCAGCCGCCTGTTCGCTGCTGGTCGCGCCGCACGCCTTGGCCAATGGCTCATCGGGGCCACCCTGCTCGCAACGCCAGCCAGCGCGGGGGCGGGCCCATCCTCCCGGCAGTTTCCCATCACGGCCTACGGGGCCGTGGCCGACGGCCTGACCGTTAATACCAAGGCGGTCCAGGCCGCCATCGACGCGTGCGCGGCGGCAGGCGGCGGCACGGTGGTGGTGCCGGCGGGCGTGTATCGCACCGGCGCCGTGTTTCTGAAGCTGGGCGTGGCTCTGCGCGTGGAGCAGGGTGGCGTGCTCAAAGGCTCCATCAACCCCGACGATTATCCGCAGGTGGCCACCCGTTGGGAAGGCATCGAGCGGGAGTGGACGGCGGCGCTGGTCAACGCCGAAAACCTGCGCAATGTGCGCATCAGCGGCCCCGGTACCATCGACGGGGCCGGCGACGAGTGGGTGCGCCGCGCGCAGCAGGAGCGGGAGCAGCGCGGTGGGGCCGTGCCGGCGGGGCCGTACCGCGGGCGGCCGCGGCTGATCTGCGTGCAGCGCTGCGAGCGGGTGCGCATTCAGGACCTGCAGCTGCACAACCAGGCCGTGTGGGGCCTGCACATCCTCTATAGCCAGGATGTAACGGCCGAAAACCTGCGCATCACCGCCGACCACAACATTCCCAGCTCCGACGGCATCGACGTGGATTCCAGCCGCAAAGTGCGCATCAAGGGCTGCGACATCGACGTGAACGACGACTGCATTTCCATCAAAGCGGGCAAGGATGCCGACGGGCTGCGCGTGAACCGGCCGAGCGAAGACATCCGCATCGAGGACTGCCGCTTCGGCTACGGGCACGGCGGCGTGGCCATGGGTAGCGAAACCTCGGGCGGCATCCGCAACGTGCTGGTGCGCCGCTGCGTGGTGGAGGCCGGCAACTGGGCGCCCATTCGGTTTAAGTCGCAGCCCAGCCGCGGCGGACTGGTGGAAAACATCACCTACCGCGACATTCGGCTCAACGGTACCGGCAAGGCCGTGGAGTTCAACATGGCCTGGCGCATGGTGCCGCCGCTGCAGCCGCCCGCCGCCGTGCTGCCCGTGGTGCGCAACGTGCGCATCGAGCAGGTGACCGGCATTGTGACCACCGTGGGCGACATCCGCGGCCTACCCGACAGCCCCGTCCAGGGCGTGCGCTTCAAAGGTTGCCTGATCAAAGCCAAGCGCGGCCTGATCATCGAGCATGCTCGGCGGGTGAAGCTGGCTGGTCTGCGGATGGAAGTGGAAGAAGGCGCCGCGCTGGTGCGACAAGTAAACGTGCAGTAGAGCGTCGCGCGCCCACTCGCCACCCACACAGCCTGCACCGGCAAACTGCCCACCCAACTAATTCCACAACAACTGCCCGGCTGACCGATCCGAAGGTTGCACCGCCGGCGGCTCGCTTTCCATCATGAAAATTCTCTTCCACGCGGCCGTTTGGCTGCTACTGGCCGGGCGGCTGCAGGCCCAGCCGCCGGCCCCCGCGCGGCCGGCACCGCTGCCGACTACCGTCATCGTGCCGGCTTCTGATTTTCTGGAAGAAATGCCGAAGGGCAATACCATTGCCGACGCCAGCGCCCTGAAAGTGCCGTGGGTATTCAACAACACCGCCCTGGTACTCAAATCGAAAACCAACTTACTGACACGGGTGCAGGTGCCGGAAGCGGGCACCTACCACCTATTCGTGCGCGGCCAGGGGCAGGGGCGTGCTTCGTTCAAAGTAGCCGTCAACGACCAAGTCACCGCGGCAAGCTTCGGGGCGGGGCCGCTGAGCTGGCAGGCGGGCGGCTCCTTTGTGCTGCCGGCGGGCACGGCCACCATCAAAATCACCCGCATCGAGGCCGCGCCCGCCTTCGACGTGCTGGTGCTCAGCCAACATGCCGGCCTGCGCGAGGACGATGTGCGGCCCAACCAGCTGCACGAGGACGTGCAGCTGCTCCAGGAATACCGGATTCCCGTTGCCAACGCGGTGAAGTTCGGCGACGTGACCGGCGACGGGCAGACCGACCTGCTGGTGCTGGAACCGGATTTCTCGGCCCACGTGTTCGACCACGACGGCCGGAAGCTGTGGAGCTACGAGGCCCCGGCGGAGTACAAAAAAGAGCGGTCGGAGTTTGAGGCGCCGGGCGTGGTCTGGGACTTCGACGGCAACGGCCGGGCCGAAGTGGTGCACTGGCGCTTCATCGACGGGCAGGAGTGGCTGGTGGTGGCCGATGGCCGCACGGGCAACATCCGGCGCAAAACGCTGTGGCCCACCAAGCCCTTGCCGCACTTCTACAACAACTTCCGGCTGGCCATTGCCCAGCTGCACCCCGGCGCGGGGCCCAACGACCTGGTGGTGTTCACCGACATGGGCGGCTCCATCAACGTGCAGGCCTACGACGCGCAGCTGCGCTCGTTGTGGAGCCACGCGGAAGCGCGGAAAAAGGACCACTTGGGCCACTACGTGTACCCCGTGGACCTCAACCAAGACGGCTTGGACGAAGTGCTGGTCGGCTCCCTGCTGCTGGACCCTAACGGTCGGCGCATCTGGGACCGGTTCGACCTGCTGCCCGACAACCACGACCACGTCGACTCCTACAAGTTTGCCGACGTGAACGGCGACGGTCAGCTCGACGTCGTGGCGGCCAACAGCGAGACGGGCGTGTTCGTGTACGAGGGCCTGACGGGGCGCATCCTGTGGCAAAACACCGCCGAGCACAGCCAGCAGCTGGCCGTCGGACCGTTTCTGCGGGGCGTGCCCGGGCCGCAAGTCGTCATTGGCGGGCGCACCTACGGCAACCGCGAAATTGGGGAACCGTACCTGTCGAGCCAGCTCTACTGGTTTGATAACCAGGGCAACGCCGTGAAAAAGTGGCCCGGCAACCCCATCAACGGCAACCCCGATTTCGTCCGCGGCAACTGGCGCGGCGACGGATCGGTGGACCTGTTCTGGTACAAATTCCGGCTCAACGAGCAGGGCGCCGGCCGCCTGTACTTCCCCGACCCGGTGTTCCATATGTTTGACTTTCAGGGCCGCGGCGCCGAGGAGGTCATCACGCTAAGCCCGGGCGTGCTGCGCGTGTACGGCCATCGGCACGCCCAATACAGCGGTCAGGACGCGAAAAAGAACCTGGATTACCGCAAAAGCGTGGTGGTGAATCACACGCACTACTAGCCTTGGCCGGCAGCAGAAGCGGCCCCGGGCGGCGGCGTAGTGGGTGAATCGAGGAGGTGGCCAGCGAGCAGGAGCGGGGACAAACAAAAACGGGCGGGACCCGATGGTCCCGCCCGTTCAACATACGGCCAAATCAGCGCTACATCGTGTACTTGCGGCCCTGGTTCTGCTGCTTCAGGTAAGTCATCAGCGGCTGGAAGTAATCGACCATGGCGCGGGCGGAGAGGTCTTCGCCGGTTTTCTCGCGCAGCAGCTGCCGCCAGTCGGCCGAGGCGCCGGGGTACATGATGTCGTAGAGGAACTTGCCGACCTCCTTGCTGCCGTAGTAGTTGGTGGCGTGCGGGTCCTGCTTCAGGATGTTCTTGCTGATGTGGTCGTGCAGCTGAAACAGGATGACGTAGCTCAGTGCGTAGTCGTAGTACTGCGCCGGGTCGTCGTTGATGTGCGTTTTGGTGGCCGGGTCGAGGAAATTCTCCCCGCGCGCCGTGGGCGGCACGATGCCCTGGTACTGCTTGGCCAGCTTCCACCAGCGGGCGTTCAGCTGGTCCTGCGAAAGGTTGTCGGCGTAAAACGAGTTTTCCCACTCGCTCATCACGCCCGAGGCGAAGGGGATGAACACCACGTAGTTGAGCGCCTCCTTGAGCAAGGTCTGCGTCTCGTTGGTTTGCGTCTTCGCATCGACGAGGCCCAGGCCGGCCAGGAAGGGTTTCTGGGTGGCCGCCAGGCCCATCAGGCTGCCCATGGCCTCGTGGTAGCCACGGTTGGCGCCGCCGCGCAGCAGCACCGGCACGTCGGGGTTGGTGTAGGTCAGGTAGTAGTAGATGTGGCCCAGCTCGTGGTGGGTCGTTTCGTACCACTCCGTATTGGGCTCCACGCTCATCAGGCTGCGCACGTCCTGGTCGAGGTTCATGTGCCAGGCCGAGGCGTGGTTGTTCTTCTTGTACGTCGCGTCTTTGGGCAGCGGGTACAGGCTCGACTTCTCCCAGAACACGGCCGGCAGGGCCGGGAAGCCCAGGCCCTGGTAGAAGCGCTCGGCCTGCTTCACCTGCCACTCGGCGCCCTTTTTCTCCAGCGTCGCGTCGAGGTTCAGGCCCTTCACGTCGACCATGGCGCTCCAGTCCTGGCCCCAGCGGTTGGGCAGCCAGTGGGCGGGCAGGTAGTCGGGCACCTGCTTCTGACCGTACTTTTTGGCCAGCTCGTAGCGGGCGTAGGTGTGCAGCTCGCGGTAGAGCGGGCGCAGCTCCTGGTTGATTTTGCGCACCAGCTGCATCATCTCCTCCCGCGTCATGCCGTAGTCGGAGGCCTGGTAGGTGAAGTAGTCGGGGTAGCCCAGGGCTTGCACCACCTGGTTGCGCAGGGTGCGCAGGTTCAGCAGCCCTTCCTTGAGCGTGGGGCCCACCGCCTTCGACGCTTCCCAGGCCGCGAGGCGGCGCTGCGGGTTTTTCTCGTCGCGCAGCACGCGGTCCAGGTCGTTGGTCGTCACGGCTTTGCCCTGGTACTTGTACTCGTAGCCGTAAAGCTTCTCGGTCTGCTGCGTTTCGGCCTTGATGCGGCGCTTCACCACGTCGGCCACGGTCTGGGGCGAGCCGGCGGCGTTGTAGAGGGCCGTATTGAGCTGCTTGACCTGAATGGGCGTCAGCTCGGCTTTGTGCTCCAGCAGCTCGCGCAGCCGGTTGATGTTTTGGGTGCTGCCGGTGAAGGCGGCCAGGGCCTCGTTGGCGCGGGCCGTAGCGGCCGCGTTGGTCGTATCGCCGGCCACGATGCGGGTGTTGGAGCGCCACTCCGCCTCCGCCGAGGCCGTGTACAGGCGCTGGTATTCCTGGGAGTAGGCGCTCAGAAACTGCTCGGCTTCGCGCGGCCAGCTGACGGGCGCAGGCTGGGCCGCGGTTTCGGCCGGGGCGGATGCCGGAGGCAGGGCCGCGCCGACATTGGTTTTAGGCGCTGTGGGCGCGCAGCCGGCCAGCAGCATGGCCGTGAGCAGGGGCAGGAGGGTTTTTTGCATGGCGAGGGAGCGGGAATAAGGCTTCGGGCCTAAATGTAGCACCTGGCTGAAAACACGGCTTCCGACCGTGCGTTGCGCCATCCTGTTCTCACAAGCATCTGCATGTACAATCCGTCCGATTTCGGTACGCAGAAATTTTAGCGTGACGACGGTATTAGAGAGGGATATTCAGGGTTGAAAAAACTTTTCCACCACCCACTTGCCGGCGTAAAGAACGGCCGAGAACAGGCATCCCAATATCAACACGTCTACCGCCGACATGATGTAAGTTAGCCTAAGACCGCCAAGCTGGTCGTAGAGGAATTTTGCAAGGGGGTTGCCCAAACTAAACTTGTATCCTACACCACAGTGGTATTTTGGCACTTTTACGAGCTTCTGTGGGTATACATATCCGCGGTAGCGTGAATAACGAATTGGCGGTTGACTTCTGTCATCGATGTAATAATCCCGTGATTGACCTAGGTTGTAAACCCAAAGGGCTTGTAGGGGCCCCCAGAGCACGGCTGCCAAGGTGAAGGCATTCGCGTACTGCTTCAGGCGCGGGCGTTCGGCGTTGAGCCAACGGCCAATGGCTCGAAAGAGCATCACCCCAACGATGCTCGGCAACAGAATGTACAGCAGGACGAAGGGGTGCACGAGTAAATGTTCTTGAATGCGGACCCGTCCGCCGTTATGATCTTTTTGAAATGCTCGCCTGTACAAAATACATAGATATGTCGGCGAGATTATGGCTCGACCAGATCAACCCGGTTGCGTCAGAACCCTGTTGAGAAGGAAGGAGGCAGAGTTTGGCCGCGTTAGGCGGGAAGGCGACTACGCTGCGGCCTCTGCTTCCTGCTCCCGCTGGCAGCAGTTCTTGAACTTCTCGCCCGAGCCGCAGGGGCAGGGGTCATTGCGGCCCAGGCGCTTGGGGGCTTTCTTGAGCAGGCGGCGCGGGTCGAAGCGGGCGAAACGCAGGCCGGGGTCCTGGCGGAAGGTGCGGGTGAGCAGTTCGTAGAGCTCGGGGTGGTGCTGCTCCAGCTGCTCGGGCTTCTCGAAGAAGTACTCGAGCACCACGGCAAAAAACTCGGCGGTGCTCGTGCCGCCGTAGTCGCCGATGCTGGATTTGCCGGCCCGGATCTGCTCAATCTCCTCGTGCATCACGCGCCGCCACTCCGGCACCAGCGCGGGCGGCAGCAGCAGCAGCGGCACCCCGTCGATTTGCCCGTCGGCCTCGTCGAGCAGGTGCGCAAACTCGTGGATGCCCACGTTCTGCTTGTCCTTCGCGTCGCGGAAGCCCTGCTCCAACGCGGCCTTGGAGAGGCGCATGTAATGGTCGGACTGGAAATTCTGCACCGAGCCGAGCAGGGTGCCTTCGAGCGGGGCCACCTCGGAGTCGGTGTTGCGCGGCAGCTGCCAGGCGTCGGGAAAGACGAGCACCTCGCCGAGGTTGTCGTACTCCCAGCCGCCGCGAAAGCCGAAGATGGGAATGACGGCCGAGCAGGCCACCAGCAGCCGCGTCGCGTCGTCCACGCGGGTTTTGATGCCGGTGATGCGCGTCTGGGCCAGAAACAGCTGCACCTGCTTCTCGAAGCGCAGCTGCTCCGTGTCGGTCAGGGCCGAATAGAAGGCGACACGGTCGGCAAGGATCTGGCGCCAGGCCTCGGGGAAGGGCTGGCGCAGGGTGGCGGCCCGCTGCCGGCTGCCGGCGGTGACGTAGCGGTAAATCAGGAAAGCAATGCCAGCCAACACGGCCAGGCCCATCAGGTAAGTCATCGGGCGCAAGAACGGCAGGCGCCCGGGATGGTTGCCCTTTCTGGGTAAGGCAGCCTGGTTATTCGCCGAAGCACGCCGGGCCGAGGTGCACGGCCAACCGCTCGCGGAGCAGGCGCACCAGCGCCGGATCCTGAAACGAATACCTATCCGGGATGCGCAGGCAGACGGTCGGCGTGGCGCTTCTCCATCACGAAGACGACCTCCGCCCAGCCCAAATGCCCGGCCGTGACGCGCACGCGGGCCCCGGGCTCGGTACCCGCCGAGCGGGCCTCGTAGTGCGGGTGGTGGTCGAACAGCCGCTCCGCCGTCAGGCTGCGCCAGCGGTTCTGGCTGCAGATAAACAGGAGCTTACGAACTGGGTGAAGCGCTGACCCCGCCCCAAAGTCAGTTGGTTCTGCGCTAGCCATGTTCAGTGCCGCGGTACCCAGGGATGAAACACGTGCCGCGCTTACCGCACCTCCGTCACGCGCACCTTCTGCCCCTTGATGCGGGCGCCGGCCATGCTTTCCTGCACGGCCTTGCCGGCGGCGCGCGGCACCGAAATGTAGCTGTAGTGGTCGAACACCTCGATGCGGCCGATGTCCTCGCGCTGCAGCCCGGCCACGTTCACCAGGGCCCCCACCAGGTCGTGGGCGCTGACCTTCTGCTTGCGCCCGGCCGATACGTGCAGGGTGACGGTGGTCGGTTTGGCGACCTTGGCGGCCGGCGGCAGGGCCGGGGCCTGCAGCGGCGCCCACTTGATGGCTTTGTCGAGCGGCCAGCGCTGCACCGTGGCCTGCTCAGCGGGCGTCACCAAAAGGTGGGCCGTACCGGCGGCGCCGGCGCGGGCCGTGCGTCCGGCCCGGTGCTGGAAGGTGTCGGCCTTCTCGGGTACTTCGTACTGAATCACCGTGTCCAGATCGGTCACGTCGATGCCGCGGGCGGCGACGTCGGTGGCCATCAAGGCCAGGGCCGAGCCGTTGCGCAGCTTCAGCAGGGCTTTGTCGCGCTCGGGCTGGGGCAGCTTGCCGTGCAGGGCCGCCGCCGCAATGCCGCGGCTGGTGAGGAACTGCGCCAATTCCTCGCAGCGCTGCCGGGTGTTGCAGAACACCAGCGTGCGGCCGGTTTCAGGCAGCTGCAGCAGGTGAAAGAGCGCGGCGGGCTTTTTCTCGGCGGCGCCCACGTGGCCCAGCAACGTCAGCGACTCGGGCAATACGTCGGCGCGCAGCTCGGCTTCCACGTGGCGGGGCCGGGTGAGATTTTTGCGCACCAGCTCCAGCACTTTGTCGGGCATGGTGGCCGAGAACAGCAGCGTCTGGCGGCGGCGCGGCAGCCGCTGCACGATGTTGGCCAGCGCCTCCTGGAACTTCAGCTCCAGCAGCTTGTCCGTTTCGTCGATGACCAGCAGCTGCAGTTTATTGGGAATAATGGTGCGGCGGTCCAGGTGGTCGAACAGGCGGCCGGGGGTGGCCACCACCACGTGCGGGGCCTGCTTGAGGCTCTTGGTTTCTTCCTGGAAGCTGTGGCCGCCGTAGAAGGCCGCCACGCGCAGGTTGGGCAGGAATTTGCCGAGGCGCTTGAGCTCGTCGCGCACTTGCAGGGCCAGCTCGCGGGCGGGCACCAGCACCAGGGCCTGCACCGCGTCCTGCGTCACGTCGAGCTGCTGGAGCAGCGGCAGACCGTAGGCGGCGGTTTTGCCCGACCCCGTGGGGGCCTGTCCGGCAATGTCTTGCCCGGCCAGCACCAGCGGCACCACCTGCTGCTGAATGAGCGTCGGCTGGCTGTAGTTCAGCTCCGCCAACGCGCGCAGCAGCGGCTCAGCTAGGCCAAGGGAAGCAAAATCGGGGGTAGGAGCAGCGGGCGTAACAGCAGCGTCGGACATCAGCGGAATTAGAAAGCGGGCTGCGAAGGTACGAAACCTCGCGCCGGGGCGGGCCTAGGCGTCCGCGTCGGGCTCGGCCACGTTCACCAGACGGTAGCGCACGCCCGAGGGCTTGGGGCGCAAGGGCTGCCCGGCGTACTGGGCGTACACCTTCGTGAAGCTCGCGCCGAAGTAGAACATCATGGCCGAGTAGAACACGAACAGCAGCAGCAGCACCACCGACGAGGCCGGGCCGTAGATCGGGCCGAGGTTGCGGGGCCGGAGCAGCACGTGCAGCACCCGCTCGCCGAGCTCGAACAGCACGCCGGTCAGCAGGGCCCCGCGCCACAGCGCCGGCCAGGGCACGTGGGCGTGGCTGAGCGTGCGGAAGGCCAGCCCAAACCAAGCCGACAGGATCAGCAGCGACACGACATTGTTCAGCAACCCGACCAGCAGCACCGCGCTCAGGTCGAAGTCGGCCACCAGGTCGCTGAACAAATGCAGGAGCGAATCGGCCATGATGGCGGCCACGGCCAGCCCGGCCGTAGCCAGCAGGGCCGAGCCGGAGCGGGCCCGCTCGCGCAGTACCCGGCCCAGCCGGCCTTTTTGCGGACGGGGGCGCACCTGCCACAGGTCGTTGAGCGAGTTCTGAATCACCACGAACAGCGTGGTGGCCACGAACGTGAGAAAGCCGAACCCCAGGGCGGTGACCCAGTGGCTGCGCTGCAGGTTGGTCACGTTGGTCACAATCTGCTCCAGCAGGCCGGCGCCGGGCGTGCCCAGCAGGCCGGCCACCTTTTCCAGCAGCAGCACCCGCACCTGCGAGGCCGGATACAACGAGCCCAGCACGCTGATGAACAGGATCAGGATGGGCGGCAGGGCAAACGTGGTAAAAAACGCCGTGGCCGCGCCCAGCCGCAGCGGGTCGTGGGCCGATAGCTCGCGGCCAGCGCGGCGCAGCAGGGTAAAGAAATCGGGCCAGCGGTGGTGCAGCCGGCCGGTGGGGCGTACTTTTGTCATGCCAAGCCGGAATGCGGCCCGCCAAACCGCAGGGCCGCGCAAATGTTGTGTGAAACGCGGCGCGGCCCGCGGCTGTTTCCCGGGGCTGCCAACCTTGCCGGCCCCGCGCCGCTCTTGCTGAAACCATGTCGACCGATACTGCCTCCGTCCGCCCGGGCTTTTTCCGCCGCCGCTTCGTGGAGCCGCTGTTGGGCCAGCTGCGCCAGGGCCTCTCGCCCACTCAGCTGGCCTTGACCGTTGCCCTCGGCACGGCCTTCGGCCTGGTGCCGCTGCTGGGCGTGACCACCGTACTGGGCACGGCTGTGGCCGTGTGGCTGCGCCTGAACGTGGGCGCGTTACTGCTCGTGAGCCACCTGCTCAGCCCCGTGCAGCTCATGATTCTGCTGCCGCTGCTGCGCTATGGGGCGGGCCTGCTCGGCGGGCCCAGCGGCAGCCAGATTACCCTGGCGCGGGTGCAGTACTTGCTCAGCCACGACTGGCAAGCGGCCCTGCAGCTGTTCTGGCGCGCCGAGGTAGGGGCGTTGCTGCTGTGGCTGTTGGGCTCGATTCCGGTGGTGCTGGCGTTGTATGCGGGGCTGTTGCCGCTGTTTCGGCGCGTGGCCCGGCGGCAGGCCGAAGCCGCCGCCCGCGTCCCGGAAGTGGAGTAGGCCAAAAGCGAACGTCACTGCGGGGAGCCGCGGCATCGGGTGTGCTGATGCCGCGGCTCCCCGCAGTGACGTTCGGGCGCTTAGCGCAGCTGCCTAAGCCTGCACGCGGCGGTACACCGCCTGCTGCTGGCTGAAGAACTGCGTGAGCGGCTCGTTGGGGTCGGGGCTGAGGCGGGCCACGTCGATGGCCTCCTGCTGCAGGTGCGCCTGAATAACCGGGCCGAGCTCCTGCAGAAAGTCCATGTCCTCACCGTCGACGTTGAAGGCCAGCAGCAGGCGCGAAGGCGCTTCTTCGCCCTCAATCAGCACCTGCGCCAGGTAAGCCGCCTCGATGTGGGCGTGGCGGCCGCAGAACTCCTGCAGGGCCGAGGCCAGCTCCTCCGGCACTTCGGGCATGGGCAGCAGCTGGGCCTGCGGGCCCTGCTCGGCGCCCTCGGCGGGCTGAGCAAAGATGCGGCCCGACAGCAGGTCTTCGATTTCCGGGGCCACCAGCAGCTTGCCGAAGGGCGAGAAGGGGTTCAGCACGCACTCGGCGCCCTGGGTCATCTGGAAGAAGCCCTGGCCGGGCACACGCAGGAAGGATACCTCGCCCTGAATAGCGGCGCCGTCGTAGATGCGCTCCTCGGAGGAGAATACCGGGATGCGGCCGTCGTGGAGCACATGCAGCTGCACTTCGGTACCTTCTTCCACGGTCACTTCGCCGGGCTCAGCGCCCTCCACGGGGTTGGTGAGCACGAAGAGCTGGGCCTGCAGCAGCTCGTGGTAGAACGCGAGGCGGTACTGCGGATCCTGCGCGGCCAGCAGCAACACCTGCTCCAGGTTGTTGGTGGGCTCGAAGGGGAGCTGCTGCGGCTCCGGAATGGGCGGCGGGGGCGGCGGCGTCGCCGAAAACGACGGCTGAATCTGCGCGGCGTTCTGGGCGGCGAAGGCCGGGCGCTGGTAGCGCGGGCCACCGTCGGCTTTGGGAGCGGCGGGCTGGGCACCCTCGGCGGGCGTAACGGCCGGGGTGGATGGCTGCGGGGCGGCGGGCGGCGTAGCGGCGGACTCGTCGCCGGGTTTTTTCTTTAGAAAGTCGAACAGACCCATGATACGGTAAGCGGATGAAGATGCAAACTAATCAGGTTTGGGCGAAAACCAGCTGCCGGGCGCGCAAACTGCGCGGGCCGGGGGCCTATCGGCCGTCTGAGCCCGCGCAGGGCCCCAGCAGTTCGCTTACCTCCCGGATGGTGTACTTGGGCCCGCGGTTGCCCCAGGCGCCGTTCACGTAGTTCAGCAGGTTGGCAATCTGCGAATCGGTGAGGTCCTCGTGGCCGGGCATCACCTGGTCGTAGTGCACGCCGTTGACGACAATCGGCCCGCGCTGCCCCTGCCGGATCAGGCAGGGCAGCGCGTCGCGGTGCTTGGTGAGGTAGTCGGCGCCGGCCAGGGGCGGAATCAGCCGCCGCAGCCCCTCGCCCTGCTCGCCGTGGCAGCTGGCGCAGTGCGTGGCGTAGAGCCGCTGGCCCTCGTTCTGGCGGTCGGTAAAACACGCCGGCAGGGCCAGGCCGGCCGCCGCCAGCAGGGCCGCGCCGCGCAGAACAAGCCGGAAGGAGCGAAAGCGGAACATAAAACGGCGGATATAGGCGGGCGCGGCGGCTAGTTGGCCGCCGTGGCTTTGGCCGGACCGAGTTCGGCCAGCAGGCGCGGCAGCTCGGCCAGCAGGCGGTCTACTTCCTTTTCGTTCACGCCGTCGTACACGCCGCGGATGTGCTTCTGCGGGTCGACGAGGACGAACGCGCCGCTGTGCACGGCCCCGCCGGGGGCTTTGTCGTCGCGCTCGGCGGCCACCATGTACTCACCGGCCAGGCGGAAAATGGTGTCGCGCGGGGCGGTGGCGAAGTGCCACTGGCTGGCGTTCATCACGCCCAAGCGCTGGGCGTAGTCGCGCAGCACCGGCAGCGTGTCGTGGTCCGGGTCGATGGTGTGCGACAGAAAGGCCACGCGCGGGTCGTTTTTGTACTTCTCGTACACGCGCAGCATCTGGCTTTGCATCTTCGGGCAGATGCTCGGGCAGGTGGCAAAGAAAAAATCGGCGATGTACACCTTGCCGGCGAAGGTAGCCGGGGTGACGGCCACGCTGTCCTGGTTCAGCAGCGCAAACGTCGGAATGCGGGGGTACACCGTGTCGCCGGGGGCTTCCTCCTGCCCGCCGTAGCGCGGCAGGGGCTTGGTGGCCGCTTGGTCGGGACCGGATTGGCAGGCGGGTAACAGCAGGGCGGCGGCAGCCAGGCCCAGCAGCGGGCGGAAAAACGGGAATCGGGGCATGGTCATTGGGCTGAGCCGGCCGCGGCGGGCAGCACCGCGCGGGCCGAGTCGATACTGTGTCGCATCAGAACACCCACCGAGTCGATTCGGTGCTGCTGCTGCGCCAGGTAGGCCATGGCGCGCTCGTGCCGCATGGTGTCGGCGGGCTTGTGGTACTGGCGCATCCACTGCATCATGCTCTCGTCGGCGGCGAGCAGGGCGCGGCGGCGGCGGGTGGCCTCGGCCGTGTCGGGCAGCTGGGCCATTTGCTGGCGCAGGCGGTACAGCTCATCCATGCGGGCCATCAGCTCATCGTGGCGGGCCATGAGCTTGGCCTCGGCTTCGGCTTGCTTTTGCTCGTCGCTTTGCAGCTGCAGGCAGCCGGCCGCCAGCAGGGCCAGCAGCGGCAGGGCTTTCCACGCGCCCAGGGTTCTACGGGGGGTATTCACGGCCGCAAAGGTAAGGCCCGAATGCCGGATACCCGCCCCTGGTAGGTCAGTAAGCCGACCGGCCCGGGCAAAAACGCCGGGCCGGCGGCGCACCAGTTCTGGTGGCAAGGCCGGCACAATCCGCCGTTGCGGCGCCTTACTGCATGTATTCCCAGGCCCAGCGAAACAGCCAGTAGGCCAGCCACGCCACGCCCGCCGCGATGAGCAGCAGCACCCCGAGCACCAGCACGATCAGGCCGGTGCCGGAGCCCTGATACCGACCTTCGCCGTAGTGCTGGCGCAGCAGGCGCACGTTCCGCTCATTGCTCTTGTAGGCAAAGTCAAAGAGGTTGCCGATGATCGGAATGCTTCCGACAAGGGTATCCAGCAGCACGTTCAACACCATCAGCACCACCACCTTGCGCGAAGCGCCGTGGCGGATCATGGTGACGATGAGCGCGGCGGAAATGGCGAAGGTGCCCAGCTCGCCCACCACCGGAATCAGGCCCAGGATGGGGTCGAGGCCGAAGCGGAAGCTGGTGCCGGGTAGCTGAAACTGGCTGTCCATCAGGTGCGCTACCTTGTCGACCCAGCGCAGGCGGGCATCGGTGGCGGCGCGGTCGGCAGCCGGAGAGGAGGAGCGAACGGCGGCATATTTGTTGAGCGAGGTTTCCATAAGGGGAGGGCTGAAGGACGCTTACCTGCTAGTACGCAAACCCGGCCGGCCGCGGCGAAATCACCCGGCGGAGCGGCCGCCCCACGCCGCGGGTTGGCGCGCCGCTGGTAGCCTTTTGGCGGCGCGCCCAATCAATTTGCCCGGCCGCGTGGTTATCCGCTGTTGTTCCATTCATCCTTACCCCAAACACCGCTTCGCATGAGCACCCTGCCAACCCGCCAGCTCGGCCGCCAAGGCCTGGAAGTATCCGCCCTCGGCCTCGGCTGCATGGGCATGTCCGATTTTTACGCCGGCCGCGACGACGCCGAGAGCATCCGCACCATTCACCGGGCCGTGGAGCTGGGCGTCACCTTCTTCGACACGGCCGACATGTACGGGCCCCACACCAACGAGGAGCTGGTGGGCCGCGCCCTGCACGACCGCCGCGACCAGGTCATCATTGCTACCAAGTTCGGCATTCAGCGCGACCCGAACGACCCCTCGAAGCGCGGCATCAGCGGCCGGCCCGAGTACGTGCGCCAGGCTGTGGAAGGCTCCCTCAAGCGCCTCGGCGTCGACCACATCGACTTGTACTACCAGCACCGCGTCGACCCCGATACGCCCATCGAAGACACCGTGGGGGCCATGGCCGAACTGGTGCAGCAAGGCAAAGTGCGCTTCCTGGGCCTCTCCGAAGCCGGCGCCGACACCATCCGCCGGGCCCACGCCGTGCACCCCATCACGGCCCTGCAGTCGGAGTACTCGCTCTGGAGCCGCGACCCGGAAGACGGCATCCTGCAAACCGTGCGCGAGCTGGGCATTGGCTTCGTGCCTTACTCGCCGCTGGGCCGGGGCTTCCTCACCGGCCAGATTCAGCAGTTTGAGGACCTGGCCGCCGATGACTACCGCCGCTTCACGCCGCGCTTTCAGGGCGAGAACTTCCAGAAAAACCTCGACCTGGTAGCGCGCATCAACGCGCTGGCTCAGCAGAAAGGCTGCACGCCCGGGCAGCTGGCTCTGGCCTGGGTGCTGGCCCAGGGCGACGACATCGTGCCCATTCCCGGCACCAAGCGCGTGTCGTACCTGGAAGAAAACGTGGAGGCCCTGCAGGTGCTGCTCAGCCCCGACGACCTGCGCCAGATCGATGAAATAGCCCCCAAAGGCGCGGCCGCCGGCCCGCGCTACCCCGCCGAAATGATGCAGTCGGTGAACCGGTAGCCCTCCCGCAGTGGGGGCAACCGGCCGCCGTTGCGGGGGCTCGATGATGCAAACGCTGAAAGGCAGAAGCCACTGCGCCTAGCAGTGGCTTCTGCCTCCGACGCCCGCCAAAAAAGCACCGTGCGAAACCGGCAGACGCCGGGTTGGCACGGTGCTTTTGCTGTCGGTTCATTGTGCCCGGTCGGTGGCTTGGTAAGGCCGAAAGCATGACCCGACCGTGAGCCGTTACCACTACTTCTTCGAGGGCAGCAGATCAATCCAGCCGTCTTCGCTCACCACCACGGCCAGCGTGGCGTAGCGGGCCGATTCCACGTAGCGCAAGGCCGAGTTGTAGCGGGAGCCGCGCGAGGAGTCGCCTTTTTCGGTGGCCAGCCCGTCGAGGATGGCCCCAATGGCGTAGCAGGTGCCGCGCGGGTCGATGAGCACCGCCCCGTCGATGTTGGTAACCAGGCGCAGCACCGAGGGCGTCATGTAGCGCGGCGCCACCCGGAAGCTCTGCCGCGTCAGCCGCTGCGACTCCAGCCCCGCGTTGTCCGACACCACCAGGATGGTCCCGTTGGCTTGGTGCGTGGCCTGCATGGTCAGCTCCCAGAGGTGGGTGACGGCCCCATCGTCGAGGTTGGGCCAGAGGCGGCGCACCGTTTCGGCGAAGGCTTGCTCGTTGATGCGGCCTTTGGGCAGCCGCGGCGTGCCCGATACCACGCGCATCATCACGTGGTCGGCGTAGCTCAGCTCCCAGTTGTGGTGAGTGGTAAAGCGCACCTGAAACAGCGGTTCGTACTGCGGGTCGGAGGTTTCGACGAGGTAGCCGAGCCCGAATACGTGCGCCGCGTCGGAAACCAGGGAGGTGCGCCCCTCGCTCATCTCCAGGAGCTTGCGGATGGAGCGGTGGTCGCGCAGCGGCACCGGGGACTCCAGCGTGAGCACCGGTACGATGGCGGGGTGGTTGCGCCGGGCCACGAGCATGGTGCCGTGCACTTCGGAGCCCTCGTGGCGCAGGCCGGCCACGCCGTTGCAGGCATCGTAAAGGCCGTGGTTGCCGCCGGCCGGGCCCTGCATAAAGCGCCGGGCGGCCGCGCGCAGCAGCTCGTTGTAGTCGCGGTCCAGAATGGGGCGGTCTTCTTCCTGATCCAGGTCGGAGCCGCGCAGCGCCTTGCTGCACTCCAGCAGAAACTCGCGCACCACCGCGTGCAGCAGCGACTGGGAGCGGGATTCGTGGCTGATTTCACCCGGCAGGCGGTAGTAGCTCCGGAGCGCGTCGGTGGAGAGCTGCAGCACGGCCATGATCAGGTAGCCGTTGATGAGCACGGGCAGCGAGCAGAACACGCGCTTGCCATCCTGCTCGGCCAGCGGGGCCAGCTCCAGCTCCACGGCGCGGCGCAGCATGCCGTACCAGCGCAGCTTCTCGAAACGGTCCTGGTCGTCGTGGTGCAGGTGGTACACCAGTTCCCGGGCGCCGTCGAGTTCCAGGGCGGTGGCGCGGTCCTTGACGTGCGCGAAGCTTTCGGGCTGGTAGCGGTGCGAGGCGGGCTCTACGCGCACCGCGCCGGGGGCGTCGCTTTCGCGCGCGGCCGCGAGGCCCACCAGCAGCACTTCGGGGCGCAGGTTGCGGTCGAGCAGATTGAAGACACCCTCGGCGAAGAGTTGCGCCGAGACCCGGAACAGACTTTGGTAATCCCACATGCGGAGCGAAACAAGCCCGCCGGCCGTGGCGGGCCGCCGGTAACGGCCTTACCTACGCGAAAGCCGGCCGGAAGGTACAATTCCGAATCCGGGCGCCAGAATGGCGCCAACTTTTTGGGGATACCACGGTTCCGTTACGGAAGGGAAAGAGCCGCTAATAGTTTGCATACGCCTTTCATTACCTGTAACTTAGAGAAGGAAGCTGTTGTCTTCGTTTTCCCCGTCTTGCCGGCTATGCTCGTAGATCTGATGTTTGCGGCGTTTTGCGCAGTGCTGTGGCTGCCGTTGGTCACAGGCTACTGCGCTTACAGCTACGACCGGTCGTTTTGGCTGTGGTTCGGGCTGGGGCTGGCGTTGCCCGGCGTCTCGTTCGTGGCCCTGCTGCTGCTGCTGTGGCGCGAGCAGCGCAACCCCGGCAACCGGCTGCTCCAAGAAGCCCGCCGCATACTGGCCGAGGCCGAGGCGCACGAGGTGGAGCCCTACGAGTAACGCAGGGAGTGTACGATTACATCTTGGGTTGCCTTCCTGGTACTGCTTGCGCCGCCACGTGAAGCGTTAGCCCAAATCAACGCGGGCCGTTGGCAGATTCGCTTAGCCACTGCCGAATGCCCTGTGCCGCCCATGCCCCCGTGCTGAAGCACCCCTGCAGCAGGTAGCCGCCCGTCGGCGCTTCCCAGTCCAGCATCTCACCCGCCACGAAGGTGCCCGGACGCCGGCGCAGCATCAGGTGCTCGTCGACTTCCGCAAAGGGCACGCCGCCGGCCGTGCTGATGGCCTCGTCGAGCGGGCGCAGGGCTGCCACCGGCAGCGGCAGGGCTTGCAGCAGCGCGGCCAGCTGCGCGGGGTCGGCCAGGGCCGCGGTGGGCGCGGCTTCGCGCAGCAGGGTGGGCACCGGAGGTCCGAGGCGCAACGCCTGACGGAGCACTTCGGGCAGGGAGCGGCCGCGCCGGGGCTGCTGCAGGCGCGCCAGCAGCTCAGCGGCCGCCAGGTCGGACTTGAGGTTGAGCAGCAGCGGTGTGGGCGTTGCGTGCTGCAAGGCGCGGCGGATGGCGGGCGTCAGCGCGTACACGGGGGTGCCCTCCAGGCCGTAGTCGGTCAGCATGATTTCGCCCCGGGCTTCGACGGCCCCGCAGCGCAGCACCACGTTCTTGAGCGGTGTGCGGCCGACTTTCTCCCGAAAGAAAGCGGACCAGGGCACTTCTACTCCGCAGTTGCCCGGCGCGAAGGGCTCAAGCAGCAAGTTGGCTTCCTGCGCCAGCACCGGGGCCCACTGGCCGTCGGAGCCGGTTTTGGCCCAGCTGGCGCCGCCCAGGGCCAGCAGCGTAGCCTGGGGCTCCAGGATCAGCTCCTGGCCGTGGCGGGCGTCGAGCAGGCGCAGGCCTGCCGCGCCCGCAAAGCCCAGCCAGCGGTGACGCGTGTGCACGGCGACGCCCAGCGCCGCGAGGCGTTGCAGCCAAGCCCGCAGCAGCGCGGCGGGCTTGTGCTCCGGGGCCGGAAACACGCGGCCGCTGCTGCCCACATAGGTCGCAATGCCTAAATCGGCGGCCCAGCGGCGCAGCGCGTCGGGCCCAAAATGCCGTAGAAACGCCTCGAACTCGTGCTGACGGCTGCCGTAGCGGGGGCCAAAGCCCGCGGCCGGCTCGCCGTTGGTCAGGTTAAAGCCGCCGTGCCCGGCCACCAGAAACTTGCGCCCTGGGGTTGCCTGGGCCTCGAACACGGCCACGCCGCTCACGCCGGCTTCGGCCAGGTGCTGCGCCGCCAGCAGGCCCGCGGGCCCGCCGCCGATGATGGCCACGGTGGGTTGCTGCATATAAAAATCGGGGGCTGCCCGAAGCCGGAATGGCTGGCGGGGCGGCCGCAAAAGTAACCGTTGTGGACGGAGCTGGGCGGCGTGTTACGGCCGGGATGCGTATGTTGGCCGCATGGGACCCTACTCCATCCTGATCTACCTCAGCATTGCCGTCATCCTTTCGTACCTCTTCGACATAGCCGCCCGCGCCACCAAGATTCCCTCGGTGCTCATGCTGCTGCTCACGGGCATTGCCCTTAAGCAGGCCGTCGAGTACATGGGCGTGACGCTGGTGCTGCCGCGCGTAACGTTGGAGCTGCTCGGCATCGTGGGCCTGATCATGATTGTGCTGGAAGAGTCGTTGAACCTGAAGCTCGGGCGCGACAAAGGCCCGCTGATCCGGCGCTCGTTCGTGGCGGCCGCCGTGATGCTGCTGGGGCAGGCCTTCGCCATTGCTGGATTGTTGCAGTGGTACCTCGGGGCGGGCGCATCGTTTCAGAGCTGCCTGCTCAACGCGGTGCCGCTGGCCGTCATCAGCTCGGCCGTGGCCATTCCCAGTGTGGCTAGCCTGGGAGGCGAAAAGCAGGAGTTTATCGTGTACGAAAGCACGTTTTCCGACATCCTGGGCATCATGTTTTTCAACTTCGTGGCCCAGGACAACTTTGCGCAGGGCATTTCGGCCCTCACCTTCACCCGCGACCTGCTGGCCATCCTCGTCGTGTCGGTGCTGGCCACGGCCGTGCTGGCCTTTCTGCTCGACCGCATCCGGCTGCACGTCAAGTTTTTCCTCGTGCTGGCCTTCCTCATCCTGATTTATTCCCTGGCCAAGAAGCTGCACCTGTCCTCGCTGCTGGTGGTGCTCGTGTTCGGGCTGGTGGTCAAGAACGCCGACCTGTTCCTGCGCGGGCCGCTGCGCCGCTGGTTTCAGCTGGAGCGCCTGCAGGACGAGCTGCACCAGCTGCAGAGCATCACCGCCGAATCGGCCTTCCTGATCCGCACCTTCTTCTTCTTGCTGTTCGGCTTTTCCATCTCCCTGGCCAACATCCTCGACGGCCGCTTGCTGCTGCAGGGCGTGCTGATTGTGGGCGTGCTCACGCTCATCCGGTACTTCTACCTGCGCTACGTGGCCCGCACCAGCCTGGTGCCCGAGGTGTTCATCGCCCCCAAAGGGCTAATTACTATACTTCTCTTTTACAGCATTCCGCAGCGGCACCTCATCGGCGAGGTCAGCGAAAACATCCTCTTCGTCGTCATTCTGCTCACCGGCGTGCTGATGCTGGTGGGATTGCAGCTGGCTAACAAAGAAGAACAGGCGGAAATAGGGGAGTACTGAGGCGCTACTGCGCCTGGTACTTGCGCTTGATGAACTCGAGCATGTCGCGCACGTGCTCGTCGGTTTTGTTGGCTTCGATTTTCCAGAGCGCTTCCACCAGCAGCAGCAGCAGGCTGGCTTCTTTCTCGGGCTCTTCGTAGCCGAGGGCGCGGAAGGCTTTTTCGAGCAGGGCGGGCACGGGCTGCATAAACCGCTCGTGTTGCTGCCGCGCCGATTCCACGTTGGCCAGCCGGTACTGCAGCTTCCAGAAGTGCGGTTCGGCCTGTACCAGCTTCACCGGCAGATCGATAACGGCGTGAATGAATTTCAACGGATCCGTTTCGGCCAGCCAACCGCGGTTTTCTTCGATAATGCGCTTGTAGCCGCTCCGGATAACAAAATCCAGCAGTTGGTCCTTGGAACCAAAGTGCTTAAAAATCAGAGCTTCAGAAACGCCGGCGGCTTTCGCAATCTGCTGCGTGGAGGCATTCTCGAAGCCTTTCTCCCCAAAGAGCTGCAAGGCCACCTGCGCGATGTGCTGTTTGCGGTTGATTGTGGACATGGGGTCGGATAAATCGGCACACGCCGTTGTCGCGGATGCCGCGGCCAAAGATGGTAAAACGCCGCAAGTTCGCCGAATGCCCGGTTAGTTGCGTTTTTTTTTCGCTGGTCACAGCTACGGTATCTGTCCCGCTTGCGGTTGGCCCATAAAGCAGCCGGCCGACTTGGGGGTTCCAAGTCGGCCGGCTAATGATCCGATAACCAAATGCGGCGCAGATGCAGCCAGCGACTTGATTCTCAGAAAGGGTTCCGGATGGGGTGGGACAACATCCGGGAGAACAGAACGTGGTATAAGCTAGCGGGTAATTAGTGGGAGTCATTGCCCGTTAGCGAGAGCAATATTACGCAAAGGTTTGCATATACAAGTAAGTGTTAGCTTACTTTTTTTTGTGAGTAGTCACTTACTAGGGATTTTTGGCTTTAAGGCCTTGAACAACAGCGGGAAAATTTAAGTGAAAAAAACAGTGTAATAACTGCAGGTTACCGGCTCAGACCCAGGCCAAGTCGGTCGTATACTGGGGTAAAAAGCAATGCCCCGACCTGCTGGGCCGGGGCATCGGGAGGGAAGGGAACGGAGCGCTTAGCTGTCAGCGCTTACGCTTTGGTGAGGCGGCTGTCGCGGCGGAAGCCATCCACCTTCGTGCGGATTTCGGCCAGGCCGAGGTTGTGCACGCTGCCCAGGTGCGTGGTGTGAAACTCGCGGTGCGGCTGGTAGCTGCCATCCTCCACGGCTTGGCCTACCTGCTTGTAAGCGGTGCGGAACGGGGTGCCCGCCTGAATCAGCTGGTTGATGTTCTCCACCGTGAATATGGCGTCGTACTTGGGCTGCGCCACCAGATCTGGCTTGATTTTCAGCTCGGGCAGGGCAAACAACACGATGTCCAGGATGTCGAGCAACTGGGTGAGCGGCTCAAAAAGGATTTCTTTCAGGATCTGAAAGTCACGGTGGTAACCGCTGGGCAGGTTGCTGGTCGCCAGCATGAGCGTGTTCGGCAGGGCCTGCAGGGCGTTGCAGCGGGCCCGAATCAGCTCAAATACGTCCGGGTTCTTCTTGTGCGGCATGATGCTGGAGCCGGTGGTGAAAGCTGCCGGCAGCTCCACGAAAGCCAGATCCTGGGAGTTGTACAGCACCAGATCGTAGGCCATCTTGGCCAGGGTGGCGGCCAAACTGGCGACGGCGAAGGCCACGGTTTTTTCCGTTTTGCCCCGCAGCATCTGCGCGCCTACGCTGCTCACCGCGAGGTGGCCGAAGCCCAGTTCGCGGGTGGTTTGCAGGCGGTCGATGGGAAAGGACGAGCCGAAGCCTGCGCCCGAGCCCAGCGGGTTCTGATCGGCCACGGTATGGGCCGCTTCGAACAGGGCCAGATCCAGCAGCAGGTGCTCGGCATACGCCGAAAACCACAGCCCAAAGGAGCTGGGCATGGCGGCCTGAAAGTGGGTGTAGCCCGGCATCAGGTCGGCCTGGTGCTGCTCGGCTTTTTGCAGCAGCACCTCCACCAGCGCCAGCACCTGGGCGGCGGTGCGCCGGGTGTAGTCTTTCAGAAACAGCTGGATGGCCGTCAGCACCTGGTCGTTGCGCGAGCGGGCCGTGTGAATCTTCTTGCCCGCGTCGCCGAACTTCTCCGTGAGGTAGTACTCGATTTTGGAGTGCACATCCTCGAAGCTCTCGTCGATGGTGAAGCTGCCGGCTTCTATCTGGGTCGCGAGTTCCGTCAGGCCCTGCTGCAACTGCTCGTTTTCAGCGGGGGAGAGCAGGCCGGCCTGCGCCAGCATGTTGGCCTGCGCCTTGGAAGCCTGCACGTCAAACTGCGCCAGGTACATGTCCAATTCCCGGTCGCGGCCCACGGTGAACCGCTCGATTTTCTTGTCAACGGCAATGCCTTTATCCCAAATCTTCATGGGGCAAAAATAGCGTACGGTGGGCGGACGGTGCGGCCGGGCCGAAGCCGAAGGTCGGCGGCTGACGATGCAAGGCTCGTGCTTTTGGTCGGGGCGTACTGCCGCCGACGCGTCAGGGAGAGTCGGCGGCAGCACGGCATCAGCAATGATGGGGCCTTTGCCCCAGGGGCTACGGCCCGCTCGTGTTACAGCACCAGCCCTTCCAACAGTTCGATGTAGCCCCGAATGCCGCCGCGGATTTCGCTGAGCAGGATGAACTCGTCGGGCGTGTGGGAGCGGGCCGAGTCGCCGGGGCCGATCTTGACCGTGTCGAAGGGCATCATTGACTGGTCCGACAGCGTAACTGAGCCGAACGTCTGGCGGCCCAGCGCCACGCCGCGCCGCACCAGCGGGTGTTCCGGTGCGATGCGCGAGGAATTCAGGTGCGTGGAGCGGGGCTTCACCTCGGCCTGCACGTGCTGCTGCACGATGTCGACGACCTGCTGATTGGAATAGCACTCGTTGGTGCGCACGTCCACCACGAAGGTGCAGCGGTCCGGCACCACGTTGTGCTGCGAGCCGGCCTGCACCTGCGTCACGGTCATTTTCACCGGGCCGAGCAGGGGGGAAGCTTTCGGAAACTGGTACTGCCGAATCCAGTTGATGTCGTCCACGGCTTGGTAGAGGGCGTTGTCGCCCTCGTCGCGGGCGGCGTGGCCCGTGCGGCCGTGGGCGGTGCAGTCGAGCACCACTAGGCCTTTTTCGGCAATGGCCAAATTCATCTGCGTTGGTTCGCCCACGATGCCGAGCGCCAGCGGCGGCAGCAGCGGCAGCACGCTGCGGATGCCGCCGGGGCCCGAGATTTCCTCTTCGGCCGTGATGGCGCAGATCAGGTTGTAGGCCAGGTCAGCGCGCTGGTAGAAGTGCAGGAATGTGGCCAGCAGGCTCACGGCCGAGGCGCCGGCGTCGTTGCTGCCCAGGCCGGTCAGCCGGTCGCCCTCCACCACGGCTCCGAATGGGTCGTAGGTCCAGGAGGCACCGGCCTTTACCGTGTCGTGGTGCGAGTTGAGCAGAATGGTGGGCTTGTCGGGGTCGTAGTGCTGGTTCTGAGCCCACACGTTGTGGCCCGCGCGCTGGGGCTCCACGCCGTGCCGCCGAAAGAAATTTACTAGCAGATTCGCGGTCTGAGCCTCCTCCCGCGACAGGGAAGGGGTTCTGATCAGCTCGATCAGCAGGTCAATAGCCGCGTCTTCCAACGGCTGGGTTAGCTGCGGCATAGCACGGTCTTGATGGGCTCGTTGATTTTCAACGCGTTTTCGATAACAACTTTCGCCACGCCGGCTTCCAGCGCCGCAAAAGCGTTGTCCAGTTTCGGAATCATGCCCGCGGCAATGATGCCTTCGGCTTTGAGCTGCTGGTACTGCTGGGGCTGAATCTGCGGAATCACCGAGCTGTCGTCGCTGACATCGGCCAGCACCCCGTCCTTCTCGAAGCAGAAGTGCAGCTCCACCGCGTAGGCCGCGGCCAGGGCGCGGGCCACCGTGCTGGCAATGGTATCGGCGTTGGTGTTGAGCAACTGGCCCTGGCCGTCGTGCGTGATGGCGCAGAGCACCGGCGTGAGGTCAGCGCCCAGCAGCTGCACGAGCAGCTGCGCATCCACGCTGCCGGTGGGCAGGTCGCCCACGAAACCGTAGTCGATGTCTTTGACCGGGCGCTTCACCGCGCGAATGACGTTGCCGTCGGCGCCGGAGAGGCCCAGGGCGTTGGTACCGGCGGCCTGCAGGGCGGCCACCAGTTGCTTGTTGGTCTTGCCGGCGTAGAACATCGTTACCACGTCCAGTGTAGCCGCGTCGGTGATGCGGCGGCCCTGCACCATCTGGGGCACGATGCCCAGGTCCTGCAGCATCTGGCTGGCACCTTTGCCGCCGCCGTGCACCAGGATTTTACGGCCCGGGACCTGGCTGAACTCCCGCACGAAGCGCCGCAGCTGGCTTTCGTCGTCCAGTACGCCGCCGCCTATCTTGAATACCTTGAGAACTTCTTTCATGAACGTGTCGGGCCGTGTGTTCGGGTCATAGGCAACTGCCAGGTTGCTCTTCAATTGCTGAAAGTCGGGTAATTACGGAGTGTGCCGCGTAAGGACACGAAGCGTGCCCGCACCTGCACGCGGGCCAGCCGGCAATTCTACGAGGGTTTTGAAACGATTTCGCGCCGTTGGCGCGTTAAGGCAGCGAAATGACCAACTGCCTATCGGCACCTGCCATGCTCCGACATCCCCACGCAATGCTGCTGTTCTCGCGCCCCGCACGGGCGGGCCAGCCGGGGGTGGCGCCGTTGCGGTCCTGCACCTCCATTTGATAAGAACGAAGCTGGCCAGTTGCGTTATTTTTTTGCGCACCGCCGCTTTTTTCACCGCAGGTTTTCAGTCGCCAAATGCCCGCAACCGTAGAAGTTAGCCGGAATTCAGGCTCAGGTTGCCCGGCCAGTGTACGTACTTCCGCTGCGAGCAGCGCAAAAGTACGTTTGCATTGTAAAGACTGAAGAGTATGTTTGCGAAAAATTTCAGGAGTGGTAGCCGTTGTCGCTGTCGACGACGCCCACAAGTGGAGAGGACTCTAACGACACAAACTGGCTGCACGAGTGTAGGACGCGGTACATGTACTGATGGTGGGTAGACGCAAGCGCCCCGCCTGAGCAACGCCCAACTTGGCGTTGTCCGCCCCAGCCAACCCTCCCAACTGGCACTTTTCCCGGACACCGGCCTCCTGGCAGGCTGGTCGTTGCGGCCTCGGCTTTCGCGTCGGGCCGCGCCGTGCACCCAAGCGTGCATCTGCTGTTTTTCTGACTCCTGACTTTTTGCCGCGCCTGAGCTGGCCGGTACCATTGTCTCCTTCCCGATGATCCTACGAGTTGCTAATGCTGCCGACGTGCAGTATGTGGACACGCTTTGTCAATGGTACGAGGAATCGGCCAAGCAGCGGGGCGTGGGCATCGCCAAGCGCGACCCTAACTACCTGAAGAAGAAGATGGAAAGTGGCAACGCCATCATCGCCTTTATCGGCGAGCAGCTGGCGGGCTTTTGCTACATCGAAACCTTCGAGGACCAGAAATTCATTGTCAACTCGGGCCTCATCGTGAACACCCAGTTGCGCAAGGAGGGCCTGGGCCGCGCCATCAAGCACGAGGTGTTTAAACTCTCGCGCACCAAGTACCCGCAGGCCAAGCTGTTTGGCATTACCACCTCGGCGGCGGTGATGAAGATGAACACCGAACTGGGCTACAAGCCGGTAACTTTTCCGGATCTGACGCAGTCGGACGACTTCTGGAAAGGCTGTTCGTCGTGCAAGTACTACCCCATTCTGGAGGAGAACCAGCGCCGCATGTGCTTGTGCACCGGCATGCTGTACGACAGCCTGAACGACGAGTACGGGCAGCAAGCGCAGGCGACCATTGACTTTCTGGATAAGCCGGGTGCAACGGGGGCCGAGGCGCCCGTGCTGACGCCCAACCCCGATTTCACGATCTAGACAGGCAGCCGGCGCCGACGCGTCGGCGCCGGCTCCGTGCAAGCATACCACAGCGGCAAGGTCAGCCATACACACTTTCTTCTCTCAAGAACCCCTTCAGCGCTAATGAAAAAGGTAGTTCTCGCCTATAGCGGCGGCTTGGATACGTCCTATTGCGTCGTGTATCTGACGAAAGAACTGGGCCTGGAAGTCCACACGGTCATCGTCAACTCGGGCGGCTTCTCGCGGGAGGAGCTGGCCGGCATCGAAAAGCGCGCCTACGAAATGGGCTCCAAGCGCCACGAGGTGATTGACGTGACGGAACGGTTCTACCAGCAGTGCCTGCGCTACCTGCTGGCGGGGAATATTCTGAAGAACGACACCTACCCACTGAGTGTCAGTGCCGAGCGCATGTTTCAGTCGCTGGCGCTGGCCGAATACGCCCGCGAAAACAAGGCCGACTACATTGCCCACGGCAGCACCGGCGCCGGCAACGACCAGGTACGTTTCGACGTGGCTTTCTCAGTGATTTCACCCAACACCGAAATCCTGACGCCCATCCGTGATCTGCGCCTCTCGCGCCAGCAGGAAATTGAGTACCTGCAAGCCAACGGAGTGGAAATGAGCTGGGAAAAAGCCAAATACTCCATCAACAAGGGCATCTGGGGCACCAGCGTGGGCGGCGTCGAGACGCTGACCTCGCGGCAGGGCCTGCCCGAGTCGGCCTGGCCGACCCAGCTGAGCAAGCAGGAGCCGCAGGAAATCAGCATCACCTTCGAAAAGGGGGAGCCGGTAGCCCTGAACGGCGAGCAGATGCAGCCGGTGGACCTGATTGTGGCCTTGAACGAGCTGGCCGGGCAGTACGCCATCGGCCGCGACACCCACGTGGGCGACACCATCCTGGGCATCAAGGGCCGCGTGGGTTTCGAGGCGCCGGCGCCGCTCATCCTCATCAAGGGCCACCACTTGCTGGAAAAGCACGTGTCCTCGCGCTGGCAGCTGCTGCACAAGGACTACATCGCCAACTGGTACGGCACGCTGTTGCACGAGGCGCAGTACCTCGACCCGGTGATGCGCGACATGGAGGCATTCCTGGAGTCGTCGCAGGAGCGGGTATCGGGCACGGTGTACGTGACCTTGAAGCCTTACCAGTTCGAGCTGCTGGGCATCGAGTCGCCGTTCGACATGATGCAGTCGAAGGTGGCAACCTATGGCGAAGAGAACAACGCTTGGGATTCGCGCGACGCGAAGGGCTTCATCAAGATTTTCAGCAACCAGCTGCGCATTCACTCTTCCTTCAACGATGAAAATTAAGGTTGGCATCGTCGGCGGGGCCGGCTACACGGCGGGCGAGCTAATTCGCATTCTGCTGCACCACGAGTTTGTGGAGCTGGGCGCCATCGTCAGCTCGTCCAGCGCGGGCAACCCGGTGTACCAGGTGCACGACGACTTGGTGGGCGAGACGGAGCTGCAGTTTGCCGCGGCGCTGGCCGGCGACGAAGACGTGGTGTTCCTCTGCCTGGGCCACGGCAACTCGCGGGCGTTCTTGGAAAAGACTCCGCTGCCGGAAACCACCCACGTCATCGACCTCAGCAACGACTTCCGTCTGAGCGCCGACCGGGAATTTGTGGACCGCGAATTCGTGTACGGCCTGCCGGAGCTGAACCGGACGCGCATTCAGCAGGCGCAGAGCATTGCTAACCCCGGCTGCTTTGCCACGGCCATTCAGCTGGCCCTGCTGCCGCTGGCCCAGGCCGGCCTGCTCACCGACGACGTGCACGTATCGGCCATTACCGGCTCGACGGGCGCGGGGCAGAGCTTGTCGGAAACGGTGCACTTCTCGTGGCGCGCCAACAACGTGTCCATCTACAAGCCGTTCACGCACCAGCATCTGGGCGAGATAGGGGAGAGCCTGACGCAGCTGCAGCCGGAGCTGGAAAGTGAGATGCACTTCATCCCGTACCGCGGCAATTTCACCCGCGGCATCTTCGCCACGGTCTACACGCCGTCGGAACTGACGCAGGACGAGGCGCGGGCGCTGTATAAGGAGTTCTACGCCGAGGCCGCGTTTACTACGGTGTCGGACGCGGAAGTGCACCTCAAGCAGGTGGTCAACACCAACAAGTGCCTGCTGCACGTGCAGAAATTCGGCAAGCAGCTGCTCATCACCTCGGTTATCGACAACCTAGTGAAGGGCGCTTCGGGCCAGGCCATCCAGAACATGAACCTGCTCTTCGGGCTTCCTGAAACGACGGGTTTGAATCTTAAATCGGTGCTGTTCTGATGGATTAGCACGGTCATGCTGATTTTGCTCCTCGTGTGCGCTTCACCCCCCGGCCCCTCTCCGAAAAGGGAAATGCGCATCAAGCATTTCTTCGGGGGAGCCGGACGAAGCGGGAGGGATGCTTGGCTACGACTTCCTTCGGTTCGACAAGCGCACACCAGATCAAGCATGACGTTCTAATTTCCGCCTGAACCACTTCTCAGTTCTAAACAAAAGATGGAGCTTTTCAACGTCTATCCGCTCAACGACATCACGCCGGTGCGCGCCCTTGGGGCCCAGCTTTGGGACGACAAGGGCGAGCAGTACCTCGATTTCTACGGCGGCCACGCGGTTATCAGCATTGGCCACTCGCACCCGCACTACGTGCAGCGCATCACCGAGCAGGTGCAGAAAATCGGCTTCTACTCCAACTCGGTGCACATTCCGATTCAGCGGGAGCTGGCCCGGAAGCTGGGCGAGGTGTCGGGCTACGCGGACTACACGCTGTTTTTGTGCAACTCAGGGGCCGAGGCCAACGAGAATGCGCTGAAGCTGGCCTCGTTTCACACCGGCAAAAGCCACGTCATTGCGTTCAAAGGCGCTTTCCACGGCCGTACCTCGGGCGCGGTAGCGGCTACCGACAACCAGAAAATCGTGGCGCCCTTCAATGCCGGGCACCAGATCAGCTTCCTGCCCTACGAACTGGCCGATGTGGAGCGCGTGTTGCAAGGCGGGCAGACCTGCGCCGTCATCATCGAGCCGATTCAGGGCGTGGGCGGCATCATCATGCCCTCGGACGAGTTTCTGCAGGGCCTGGACCAGCTGTGCCGGCAGTACGGCGCGGTGCTCATTGCCGACGAGGTGCAGAGCGGCTACGGGCGCAGCGGCAAGTTCTTTGCGCACCAGCACGCCGGCGTGCGGCCGGGCGTCATTTCGGTGGCCAAGGGCATGGGCAACGGCTTTCCCATCGGCGGCATCCTGATTGCGCCGGAGTTTAAAGCTTCGTACGGGCTGCTGGGCACCACTTTCGGCGGCAACCACCTGGCCTGCGCCGCCGCCCTGGCCGTGCTGGAAGTCATCGAGCAGGAAAACCTGCTGGCCCACGCCACGGATATGGGCGAGTACCTGCGCCAAGAGCTGCTCTCCAATGCCGGCGCCCAGGAAGTGCGCGGCCGCGGCCTGATGGTGGGCATCAAGTACGATTTCCCCATCAAGGACTTGCGCGACAAATTGCTGACCGAGTACCACATCTTCGTGGGCAACGCCTCCGACCCGGGGGTGCTGCGCTTGCTGCCGCCGCTCAACATTAAACGCGAGGAGGTAAACCAGTTTTTGCGGGCGCTGTACGCAATTATTCCGGCCGAGGTAAGGAGTTAAGCGACTTGTGGCCTAACTTGCGGCCTTAATGAGTGGCACGACGAGGTTCACGAGCAAAGCTCACCTTCTGATCAGCTGCACGCTGCCGTTTCTCACAATTGCGCAGCCCCCGGCCGGTTCTTTCCCTGAAAGAGCGGCCATTACCACTTTCTTCCAGCAGGCCTGCCCGCCCGATTTCCCGATGCCTGACGTCTGGGAGCGGCCGGGCGCGGGACCGATTGATTTACCCTCCTTCGCTCCCGTTTGGCTTAAGTCCTCGTTCGGCTGGAATAGACCCCTGATGTTTGGTTCTGTTCCAGCCGAAATTGTATCCGGCCGGTTCCAACGGCGGGCCGAAACCGCACCGCACACCCTCGCGGACGACGATGCGCCCAACGCGGGTGCGTCAGACAGGTGCAGCGGCAGTCTAACAACTGCTCAACCAGGAAAACAGGCTGCCTTCAGTTTCCCGTCAGGCTCCCCCTCTCTTTTGGAGAGGGGGCCGGGGGGTGAGGTCCGCAGAAAATCAACCATAGCATAAACCCTTTTTTCGCACAACAGAGTGGAAAACGCTAAATCGGTGAAGCTGGTGCTCGAAGACGGCACCGAAATCCAGGGCAACTCCTTTGGGGCATTTACCTCGGCCGCGGGCGAAGTGGTGTTCAGCACGGCCATGACCGGCTACCCCGAAAACCTCACCGATCCGTCCTTCGCCGGGCAGATCCTAGTGCTGACTTACCCCATCGTGGGCAACTACGGCGTGCCGGGCGAGGAACTGTACGAGTCGATTTCCAAGATTTTCGAGTCGGACAAGATTCACGTGGCCGGGCTGGTGGTCAACTACTACTCCGAGGAGCACAGCCACTGGCACGCGGCCAAGAGCCTGGGCGAGTGGCTGGCCGAGTACAACATCCCCGGCATCTTCGGCGTGGATACCCGCATGCTCACCAAGAAGCTGCGCGAGAAGGGCGCCATGCTCGGCAAAATCGTGGCCGCAGAGGACGTGCCCCTGCACGACCCCAACCAGGACAACCTGGTGGCCCAGGTGAGCCCCGACGGCGTGCAGCATTACGGCACGGGCAAAAACAAAATCGTGCTGGTGGACTGCGGCACCAAGACCAACATCATCCGCTGCTTCCTGGAGCGCGACGTGGAGCTGATCCGCGTGCCCTGGGACTACGACTTCACCCAGCTCGACTACGACGGCCTGTTCCTGAGCAACGGCCCCGGCGACCCGAAAATGTGCGTGCCCACCATCGAGCACCTGCAAAAGGCGCTGGAGCAGGACAAGCCCATCTTCGGCATCTGCCTGGGCTCCCAGCTCATGGGCCTCGCCGCCGGCGGCGACACGTTCAAGCTCAAGTACGGCCACCGCAGCCACAACCAGCCCGTGAAGCTCACGGGCACCCAGCGCAGCTACATCACCAGCCAAAACCACGGCTTCGCGGTGGACACCGCCACGCTGCCCGCCGAGTGGGACATGCTGTTCGAGAACCTCAACGACGGCACCTGCGAAGGCATCAAACACAAAACCAAGCCCTTCTTCTCCACCCAGTTCCACCCCGAAGCCGCCGGCGGCCCCCAGGACACGGAGTTTCTCTTCGACCAGTTCCTGGAGGAGGTAGAGAAGTATAAGGCTGGTTCGGCGAAATAAAAGAACGTCATGCTGAGCTTGTCGAAGCATCTCTACCGCTTCGTTGGGAATAATTTAAGACTTAGCAACTCTTCTTTTCCATGAGACTTATCACCCTAATAGCCCTACTCATTTCATCATTAGCTAATAATGTTGCAACAGCGCGTCCTCCGCGCTGGCCATTTTGGAAGTCAGGACGAACTGAAATAACTCCAAGTATAGTAGTGACTTACCGGGAGTGTCGGGTTCTAAAAAGAATAGTCGAATTGAATGGACGCGGAGAGTCGCTTGGTAGTCAAAACCGCATCAGTTGGATAACAAAGCGAAAGAGGCAGATTCTTTACAATAAAGCAGGCAAACGGCTCAGTCCCTACGTCTACGATTATGTAAGACTTGTCGACAGTTTAGTGGTTTGCCAAAGGAACAAATCTAAACATCACTTTACTATAGAGTCCATTGATGCGACAGGCAAACTGACCTTAATAAGAAAGCAGTAGAGCAGGTGACGACCTGTTGCAATGAATGCCAGGGAAGCTAGTGATGCAAAGCCTAAACAGCGCTTTACCTGACGTTCTAACCTCACCAGTGTGTACGTCTACATCCTAACCAACCAAACCCAAACCGTGCTCTACATCGGCGTGACGAATGACCTTCGGCGCCGCCTATACGAGCACAGCCAGGGCCGCGGCGACGCCGGGAAGTTCACCGGACGGTATCAGGCGGATTTGCTGGTGTATTTCGAAATTTGCCCCGATGCTACGCAGTCCATAGCGCGTGAAAAGCAGCTGAAAGGCTGGACCCGCCAGAAGAAAGACGCACTGATTGCCGCGTTCAATCCGACTTGGCAGCCAATTGATTTAGAAACGTGGGCCGGCTGACCCCAACAAAGCGGTAGAGATGTTTCGACTCTGCTGCGCTCCGCTCAACATGACGTTCTGATTGAACACACACGACCTAATGGAAAAACCACAGAAAGTTCTCATCCTCGGTTCCGGTGCCCTCAAAATCGGGGAGGCCGGTGAGTTCGATTACTCCGGTTCGCAGGCCCTCAAGGCGCTGAAAGAGGAAGGCATCCGCACCATCCTCATCAACCCCAACATTGCCACCGTGCAGACGTCGGACGACATTGCCGACGACGTGTACTTCCTGCCCGTGACGCCCTACTTTGTGGAACGCGTCATACAAAAGGAGCAGCCCGACGGCATCCTGGTGGCCTTCGGCGGCCAAACGGCCCTGAACTGCGCCGTGGCCCTGTACCGCGCCGGCGTGTTCGAGAAGTACAACGTGCGCGTGCTCGGCACGCCCGTGCAGAGCATCATCGACACCGAGGACCGCGACATCTTCAAGGAAAAGCTCGACCAGATCGGTGTGCTCACGGCCCGCAGCGAAGCCGTAACCACGATGGAGGACGCGCTGGCGGCCGCCGAGCGGATTGGCTTCCCCATCATCGTGCGCGCCGCCTTCGCGCTGGGCGGCCTGGGCAGCGGCTTCGCCAACAACATGGAGGAGCTGCGCACCCTGGCCCAGAAATCCTTCTCGACTTCCGACCAGATTCTGGTGGAAGAGTCCTTGAAAGGCTGGAAAGAGGTGGAGTACGAGGTGGTGCGCGACCAGTTCGACAACTGCATCACCGTCTGCAACATGGAGAACTTCGACCCCATCGGTATCCACACCGGGGAGAGCATCGTGGTGGCTCCGTCGCAGACGCTGAGCAACCGCGAGTACCACAAGCTGCGCAGCATCGGCATCAAGACCATCCGCCACCTGGGCATCGTGGGCGAGTGCAACATTCAGTACGCCCTCGACCCGCACTCGGAGGAGTACCGCGTGATTGAGGTGAATGCCCGTTTGTCGCGCTCCTCGGCCCTGGCTTCCAAGGCTACGGGCTATCCGCTGGCTTTCGTGGCCGCCAAGCTCAGCCTGGGCTACTCGCTGGCCGAGCTTAAAAACAGCGTGACGCAGACCACCTCGGCCTTCTTCGAGCCCTCGCTCGACTACCTGGTGGTGAAGCTGCCGCGCTGGGACTTGAGCAAGTTTTCGGGCGTGCAGCGCCAGATTGGCTCGGCCATGAAGAGCGTGGGCGAGGTTATGGCCATCGGCAAAACCTTCGAGGAGGCTGTGCAGAAGGGCCTGCGCATGCTCGACACCGGCCGGCGCGGCTTCGTGGCCAACAAGCCCGAGCCGATTGACCTGGCGGACCTCGACCGGCTGCTGAGCGAGCCGAACGAGGAGCGCATCTTCGCCATCAACGAGGCCTTCCAGGCCGGCTACGACGTGGAGCGCGTGTACGAGCTGACGCGCATCGACCGGTGGTTCTTGCAGCGCCTCTACGGCATCTACCAGCTGAGCCTGGAGCTCGGTGAGAAGCGAAACCAAGGCGGCCTCGATGCCCTCGACACCGACCTGCTGCGCCAGGCCAAGAAGTCGGGCTTCTCGGACCAGCAGCTGGCCGTGCAGCTGCTCGGCCCGGCCGAGGTGAAGGCCAACGAAATGCTGGTGCGCGCCCGCCGCAAGGCCCTGGGCGTGCTGCCCGTGGTCAAGCAAATCGACACGCTGGCGGCCGAATTCCCGGCCCAGACCAACTACCTCTACCTCACCTACCACGGCACCGAAAACGACCTGGCGCCGGAAACCGACAAGTCGGTGGTGGTGCTGGGCTCGGGCGTGTACCGCATCGGCTCCTCGGTGGAGTTTGACTGGTGCGGCGTCAACGCGGCCCAAACGGTGAACGAGGAGGGCTACAAGTCCATCATCATCAACTACAACCCCGAAACCGTAAGCACCGACTACGACGTGTCGGACCGCCTGTACTTCGAGGAGCTGAGCTACGAGCGGGTGATGGACATTCTGGACTTCGAGCAGCCGCAGGGCGTGATTCTGAGCACCGGCGGGCAGATTCCGAACAACATCGCCACCCGCCTTGAAGCCGCCGGCGCGCCCATCCTGGGCACCGCCGCCTCGCGCATCGACGAGGCCGAAAACCGCCACAAGTTCAGCAGCATCATGGACGAGCTGGGCATTGCCCAACCGCGCTGGAGCGAGCTGACCACCATGGAGGCCATCTACGACTTTGTGAAGCAGGTGGGCTTCCCGGTGCTGATTCGGCCGAGCTACGTGCTGTCGGGCGCGGCCATGAACGTGGTGTCGAACCCGCGGGAGCTGGAGGAATACCTGAAGCTGGCCGCCGAGGTCAGCGCCGAGTACCCGGTGGTGGTGTCGCAGTTCATCCAGGACGCCAAGGAAATCGAGCTGGACGCGGTGGCCGACAAGGGCGAAATCGTGTCGTACGCCATTTCCGAGCACGTGGAGTTTGCCGGCGTGCACTCGGGTGATGCCACCATGTACTACCCGCCGCAGCGCGTGTACGTGGGCACGGTGCGCAAGCTCAAGGTCATTGCCGAGAAGATTGCCAAGCGCTTCCAGATCAGCGGGCCGTTCAACATCCAGTTCCTGGAGAAAAACCGCGAAATCCGCGTCATCGAGTGCAACCTGCGCGCCTCGCGCAGCTTCCCGTTCGTGAGCAAGGTATCGGGCAACAACCTGATCAAGAAGGCCACCAAGGTGCTGCTCGGCCAGCACGTGAACCGCGACGCGAGCGAGCTGGTGTACGACCTGCCCTTCGTGGGCGTGAAGGCCTCGCAGTTCTCCTTTACCCGCCTGCAGGGCGCCGACCCGGTGCTGCGCGTGGACATGACCAGCACCGGCGAAGTGGGCTGCCTGGGCGACACGGCCGAGGAAGCGCTGCTGAAGTCCCTGCTGTCGGTGGGCTACCGCATTCCGGAGAAGACGGTGCTGATGTCCAGCGGCCCGCTGACGTCCAAAGTGGCCCTGCTGGAATCGGCGCAGGTGCTGGTGCAGCGCGGGTACACCATCTACGCCACGCACGGCACGCACAGCTTCTTCGCCGAAAACGGCGTGCCCAGCTCCCTGGTCTACTGGCCCGACGAGCTGCAGGAGCCCAACGCCCTGACCTACCTGCGCGAGCGGAAAATCGACCTGGTCATCAACATCCCGAAGAACACGACCAAGGGCGAGCTGGACAACGACTACAAAATCCGCCGCACCGCCGTCGACTTCAACATCCCGCTCATCACCAACGCCCGCCTGGCCAAAGCCTTCATCCACGCCTTCACCACGCTGAAGCTGGAGGATCTGAGCATCAAGAGCTGGAAGGAGTTCAAGGCGCAGACCGAGCCGGTGCTATAGAGGATTAAAAGAACGTCATGCTGAGCTTGTCGAAGCATCTCTACCGCTTTGTTGCCCGGCGTCAGCATTGACCGACTGAAACCAGAACGTCATGCTGAGTGAAGCCGAAGCATCTCTAAGGACAGTAACTCCTCTCGTGAGGACGAACCCAGTAGAGATGCTTCGACAAGCTCAGCATGACGTTCTAATTTTTCGGCTGTTCTGCGTAATGTAGCCGCATGTACGTCTACATCCTGACCAACCTGACCCAAACCGTGCTCTACATCGGCGTCACCAATGACTTGGCCCGCCGCCTCTACGAGCACAGCCAGGGCCGCGGCGACGCGGGCAAGTTCACCGGCCGCTACCAAGCGGATTTGCTGGTGTACTTTGAAATCTGCCCCGATGCCGTGCAGGCCATTGCGCGGGAAAAGCAGCTGAAAGGCTGGACGCGACAGAAGAAGGACGCGTTGATTGCGGCGTTTAACCCGACATGGCAGGCTATTGATTTGCAGACGTGGGCAGGATGAGTTTGTTAACGTACTTCGAGAATCGGTTCGGATGCCGGGGAATGTCTGCCCAAAAAGTAGGTAGCATGGCGCGGCCTCCACATTAATTGAGCTTTTCTTATGAACCCAACGCAAGAATCCGATTTCACGGAAACGATAAAAGACGAAGCTCTGCGTGCTGGACTGTTGCTTTGTGCTTTCGTGGGATTTTTCTTCTGGTTCTGGGGCAGCTACAGTCTTTTCCTAAGACCTATACATACGAAAGCTAAAATTATAGCAGTAGGAGAGCAATCCTTCGATTACGAGTTCTATGTTCCGTCTGCCGACCAAACGGTGTCCTACCGGCGTGAAGTCACTATTGACCAAGCCCAGCAATTGAAAGAGAAGAACGAGATAGAAGTCGTTTATGCAGCTAACAATCCCGATTACCTCGCTATTCCTTCGATACAACGCCCGCTGCCTGTCTGGGCGTTTTTCGGAGTCCACCTATTAACTCTTTGGGCGTTAGTGCGGAGTATTCGGGACCTAGCGGGCATTGCTAAACAGCGGCATCAAGCAGGCCGCCATGGTACGTTGGATTAGTCTTTAATAGATACTCTTACACCCTGTATACACACCCAACGAAGCGGTAGAGATGCTTCGACAAGCTCAGCATGACGTCCGGACGGCCTGTTCCGTCTGTCGTTCTGAAATTCCGTAGAACCACCCCATGAACAAATTCACCTCGTTCGCCGACGTACCCGACTACCGCGCCCTGCTGCAACAGGCACTGGAGATTAAGCAGAACCCCTTCGGCTACCAGCAGGTAGGGAAGAACAAGACCGTCGGGCTGATTTTCTTCAATCCCAGCCTGCGCACCCGCCTCAGCTCCATCAAGGCGGCCTACAACCTCGGGGCGCAAGCCTGGGTGCTCAACGCCGGCGCCGACTCCTGGACCCTGGAAATGGCCGACGGCGCGGTGATGAACGGCTCGACGCAGGAGCACATCAAGGAAGCCATTGCCGTGATGAGCCAGTACTGCGACGTGCTGGGCGTGCGCACCTTCCCCGGCCTCAAGGACCGCGACGAGGACTACAACGAGGTGGTCTTCAACAAGATTCTGCAGTACGCCACCGTGCCCGTCATCAGCCTGGAAAGCGCCACCCTGCACCCACTGCAAAGCTTCGCCGACCTCATCACCGTGGCCGAAAACAAGCAAACCGAGCGCGTGAAAGTGGTTTTGACCTGGGCCCCGCACGTGCGCGCCCTGCCCCAGTGCGTGCCCAACTCCTTCGCCGACTGGTTTTCGGAAGTCGACTGGGTGGACTTCGTCATCACCCACCCCGAGGGCTACGAGCTGGCTGAGCAGTTCACCAAGGGCGCCCGCATCGAGTACGACCAGGCCAAAGCCCTGGAAGGCGCCGACTACGTGTACGCCAAAAACTGGAGCTCCTACCGCAACTACGGGCAGGTCATCACCCAGGACCCGAGCTGGATGGTGGATGCCCGCCACATGGCCCTCACCAACAACGCCAAGTTCATCCACTGCCTGCCGGTGCGCCGCAACGTGGAAGTGGCCGACGCGGTGCTGGACTCGCCCAACTCCTTGGTGGTGCAGGAAGCCGGCAACCGCGTGTTTTCTATGCAGACGGTGCTGCACGAGATGCTGAAGTAATTCCGGACCAGAGAGCGGGAAAAGAAGAACGCCATCCTGAGCGGAACGCGCACCGCAGACAGGTGTAGCCAAGGGCCTTATTCCGCCGAAACGAGTCGTTTTTACGAGAGTCGTTTCGGCGGAAGAAGGCCCTTGGCATTGTGAAGCTGGTCAGGCAGCCCACAAGCCCGTCATGTCGAGCGCAGTCGAGACATCTCGCCGGATAGTAGCGGGCCATGGCGCCGGAGATATGGAAAAGCGGGTCCGGATGTACCTAGTGGGCGGGGCGGCCAAACCCGGCGGGGGCGGCGCGGTTGATGCAGCACCCATCCACTTTGTGGCCTGCCCGTCGTAGGTTGTCCGTCCATGCTATCCGTGTCCTCTCCGCTTCCCGCTATGCTCTCCGAACCCACGTACCTGGCCGCCCGTATGGTGGCGCCCGTTGTCGAACAGCATTTTGCCGCGCACCACCGGCAGGCCACTGCGCGGCAGCGGCCGCAGCTGGCCCCCGCGCCCGAGGCCGCGCTGGCCGAGGCCGTCATCGACGCTACGTTCTGGGCCAGCCTGCGCCGGGAGGAAGGCCACCCGCCGAAGATTTCGGTGGCGCTGCTCACGCCCGCGCAGGCCCCGCAGCCGCTGGTGTTCGGGCACCGCAAGCGCCTCACGCCTCAAAATTTGATCAAGCTGGCCCCGGCCGTGGAGCAGCCCGGCATTCACCTGGGCGTGTGGCACGATGCGGACGGCCTCTACGTGTGGGGCACCGTGACGG
This sequence comes from Hymenobacter coalescens, assembly GCF_054783195.1. Lineage (NCBI taxonomy): Bacteria > Pseudomonadati > Bacteroidota > Cytophagia > Cytophagales > Hymenobacteraceae > Hymenobacter > Hymenobacter coalescens. Next base: position 59,212 of record NZ_BAAGRA010000001.1, on the reverse strand, counting down.
AGCTGCCACCCCTGTGCTTCGTGCTCGAGGTCATCGAGCCGGGCCTGCTGGTGGTGAAGCACCCGCGGGCCGACGGGTTCGGCAAATTTGTGAACGTGGCCATCCTGCGCGGCGACCAGCTGCAGGTCGTCGACGCCGACAACTCGGGGGTATCCGACTGCCAGGCCATGCGGCGCTTCCTGCCCGGCGGTGCCTTGCCCGGCGCCCCCGCCGAAGCCGACGACGTGCTGGTGGAGCTGGCCGCCGTGATGCGCGCCCACGGTCGCGGCGGGCTGGTGCTGGTGGTACCCGAAGGCTCGGAGCGGTGGTCGACGTCCATCGTGCAGCCCATGTCGTACCCGGTGGAGCCGGCGTACGAGGGCATTGCCGAAGCCATGGCGCACCGCGCCGAGGCCCCCGACTGGCCCAAGCCGCTGCGGCGCGCCATCGGCGTCGTGGGCGGCTTCACCTCCGTCGACGGGGCCACCGTCATTACCCAGGATTACCGCCTGCTGGCTTTCGGCGCCAAGGTGGCGCGGGCCAAGGGCAGCGCCCCGGTGGAAGAAATAATGATAACCGAGCCGGTGGTGGGCAGCGTGGCGCGGCGCACGCACCCGGCGCAGAACGGCGGCACCCGCCACCTCGCGGCCGCGCAGTTCGTGCACGACCAGCGCGACGCCCTGGCATTGGTGGCCTCGCAGGACGGCTTTTTCACCGTGTTTGCCTGGTCGCCGAAGCACCACCTGGTGCACGCCCACCGCATCGACGTGCTGCTGCTGTGAGGGCCAGCCCCGCCTGCGAGGCCCCGATGGCAAAGGCCCGGTCGCTGCAACCAGCGGCCGGGCCTTTGCCATCGGGCGTGCAGCGCGCTCAGCGCATGATTTCCACCCAGCCTTTAAAGGACGCCCGGGTGTGGTCGTGGTCGGCAAACTCCACCTCGATCAGGTAGTAGTAGGTGCCGGCCGCGGCCTTGGCGCCCGTGTCGCGGCCGCCGCTCTCGCGGCTGCGGGCTCCGCCGCCGTCCCAGAGGGTGAGGTCGGTGCCGGCGTTGCCGGCGTACACTTTCGCGCCCCAGCGGTTAAATATCTGCACCCGTACCTGGGCCACCGGGCTGGCAAACAGCGGCCGGAAGGTGTCGTTCTGCTGGTCGTTGTTGGGCGAGAAAATGTTGGGCAGCACGAAGATCCGGCAGTTGTCGCCCGCGGCGATGTTGCTGGCCGCCGTGGCCCCGGCCGAGTCGACGGCCAGCACCCGGTAGCAGCCCGCGGCCGAAGCCAGGTTGGCGTGGGTGAAAGATGATTGGCGGGTGCGGCCGATTTCCTGGAAGGCTGTGGTGTCGCAGGTGGCGCTGTAGAGCACCCGGTACTCCACCACGCTGGCACTGCAGCCCTCCGGCCGGTCGCTGAGCGTCCAGCCCAGGACGTTGGTGTAGGTGAGCGGGCGGGGCAGGGGAGACGGATACTGTAGGGCCTGTTGGCTGAGGGTTTCGCAGTCGGGGCCTTGCAGCGTCAGCACCGGGCGACAGGGGCGCGGGGCCAGGCGCACGCACAGCTCCTGGCTGCGGTTTTCCAGGTTCTGGGGCTGCGGCGCAGCGTAGCCACCCACCGTTTCCACCCGGTAGCAATAAGTAGCGTTCAGGCGCAGGATCGGGTCACGGTCGACAAATGTGCCGCCGGTACGGGTGGCCGCGGCCGAGCTGGTGAGCAGGCTGTACGTGGTGTTGCCCGGGTCCTTGCGGTAGATGCGCGTGCGCGTGCCGCTGTTGTCCCAGGGTACCTGGTAGGCCCAACTGATGTCCATCGTGGGCGTGCGGCTTGGGTTCGGGGTTACCTGCACGCGCACGCTGCTCGCCGGGCCGGCCGTTTCCACGATGTCGGGCAAGCCCGCGCCGCCGCTGCGGAAAAACTCCAGCCGGTAGCTATAGGCCCGGTTTTCCGTGTCGAGGCCGGTGTCCACGTGCACGGTATCGTTGAGGTTGTTGAAGGTGCGCACGGGCGTAAACGTGAGCGGGCTCTGGCCTTCGCCGCGCAGCAGGCGGTAGCCCGCGGGCTGGGCAAAGGCCGCCGCCGGCGCCGGCTTGGTCCACTTCACCGTAATCTGCCCGGTGGTGGCGTCGGTGCGGTCCACGGTCACGTTGGTCAGCAGCGCCGAGCGGCCCGGCAAGGTCACGCAGGCTTCCTGCGAGGCAATGCTGGCGCCGCCGGCCGGCCGCGGAAACTCGGCGTAGATGCGGTAGCAGTAAGTCTTGCCCCGCTCCAGCCCGCGGCCGCCGTTGTCGTCCAGAAAGCCTTGCAGGTTGGCGCCCACCTCCCCGATCTGCACGTAGCCCGCGCTGGCCGGAATGCCCGTTTCGCAGGCATCGGGCTGCCACTGGGAGCGGTCCTCCTTGCGGAAGATGCGGATGCGCGAGGCGTTCTGGCAGAAGTACCGGTCCCAGCTAAGCTGCGTGCTGTTGCCCTGCAGGCCCGCCTGCAGGTTCTGGGGCGGTGGGCCCACCACCCGCACGCGCCACACCCGCTCGTCGATGAGGCGCACGGCGCTGCTGCCTGGCGGCTGATCCTCCGCCTTGAACAGTATCTGGGCGGGCTCGGAGGCCACGTCGGTGCAGCTGGTGGTCCAGCGGAAAGTGCCGGCCGCCTGGCCCGCCTGGTTTTGCGTCTGGGTAAAGGTGGCCGGCGGCAGCATTCCGCCGTAAGCCTGCAGCCGAATCTGGTGCCCGTCGGGGTCGGTGGCCGTCACGGTGCTCGTGACCGTGTTGCCGGCCACCACGCACACGTCGGCAGGGGCCAGCACCAGGGGGCGCGTGTTGGGCGTGGCAAACACCGAAATCTGCATGTCGCGGATGGTTTCGCCAATCTTCCGGCGGCCGCCGAACCCGTCGCGCCGCCATTCTTCCACCACGAAGGCCAGGTTGAATTCGCCCGCGATGCTGGGGGCATTCCACACCAGCTGCCCGGTGCGCGGGTTCAGGTCGAGTATCGCGGCCCCGTTGGTACTGGCCGGCGGGCCGCTGTACGGCACCTGAGTGCCGGGGTAGGTGAGGTGGGGGTAGGTGTACTGGGGCACCGGCTGCGGCACGGGGCGGTTGCCGGTGGCATTGGTGCCGGCCACGCCGGCCGGCACCTGCTGGCTTACCTGCAGGCGGTACGCCAGCGAGTCGCCGTCGGCGTCGGAAGCGGCGGGGTTGTGCAGAAATACCTGGTTGATGGCGGCCCGGTCGACGGCCGGCGCGTGCAGCACCGGCGAGCGGTTGATGCCGTACAGCGGGCTGATCGTAATCTTGGTAGCAATGTAGAAGCTCTGGCCACTGGGGTTGCTCATGTTGCGGATAAACCGGTTTCGGTACTCCCCGATGTGGCTTACCCAGTACTCCCCCGGCGCGTTGAAGGTGTGCTCGAACACGTACACGTTGCGGTACACCTCGTTGCCGATGTACACCTGCGACTGCCGCGTCACCACCGTCCGCGTGCCGTCGCCGAAGTAGATGGTTTCGTCGGCGTCAGCGTGCGCCCCGGTGGCCGGATCGGTGTAGGTCACCATCCGAAAAAAGTAGCGCATCGGGTTGCGCGCGGGCGTCGTGTCGCTCTTCGCCTGAATGTCGCCGGCCCGGATGTGGGAGGCCTGCGCCGGTGCCGCCAGCAGCAGGGTCAGCAAGAGTGGCCACAAGCCGAGAAGCCCCGAGCGTAGCGGGGCGGGGGGTAAAGCAATGGTCATACGCAGACAGGATTAAAGACACGGGTAGACGTCTGTTTCCGGGCCATTGCCCAACGCCCAGCCGTGCAAAAATTGTACGCAACAGCGCGCCGCGGCAGAGCTTTGTTCAGGCGTGGACAGGATACAGATGCGCCGGCGGTGCCGATTCCATATCCAGCGCCAGAATTTGTTTCTTGTAAGCCGTGGGCAGCAGCGCGGCCCGGGCCCGGCGGCTGAGCGCCAGGTGGCCCAGCCGGCGGTACAGGGCCAGCACCGGCCGCAGCCACGCTCCCGCGCTTAGGCGCAGCAGTTCGCGCACCCGGGCCGGTACCACCAGGCCCTGGGCCTGGAGCAGCAGGCCGTACCGGATGGGCCCGAGGTGCCGGCGGTATTGCTGGTAGAGGTCGGTGGTGAAACGGCTGGCCTCCAGGTCCTGCGCCAGGTGCTGCTCGCGGGCCGTTTGCCAGGCGGCATACGTGGCCGGCAAATCCGGAATGCCCATGCGCTGGCCCACGCGCCCGAACACGTCGAACACCTCGGCCTGCTCGGCGGGCGTGAGCGGGCGCTCCAGCACTGCAAAAGCCCGGATGGAGTAGTCGATGAGCATGAACAGCACGTCGCGGTACGCCCAGTCGGGGATGCGCTGGCCCCGGCGGGCCTCTACGCCGGCGTGGATGGCGGCAATCGTATCGATGGCCCGCTCGGCAGCCCTGCGCTCGGCAAAGACGATCTGCCGGGCGTATTCCACGGTCGAAAACAGGCGCCCCAACGGGTCGGCGGGCAGCCGGCCGGTGAAATACAGCCAATCCACGGCCTTGTTGAGGGCAAACTCAGCGGCGGCCCCGGCAAAAATAAACAGCACCGTGTCGGCCTTGCCCCAGATGCGGCGCACCACCGAGCCCTGCGGAACGAAATAATCCATGCGTAGTGAAATCGTAGTCGGCAACCCGCCCGCGTGCCGCATGAAGACTGGGCGAATGACCTGGCGCTGCACCAAAAAACCTGGCGAGTGAGTTCGTTGATTGCAAATATATCAAAGAACTTTGTGATACAAAGTAATGATTATGTTTGCACTGAAATTGCCGCGTTAGCTCGGCTTGGCAAATCCACCTGCATCAGCCATCGAATGCTTTACCCACGTCCCGTACTTACCGGCTTCAGCCCGCGCGGGCGCTACATCACCTGGGCCCTCGTTACTGTGGCGCTGGGGCTGGCGTCGCGGCGGTGGCGGGCCGGGCTGCCCGGCTGGGTGGGGGCCTACGCGGGCGACGCGCTCTGGGCCTTGCTGGTATTTTGGCTGATCAGCGCCGTAGGGCCGCGGCGGCCAGCTTGGCAGCGCGCTGCCGCGGCGTGGGCGGTGGCGCAGTTGGTGGAAGTGAGCCAGCTCTGGCAGGCGCCGTGGCTGCAGGCGGTGCGGGGCACCTGGCTCGGTGCCCTGGTGCTCGGGCGGGGTTTTCTGTGGTCCGATGTGCTGAGCTACACCGCCGGAATACTGCTGGGCCTGGGGCTGGATGCCTGGCTGACGCGCCGCCGGCCGCAGCGGGCGGCGTAACGCCCCGCTACTCGCTTTCCTTGATGAGCTGCTTGCGGTACCCGGCCAGAATGGACGATTTCAGCAGGAAGCCCACGTAGCGGCCGTTCTTGAGCACCGGCAGGGCCCACACGTTCAGCTGTTCCATGCAGCGCAGCGTGTCGAGCAGCGTGTCGTCGACGTTTACGGTGGCGGGCGGCTCGCTCATCAGATCACTCACGCGCGTCGTGGTGTAGTGCTCCTCGTCGAAGAGGGCGTCGCGCACCTGATCCAGGGAGATGATGCCCACCAGGGCTCCGTCCTCGTCGACGACGGGGAACAGGTTGCGGGTGGCGTGGCGGAAGATGTCGACCAGCTCGCCCAGAGTGGCGTCGGGCTGCACGGGCTCGAAGTCGGTTTCGAGCAGGCGCGAAAGGTCCAGCTGCGCCAGCAGGCCCCGGTCGCGGTCCTGGTGCACGTACACGCCGCGCTGCACCAGCTTGCGGGTGTACACCGAGTACGGCTCGAAGTAGCGGGTAATCAGGTAGGAGCAGCTCGTGACGAACATCAGGGGCACGAACAGGGCGTAGCCACCGGTGATTTCGGCGATGAGGAAGATGGCCGTGAGCGGGGCGTGCACCACCCCAGCCAGCACCCCGGCCATGCCCAGCACCACGAAGTGCACCTCCGGCACCACAAACCAGCCGCTCACGTTGATCAGGCGAGCAATGATGAAGCCGAGCAGCGCGCCCGAAAACAGCGAGGAGCCGAACATGCCCCCGTTGCCGCCCGCCCCGATGGTGATGCAGGTGGCCAGCACCTTCAGCAGCATGGAGCACAGGGCCACGGTGAGCAGAATCCACACGTTCTCGTCGCGGTACACCGAGAAAATGCTCGCGTCGAGCAGGCGCTGCGGCTCGCCGCTGAGCAGGTTCTGCACCACGTTGTAGCCCTCGCCGTAGAGCGGCGGAAAGAGGAACACCAGCACGCCCAGCCCCACGCCGCCCAGGGCTACCTTGCGAAAATTGCCGCGCCACCGCTCGAAGATCTTGTCGGCGGCGAAGTACACGCGGATCATGTACACCGACGCCAGCGCGGCGCACAGGCCCAGGACGAGGTAAAACGGGATGGTATCGAGCGACCAGCTGGTGGTGATGAGCACGAAGGGCTGGCCGGTGAAGAGGAACTTGGACACGACCGTGGCCGTGGCCGAAGAAATGAGCAGCGGAATGAAAAACGGCGCCGACAGCTCACTGAGCACCACTTCCACGGCGAACAGCACCCCCGCGATGGGCGAGTTGAAGATGGCCGCCACCCCCGCCGCCGCCCCGCAGCCTACCAGCAGACGCCGCTCGCGCCGGCTCACGCGCAGGATGCGGGCCAGGTTGGAGCCGATGGCCGAGCCCGTCACCGAAATCGGCGCTTCCAGACCCGCCGAGCCGCCGAACGTCACCGTGAGCAGGGAACTGACCCACTGCGAGTAGAGCTTGGAACGCGGCACGATGCTGCCTTGCCGGGCCACGGAATAAATGATGGGTCCGATGCCGCGGCCAAGGTTGCCACCCAGTACGTAGCGTGTGAAGAGCACCGTGAGGCCGATGCCGATGATAGGGTAGAGAAAAAGGGCAAAAACCCGGTTCTGCTCGGGAATCCACCCGTAGAGCAGCTGCTGGCCCCAGTGCACCGCGTTTTTGAGCAGCACGGCCGCCAGCCCTGCCAGCGTGCCCACCAGGATGCTCACCAGAATCAGGTACACCCGGTCGCTGACGTGGCGCAGGCGCCAAAGCAGCAGGGGACGCAGAATTCGGTGAATGATGCTTTTGGGCATGCGGCAAACGAGAAGCGGAACAACCGGGGCAGCCCTGCCGCAAACATCCGGCCGTTCTCGTTCTGCGCATGATACGGCGAATTGGTGAGACGGTAAAGCCACCGCCCCAAATCCGGGCCCGCATTGGCGGCCTCAGGTGGGCACGCGCAGGCTCACCTCGAAGCCCCCCGCGGGCAGCGCGCCGGCGCTCAGCCAGCCGCGCAGGGCCGTGGCGCGCTGCTGCATGCTGCGCAGGCCCAGGCCGCTGCGGCGCGGGGCCGCCGCCGGGGCCGTCCCGTTGTCGGTCACGCGCAGGTGCAGCTCGCCTTCGGTCTGGGCCAGCGTCACGTGGAGGCAGGTGGCGCCGTGGGCGTGCCGGGCCGCGTTGCTCACGGCTTCCTTGAAGATCAGGAACAGGTGCTGGCGCACGTCGGGGCGCAGGGCGTCCTCGTCGTGCAGGTGGTGCACGTGCAGCTCGGTGGCCAGGCCGGCGGCGGCAGCGGTTTGGTCGAGGTGGTCGCGCATGCGGTCGAGCAGGGCGCCCACCGTGTCCGCCTCCGCGTCGATGCCCCACACGATGTCGCGCATGGTGCCGGCGGCCTGGCGGCTGTTGGCCAGCAGCCGCTCCAGGGCCGGATCGGGGGCCGGCTGCGCTTGGCGCAACATTTCGGCCTGCAGGTTGATGCGGGTCAGGAGCGTGCCCACCTCGTCGTGCAGGTCGGCGGCGATGCGGCTGCGCATGCGCAGGGCTTCGGCGGTGGAGGTCAGTAGGTTGCGGGCCCGCTGGCGCACCACCACCAGCGCCAGCAGCAGGCTGGCACCGAGCAGCCCGGCTACCAGCAGCAGGTTGCGCCGGTTCAGCTCGGCTTGGTGCTGCTGGGCGCTGGCTTTCAGGCCTGCAATGCGCTGGCGCTGCCGGGCCAGCTGCTGCTCGTACTGCTCGGTTTCGTAGAGGGTGCGCAGCTCCTGGGCGTGCCGGGCGCTGTTGGCCTCGAACAGGCTGTCCTGCAGCACCGCGAGGCGCTGCTGATGCCCCAGGGCTTCGCGGTGCTGCCCCAGGGTGGCGAGGGCCGGCACCAGTAGGCGGATGATGGTCAGTTCTTCGTCGAGCAGGCGGTGCTGCTGGCTGTGGTGCAGGGCGGGCTGCAGCCGCTCCACCGCCTGGGGAGCGTTGCCCTGGCGCTGGGCCAGCTCCCCGGCAAGCCGCTCCAGAAACACCTGCGCGCCCGGCGAGCGGGGCTCCGGGTACACAGCATGGGCCGAGTCGAGCAGGCTGGCGGCCTCGGCGTAGCGGCCCCGCTTGAGCGCGACGGCGGCCAGGTTGGCCTGGGCCACGGCGATGTTGCCCGAGTCGCGGTCGAAGACGGCCAGCCAGTGGGCGCGGCGGTAGTAGCGCGTGGCCAGCGGATAATCGGGCAGCAGCTCGGCGCAGGTCGCCAGGTTGGAGTAGATGCTGGCCAACTGGTCGCGTTTGGCGCGCCCGCGGCCGGGGGCCGCGCGCAGGGCCTCGTGGCCATAGCGCAGCCCCAGGCGCGGCTGATGGAGCAGGGCGTAGGCGTAGCACAGCCACTCGCAGGCCACGCTGTAGCGTGCCGAGTCACCGTCCTGTAGGCCCATCTGGCGGGTCTGCAGCATCTGCACCACCGCCAGACTGGGCTGATTCTCGTGCAGGTAGTGTCCGGCCAGGTTGGCCAGGAGCTCGGCCAGCACCAGGCGCGGCAGGCCGCTGAGGCGCGTCAGGCGAATGACCGTGGGGGCCGTGGCGGGCGTGACGGGGCGTCGGGCCAGCCGGAGCTGCTCGGTCGGCGGCAGCTCTGGCAGGCGGCGTAGGCTGTCGAGGAACGCGGGCGCGGCTTCGGCGCGCGGTGGGCATGTCAGCAGCCCGCCGGCCAGCAGCAGGCCCAGCAGCCAGGGCAAACGTAAAGCAGCGACGCGCAGCGAGAAAGAAGGCAAAACCAGGAGCTGTTGACCATCAAAAATACGCCCGGCCCGCAGATAAACGCACACAGCCCCGCAGCCGAAAGCCGCGGGGCCGTGTGCGGGCGCAAGCGGGGGCGTTAGCGCACGTCCGCTTTGGGGCTGAGCAGGTTTTCCAGGGCTTGCAGGCGCTGGGCCAGCTCGGCCGTTTGGGCCGCCTGGCTTTGCAGCGAAGCCTGCTGCTGGTCGAGGCGCTGGCCCTGGGCCTGGTTTTGCTGACGCAGGGTGGCGTTCTGCTTTTCCAGCTCGGCCACCTTGCGGGCCAGCTCCTGGGTGGCCGACACGTTCAGCATGGCCAGCGCCTCGTAGTCGACGGTGCGTACATCGGCGTGCTCCAGGCCGAAGACGAACACCGGCTGGCCGGCCAGCTGCCGGGCCCCGCGCACCAGCAGCTCCTGGCCGCTAGCCGTCTTCACCGTGCCCACCACCTCGCCGCCGGCGCTGAGCAGCTTGATCCGCTGCCCGACCTGGGCGGCGGCCGGGGCGGCCGGCAGCGTCAGCCGCAGCAACGAGTCGCTTTGCACCTCGGCCCGGATAGCCGCCGCGTAGATATCGGGCACGAAGCCGGCGTGCTGGTTGACGGCTTGCGGAAACACCTGCTCCACTTCCTGGGCAATGACCTTCTTGAACAGACGGGCACCGTACTGCACCCGGTCGCGCATCTGGTAGTCGGTGATGCGCAACTGCTGGAGCAGGGCCAGGTCCTGGGCCGCGTTGCTCAGGCCGATTACAGTCTTCAGACGCCGGTCGGAGGTGGCGTTGAACTCGGTGGCCAGCACGCGGCCCGTGGCGCGGATGCTCACCGGGCCGGTGTTGTTGGTGGCGTAGCCCGTCGAGCCGCCGCCGTTGAGGTAGCCGTAGTTGAAGTTGCCCGGCGTCACGCTGCGCTGCACGTCCAGCGGGTACGCCGGGGCGGTGGTGCCGATGCCCACGTTGGCACCGCTAAAGGTCAGGTAGTTGGCGCCGCCGAGAGAGGGGCCATCCGACAGCTTGAGCTTGTAGCCGTCGTTGGCATCCAGCCCGAGGGAGGCCCAGGCGTTGCCGGGCGAGTGCAGCACCAGGTAGGGGCTTTGTTGGCGAATTTCCAACGGGCCGTTGGGCAGGGCCGCGTTGGTGAAGCCCGTGCCGATGCCCAGGCGCCCGTTTTTGAGCACCATCTGCTGCGTGCCCCCGCCGGTGTCAAACTGGGTATTGCTGTGCGCGCCGCCCGCGTACCAGGCAAAGGCTTCGCCCGAGCGGTAGTACTGCGTGCCGTCCTGCACGCCGATGCCGTAGGCCGTGCCCCACAGGTCAATCATCTGCCGGGTGCTGGTCCCGAAGCCCAGCGCGCCGCGCACCAGCCCGTTGCCGTTCACGTCAAGCAGGGCCGAGGGCGTGGTGGTGCCGATACCCACCCCGCCGGTGCCCTTGGGCATCAGGTTCAGGTGCTGATTGGTGTTGGAGCCGGCGGCGTACAGCGAGTTGTAGCCGAGGCCGAGGCCCTGCGTGCCGTTGGAGTGCCGAAACTCGGCCCCGTTGCCGGCCTCGTTGAAGTCGCCGGTGACGTACAGCGTACGGCCCGTGGCGTGGCTGCCGCTGCGGCCCACGCTCTGCACGTCGAGGCGGTTGGCGGGCGTGGTGTTGCCCGTGCCGATGCCCACGTCGCCGTTGCTTTCAAAGGTCACGTTGGGCGTGGTGCCCCGGTCGTCGTCGGCGTAGAAGCGGATGGGGGCGTTGTTGGTGACCAGGCGCAGGAAGTTGCCGCTCACGCGCGAGTACAGGCCCAGGTCGGAGGTGCTGGTAATGGCCGCTCCGCCGCGCTGAATCACGCCGGCGGGCAGCAGCAGGCCGCCGCCGGCCGCTACGCCCAGCCCGGTGCTGCCGCCGTGGCCCACCAATTGGCTGGTACCCAGGTTCAGGTTTTGGGTGGCCGTGTGGTTGCCCAGGTTGTCGGCGCCGGCGGGCAGCGTGACGGTATTGCCGCCGCTGATGCCCAGCGTCAGGCCGCTCAGGCTGAGCTGGGGCAGGGCCTGCGCCGCCAGCTGGCCGCTGCCGTCGGTGGTTACCATGCGCGTGCCGGTGCCACCCAGCCCGTCGAGGCGTGCTGTACCGGCCACGTGCAGCGGTGTCTGCGGGCTGCTGGTGCCCACGCCCAGGCGGGCGTTGGCGTGGTCCCAGTACAGCTGGTTGCTGCCGCTCAGCTTGCTGCCGTCGCTGAAGATGACGCTGCCCGCCGCCTGCGAGGTCGTAGCGTTGTGGAGGCTGATGACGGGCGCTTCGGGCTGGAAGCTGAAGCTCAGGCGGGCGTAGCCGGCCCCGTTTTGGTAGCCCTGGGTATGCACCACGTTGCTGGTCAGCGCTGGGTCGGCGTAGGAGGAGCCGCCGCCGGCGCCGGCATTTCCGTGGCTGGCGCCGCCGCCGTAGTAGCCGCCGCCGCCGCCCGCAGCGCCCCAGCTGGTGCCGCCGGTCAGGCCGGCGCCCACCCCCAGGCCGGCCTGACTCGTGCCGCAGTAGCAGTACTGTTGCGGCGTGCCGCCCGTGACGCCGCCCGCCGATTGGGTACCACCGGTCCCTGGCGTCCCCGTCGGGTTGCCCGCGCTGGGAACCAGGCCGTCGCCGCCCGCGACGCCCCCGCCGGGCCCGCCGCGGGCGTAGTAGCCCGAGCCGCCGCCGCCACCAGCTACCAGCACCCGGTTGGCCAGGCCCGTGCCGCCGATGCGAATATCGGTAGCGCCGCCGCCCGGTTCGCTGCCGCGTCCCCCGCCGTTGTAGCCCCCGTCTTGGTAAAGCGTGCTGGGGTTGTATCCCCGGTCGCCGCCTACTTCAATGGTGAGCACCTGGCCCGGCTGCACGGCCAGCGTGGCCTGTACCCGGCCGCCCCGGCCGCCCCGGTAACAGTTGCTGCAGTTGTCGATGGTACGGCCCCGGGCCCCGGCCATATCCACCTGCACGCTGGTCACGTTGGGCGGCACGGTCCAGGTTTGGGTGGCGCCCGTGAAGTTGAATGTCACGGCCTGCGGGCCGCTGGCGGCGGCCGAGAGGCCCTGCACCGACTCGCTCCAGTAAAAGCCGTTCCAGGTGTTGAGCTTGCCCGCGTCGGTGTTGTAGATGGTCAGACCGGCCGCCGGGCTGCTGATGGCGTCGCGCTGGGCCTGCGTCAGGCGCGGGGGCAGCAGGCCTTTGGCCGTCGACGACACCTCGAGCGCGGCCGAGGCGTGGGGCGTGGTGGTGCCTACGCCCACCGAGCCGGCGGGAGTGGTCTGGGCTTGGGCGGCAGAGCCCAGGCCGAGCGCGGCGGCCAGGGTGAGCGAGTACCTTAGGAGTGGATGCATACAGCGTGTGAGGAGGAAACAGCGCCTGCCTCAGCCGCTGGGCCGGAGCATTGGCAGTGCAAACTTCCTGCTTGCAGAGTCCTATTCCAAGCGGGGCGTGTACCGCATTTGGGGGTATCGGCCGGGCTACCCGCCCAAAACGCCACCCCGGCTGCGGCCGGGGTGGCGTTTTGGGCGGGTAGCCCTTGAGCCGGCTTAGTCGCGCAGCAGCTTCGAGGTGGCGCGGTGCGCGCCCTGCTGCAGCGTGAGCGTGTACAGCCCCGGCCGCAGCGCTGCCGTAGCCGTGGCGGGCAAGGTAGCCGTGCCGCCCGCCAGCGGCAGCTGCCGGCTGAGCACCACGCGGCCCAGCGCGTCCTGCAGGGTCACCTGCACCGGCTGCCCGGCCTGAGCGCCCGGCAGGGCCAGCTGCAAGGGCTGGCCCGAATCCAGCGGATTGGGCCAGGCCTGCCAGCCCGCCGCCAGCGCCGACGACGCCTTTGTGGCCAGCACGTTGCTCTCGGTGGAGTAGTCCACGAAGCTGGGCGTGGCGTACTGCCCGTTGGGGTAGTACAGCTCCAGCAGCGGTTGGGCCGAGCCCGCGCGCCAGAAGTGGTCCAGGTAGAAGGTCGTCACGCGGCCCTGGCTCAGGCCGAAAGCCGCCAGCAGCGCGGCCGGGGCCGGCTGGCCGTTCAGGTACACGCTGTCCTGCCGGATGGTGCGGCTGCGCACCAGCAGCGCCGGCAGGGCATCGGAGCCGGCCGGGCGGCCTGCCACCGGGATGCGCAGCGTGCCCCAGCCGGCCACCGAGTCGACGTAGGTGAAGCGCTGCACGAGGCGGAACGGGGCGCGGGTTAGGCTGGCGGCGGCCACCGTCAGCGTGCCCGTCACCCCGATGCGGAAATTCTGCTGCGAGCGGCTGCCGGCCGTCAGCGGCAGCGGGAAGTCCACGATGCCGCTCGCTCCGCCGTAAGGCACGTGCTGCCGGTTCACCACGATGGAGTCGTTGGCGCCGCCGGTGCGCGTAGCCAGGGAAAAGGGTTGGCGGGTAATGCCGCGGCCCAGGGCCATCCGTCCCGTAGAAGCCAGGTTGAAATAGGTGGTGCCCACGTACGCCACGTTGCCAATGGTGCTGGAGTTGGCACGCGTCCACTGCGCCCCGGCGAAGGGCGGGCTGGGTGGCACCGGCAGGTTGAGCAGTTGATAAGCCGAGCCGCTGGGCACCAGGCCCCGGTAGTCCCACGTCTGGTTGGCGCCGGTAGCCGGGGCCCCCAGCCCCGCGGGGAGGCTGGCGTCCTGGTAGCGTTCCACGGTGCTGGCCGACGCCGGGAACGTGGCCTGCGTCAGCGTAACGGGTGATTGGGCCAACGCCGGGAGGGCCAGCAGCGCCAGGGGCAAGAAGGTAAAGCGTGGGGTCATAGAGGGCAAAAAGAGATGGAAACCGCGAAAGGTACCGGCCTGACGGGGACGGCCGGTGCAAACGTATGGGGGCAATGTCCGGCCTGCAACCGAGCCGTGTACCGCATTTGGGGACGGGGGGCGGCTTGGTTCCCGGGCCGGGAGCCGCGTCCTTTGCCTCATGAACCCCATTCGCCTGGCTCTGGTCGAGGACGACCCCGAAGTGCGCGCCCTGCTGCACGGCTACCTGTGCCAGCAGCCCGAGCTGGACTGCGTGCTCGTGGCCGATTCGGCCGAGGCTTTCCTGAGCGAACTGCCTGATCTGCTGCAGCCCCCGCAGGTGGTGCTGCTCGATATTCACCTGCCCGGCATGAGCGGCCTCGACGCGCTGCCGCTCATCAAGCAGCGCCTGCCCGAGGCCGACGTGCTCATGCAGACCGTCTTCGACGATGCCGACCGCATCTACCGGGCGCTGTGCTCGGGGGCTTCCGGCTACGTGCTCAAAAACACCCCGCTGGCCGACATCAAGGCCGCCGTGCTCGAAGTGGCCAGCGGCGGCGCCCCCATGAGCCGGGCCGTGGCGCGCAAGGTGCTGGCGCACTTCAAGCCCAGCCCCAGCACCCAGCCCGACCTGCTCTCGGAGCGCGAACGGGAAGTCGTGCAGGCCATCGTCGATGGGCTGAGCGACAAGCAGGTGGCCGCGCGCTTGGATCTTTCCGTCGAGACGGTGCGCACCTACGTCAAGCGCATTTACCGCAAGCTGCAGGTCAGCAGCCGCACCGAGCTGGTGAGCCGCCACGCCCGCGGGCAGCTATAGCTGATGGAGGGAACCGCAAGCAAATAAGAACGCGCAGCCGCGCCGCGCGAAGCAGCTCTGCCGCTTCGTTGAATGGTTCCGAGGAAGCGGTAGCGCTGCCTGGCTGTACCTTCTTGGGCTGCGCTGAACTTCGTTTCCAGCAGCGCACGTCAGAGGAGCAAACCGGCCACCAAGCGTCACAACACATTCTTTGATTACCGTCTATACGGCACAGGCGCGAGCATTCAGCGGTGGCCTAGCCTTACTGCACGGTGGCCGGGCGCTCGTAGCCTCGCTGCAGCAGCAACTCCCGGATGCCCTGCATCAGCTCGCTTTTCAGCTCCTGGGTGCCGCGGCGGTAGTCTTCGGAGTACGTCCAGAAGTACACGTGCAGCGTGGCCATGGTGCCGTCGGTTTTTTCCAGAATAACATAAGGCGTGTGCGGCTCGTCGTTTTTCACGTCGTGAAAGCCCCGGACGAAATCCAGGATCAGCGGCTTGAGCACCTCGGGGCCGCCCTGGCCGGCCATGTCCACGGCCACCTGGAAGTCCTGGCGGATGTGGCCGTCGCGGGTGAAGTTGATCAGCGGCTCGCGCAGCACCATGGCGTTGGGCAGGTAGATATCCTTGCCGTCGAAGGTTTTGATGAGCGTGGTGCGCAGGTTCAGGGCTTCCACCCGGCCCATCAGGGTCTGGTTGTCGCGGATCTGAATCGTGTCGTGGATGCGGAACGGGCGGTTGAAGGCCAGCACCACGCCGGCCAGGAAGTTTTCGGCAATGTCCTTGAGGGCAAAACCCACGACAAAGGCTGTCAGGCCCGCACCGGCCACCATGCCGCCCACCAGGCCCGTCATGCCCAGCACCTGCAGCACCACGGTGAGCCCCAGCAGGATAAGGGCCCATTTGGTCATGCGGGTGAGAAATTCGGCCAGCAGCGGGTCGTGGGAGCGGGCGTGCAGGCGGCCGCCGACCAGCGCGCTGATGCGGTTGGCCAGGAAAATAGCCACCACCAGCAGCACAATGGCCACGGCAAGCTTGGGTACTAAATCGAGCAGGTGCGCCCAGTAGTGAGCAAACACTTGTTGGAGGTCGTTGAGCAGCATGGGGTGGAGCGTTGCGGAAACAAACCGCCCGCCGTGCGGCGGGCACGGCGGGCGAAGTAGCTTGTACGGTAAACGCGGGCGCCAGGGTTAGCGCCGGGGTGCCGCAGGCCGGTTCAGCCAGCAACGAAAAGCCCCGGTGCCGGCGGCATAAGCCAGCACATCGAGCCCGTCGGCGGTGTAGCGGCCGGGGTACAGCCCGGGCAGCAGCAGCTCAAACCACAGGCTCACGTACAGCCACGCGGCCAGCAGCCAGCCGTCGGGCAGCACCAGCTGCGGGCGGCCGCGGCCTGCGCGCTGCACCGCCAGGGCCAGCGTGAGCACCACGGGCATGCACAGCGCATCGGCCAGCCAGCTCGTGACCCAGCCGGGCAGGGGCCAGTGCAGGCCGCGCGCCAGCAGTTGGTACGCGGCGTAACCGGCCGCGGCGGCCACGAACAGGGGCTGCCGCAGCGGCGCCAGGGCTAGCCTGCCACGGCCGCGATAAGCCACAGGATAAAGGAAATGGTAGCCGCAAACAGCAGCTGCCCGCCGCGCACCACGTGCTTGAACAGGCGCACCAGCCGCGAGTCGGTGGGCAGGATGGGAATGAGCATGACCGGCGGCATCTCCCACTGCCAGGCTTTCTGCAGGTCGGCCGCGCGCTGCGGGCCCTGCGGGTCGAGCAGCTCGTGGCAGTGCTGGCACCGGTCGTCGGGCCGGTGCTGGTGGTCCGACCACGCCCCGCAGTGTGGGCAGCGCTTGGAGGCGAAAAGGGCGCGCGGTTGCATGGCCCAAAAGTACGTCCGCCGAAGCCAACCGCCGCTCACATAAACGGGTGAAGCGGCGGCTGGCTTCGGCGGGCAGCCTGGAAAAGCAGGGGCGGGCCTACAGCTCCATGATGTCCTCGTTCCAGAGCGTCGGCTCGGCCGTGATGAACTCCTGCATCATGTCCACGCACTCCTGCAGGTCGAGGATTTCGACCTCCACGCCGTGGCTTTCCAGAAATTCCTTGGACTCGCCGAAGGTACGCGCCTCGCCCACCACGACTTTCGGAATCTTGAACTGCACGATGGTGCCGGCGCACATGTAGCAGGGCATCAGGGTGGTGTACAGCACCGTGTCGCGGTAGGTGCGCTGGCGGCCGGCGTTGTTGAGGCAGTCCATTTCGCCGTGCAAAATGGGGTTGAGCTCCTGCACGCGCTTGTTGTGGCCCTTGGCCACCAGTTCGCCGTTGCGCATCAGCACCGAGCCGATCGGAATACCGCCCTGCGAGCGGCCCAGGCGGGCTTCGTCGATGGCGGCTTGCATGAATTGGTCCATGAAACTCAAGTGGTTAAATTGTCAAATGGTTGAATTGCTGATGGTTATGAATTTCGCAACGACCAACAATTTAGCAATTTGACAATTTAACCGTTTATCTCGCGCAGATGCCCTTGTAGGGGCACCACTGGCACACGTTCAGGTCGTCGGTTTTGCGGATGGGTTCCTGCGGGTCCAGCATGCGGTCGACGAGGCGGGTGAGGGCCACCTGGCTGGCTTCCTCGAACAGCAGGCCGTCGTCGGTGAGGAAGGACAGGTCGGCTTCCAGCGGCTGCGGATCGGGACTGCGCAGGGGCACGATGGCGGCCTCGGCGGCCGGGAAGCCGCGCTGGGCCAGCATGAGGCGGTACAGCCAGAGCTGCCGCACCTTTTCGGCCCCGCCGCCGGCTTCCGACACCAGCCGTTCCAGGGCTTCGGCGGGGGTGTAGCGTTTGCGGGCGCTGCCGAGCAGGTTCAGCCCCGAGCCGTGCACGGCGCCGGTTTTGTAGTCGATGATGCGGCGGCGGCCGTCGGGCAGCTCGTCCACGCGGTCGGCGTAGCCCACCAAGCGCACGGCTACCCGGTCGCCGGCCTGCGTTTCCACGAACACGGTGCCGTGCAGCTCTTCTTCCAGGCCCACCACCTTCAGCGGCCCGTCGCGCTCCATCTGCTGCTGCAAGGACTCCAGGTAGCGCTCCACCAGGCGCACGCCCACGCCGCGCAGCACGTGGTTCAGGCCCTCGTCGGGCAGCTGCTGGCGCGGGTTTTCGGTTTCGGCGCCGTCGTCCAGGGCCAAGCCGCGCTCCAGCAGGGCCGGCACCTGGGGCAGCCACGCGGCCACGTCGTCGGCCGCAATAGTCCGGTTGTCGCGCACGAAGGGGAGCATGAGCTGCTCAAGCACGTAGTGGACGGCCGTGCCGAACACGTCGGCGCCCAAATCCTCGGCCACGCCTTCCTGCTCCTGAAACTTGGCGATGCGTGAGAAGTAGAACTGCAGCGAGCAGGTCAGGAACTGGTTCAGGCCCGAGGCCGAGAGGCCGCGCTCCAGCAGCCCGCGGATGGCGCCGAGCATTTCGTAGTCCTTTTCCAGCACCAGGTCGCCCTCGTACTTCTGGTAGCCCTCGGAGCCGCGGGCCACTTCGCCGCCCACCAGCCGGCCGTCGGGCAGCACGGTGGCCGAGGCGGTCAGGTCCAGCAGCTCCAGGCCGGGATTTTGCGGCAGCAGGTCGTTTTCGATCTGCAGCAGGAAGCGGCTTCGCTCGCCGGCCTGCACGCCCTCGGCGCCGGGCAGGATGTAGACCAGGTCCACGCGCTTTGCCCGTTGCAGCAGGCGCCAGAACTGGTGCGAGGTGGCGGCTTCGTGCTCGGCGTAGGTGGGCAGGCCGTACTTGGTGAGCACGTCGTAGGGAAACAGCGAGTTGTTGCGCTTCGGGGCCGGCAAGATCTGCTCGTTGCAGCTCAGGATGATGACGTGGTCGAAGTCCAGGGCGCGGGTTTCCAGCAGCCCCATCACCTGCACCTGCGCAATCGGCTCGCCGGCGAAGGGCAGGCGCGTGCGCGACATCTGCTCGTAGAGAAAGCGGCGGAACGAGCGCACCGAGGGCCGCTGCGCGCGGCAGTCGAAGGCCGAATCGAGCTGGCGCACCAGGGTGTAGAACAGGTACAGGTACTCGGCTTCGATGGCCGTGTGCTCTTGCCGGTACACGTCGCGCAGCAGCTCGATGACCTCGTAGCAGGCCCGCACCACGTCGTCGCAGTTGCGCCAGGGCCGAAACAGGGCTTCCACCAGCGGGTGGTGGCGGCCCATGTCGCGCAGCTCGTCCTCGGTCAGCAACACCGCATTGCGCTTGACGATCTGCCGGCACAGCCGGTCGAGCACGCCGTGGTAGGCTTCCTGCTCGGGCTGCTGGTCGATCCACTGCTCGTAACGGCGCAGGAAGGGGTGGGCCAGCAGCTTGGTGACGGTGAGGTGGTGGTAGCGCCGGATGCCGTAGTCGGGCCCGGTTTCGCCCTCCCGGATGCCGGTCAGGTGCACCTCAAACAGCAGGTCGATCAGGTTGAACAGCGGCGTGCTGCGGAAGCTCAGGCCCATGGTCACGTTGAACTGCGGCACTTGCTCGGGCGGCAGGCCGTGGAGCACGGGCAGCAGCAGCGTCTCGTCGGGCAAGACCACGGCCACCGAGCCGCGGGCGTTGGCCTGCAGCCCCTCGACCACCAGCTGCCCGGCCACTTTGCCCTGCATGGAGTTGTTGGCCACCCCGATCATGCGCACCTGCCGCGGCACGGTGCGCAGCAGGTCCACGGAGCCCGTTTCGGCGAAGCCCAGGGCCTGCACGCCCAAATCCAGGTGCTCGCGCAGGCGGCTGAAGGGCAGGCCGGCGCGGTTGGGCGAGCCTTCCAGGTAGAAGCGGTCGGTATCGAAGCGCACCTCGGCCTTGCCGGCCTTCAGTAGCTGGCGCAGCAAATACTGCTCGCTGCGCGAGAGGATGCCCAGGCCCAGAAACACGTGTTGCGGCACTGGCTCCTCGTGTTGAAGCCGCTTCTGCATCGCGTCGACGGCGAGGCGGTAGGCCAGGCCGGGGTAAGCGAGGTTGTCGGTCTTGAGGCGGCGGCGCAGGCGGCGGTACACTTTCTCCAGGTCGTCCCAGAAGCGGAACCAGGCCGCCGTGGCCGACGCCGGCGCGGGCGAGTTCGTCAGGTCCCAGCGTTCCAGGGCCTTGGCTTCGGAAAGGTACTCGAAGAGGTTGCTCGCGTCGGCCAGGTTCTGGTCCAGGTTGGAGAAGTCGTCGAGCAGCAGGCGCGACCAGCCGGTGAACAGGTCGAAGTCCAGGTTGGGGTCCAGTTCGCGCAGGATGTCAAACAGCAGCAGCTGCAGGGCAATGGGCTCCTCCACTTGCACGCCCGCCAAATCCACCATGTAGTCCTCCATCGACGTGACGCGCGGCGACCAGAGCGCTTCGCCCACCGGCGCGGCCAGGGCCAGCTCGTTCTTGAGGTACACCACGGCCCGGCGCGTGGGCACCACCACCACCAGGTCCGACAGCTCGGCGCCGGTGTAGCGGCTCAGCAAATCCTGGGCGGCCTGGCGCAGAAAGGGTTGCAGCGCGTCCGCGCTGGGAGCGGAGGCGGCGTGGGGCGGAACGACGGGGGCAGCGTGGGAATTCATGCAAGGTAAAGATACGGCCGCGGCTGCCAGCCCGCGTGCGGGACGGCCCCAAATGCCGCGAACCGGCCGGGATAAAGGACTTTGTGCGCGGAGCTACTAGCTTTGCGGCGTAGTTGCCGCCCGCCGCTCACTTTCTTGCGCATTCCTGTATGCTCATTCTCTCGGGCCTGCCGATTTATTTCGAAAACCCCATCGGGCGCCTGCATGAGCACCCCGACGGGTACGCCATCGTGGACTACAACGCCGGGCCGCGCCAGCTCGGCGAGTTTCAGGCATTTCTGAATCACCTGGAGCAGCTGCTCAGGCGCCGGGGCTGGAACCGCATGCTGGCCAATCAGCGGCTGCTGGCCCCGTTCAGCGACGAAGAGCGCACCTGGATCAAGGAGCAGTGGCTGGTGGTGAGCCACGCCCTGCAGCGCGAGATGATTGCCGCCGTGCTCCTGCCCAACGACGTGTTTGCCCGCCTGGCCATGAGCACCCTGATGCAGGGCGCCCGCGAAGGCGCGTTGCATTACCGCGTCTTCAACGACGCGCAGGAAGCGGCCGCCTGGCTGCGGCAGGTGAAGTAGCGCACCCTTGTTGGGCTTCGCAGCGGCCCTGACGCCGCCCCCTGTACAAATGCGTGCTCAATCTACGCCCCCAGCTCACCGCCCTGCAGGGCCGGATGCCGGGTAGCCGGCAAGGCGCGCAGCAGTAGTAGTTGTGCGCGGCCGGGCTAGGCGGTTAGAGCATCTGCCTCGATGGTGTAAAACCGCGAAGGGCCGCCGTAGAAGTGTTGCAGGCCCTGGTAGCGCAGCCCGCACTTTTCCAGCACATGCTGCGAGGCCAGGTTATTGGGGTCGGTCACGGCCACAATCTGTTGCAAGCCCAACTGCGCAAAGCCGTAGCGCAGCACCGCCCGCGTCATTTCGGTGGCGTAGCCGCGGCCCCAGTACGCCGGGAAAAAGCGGTAGCCCACCTCGATGTGGCCCGAGGCCTCGAGGTGCTTGAGCACCTGAATGCCCACAAAGGCCTCGCTGCCCTTCTCGAGAACGGCCCAGCGCCCGAGTCCGGGAAACCGCTCGTAGTTGTCGAGCACCTCTTGCAGGTACTCGCGGGCGCCCTCCAGGGTACGCGGCGGAATGATGTAGCGCATCACCGCCGGGTCGGAGTCGAGGCGGTACACCAGGTCGAGGTCGTCCAGCGTGAGGGGGCGCAGGTACAGGCGCGCGGTTTCGGGCAGCATAAGCTCAGGCAAGGTGGTAAATGTCGGCCCACACGGCCGGCAGCCAGATTTCGGTGCCGGCGGGCAGCTCGCCCACGTTGTCGGCGTCGAGCAGCAGCACGTAGTCGGCGGTGGCCTCGGCATTGGGCGCGTCGGCGGGGCGCTGCAGCTCTTCCACGGTGGCCGGCACTTTCAGCTGGCCGTGGGGCAGGCGCAGCTCCACCTCCAGCTGGGCGTGCAGCGGAAAGCGCCGCAGGG
Organism: Hymenobacter coalescens; assembly: GCF_054783195.1. Lineage (NCBI taxonomy): Bacteria > Pseudomonadati > Bacteroidota > Cytophagia > Cytophagales > Hymenobacteraceae > Hymenobacter > Hymenobacter coalescens. The sequence goes on along the minus strand of NZ_BAAGRA010000001.1, from coordinate 37,757 downwards.
CCTCGCCGTGCGCGCGGGAGCCCACGAGCGTGCCCAGGCCCGGCAGGCGCAGGGTGGTTTCGACCAGCAGCAGCAGTTGATCAGCCATGGCGGGGGCGGGGAGTGGCAAGGGCTATTCGGCGGAAGCCGCTGCGGGGTTGTCGACGGCGTAGAAGCGCACGTCGGTGTGGTAGAAGTGGTCCGGGCGCAGGTAGCGCATGCCGCACTTTTCCAGCACGTGCTGCGAGGCGAGGTTGTCGGGGGCCGTGATGCCCACGATCTGGCGCAGCGCGAGCTGCTCGAAGCCGTAGTGAATCAGCGCGCGGCCCATCTCGGTGGCGTAGCCGCGGCCCCAGTACTCAGGCAGCAGGCGGTAGCCCAGCTCGATGTGTGCCGAGGTATCCAGGGGCTTGAGCAGGTGCAGCCCCACCACGGCGCCAGTCAGCTTGTCGAGGGTAAGCCAGCGGCCCAGGCCCGGCCAGCGGGCGTAGTCGGCGGGCATGTCGTCGAGGAACTGCTGCACCACTTCGCGGGGGCGTGGCGGGCCGATGTGCCGCATTACCGCCGGGTCGGTGTTGAGGCGGAAGTACACGTCGAAGTCGGCGGCAGTGAGCGGGCGCAGGGCCAGGCGGGCGGTTTCGGGCAGCACGGGCATGGGGCCAAAGCTACGCGGCCGGCGCCGAACCAGCCGCGGCCGAACCCGGCGCCGCGGGGCGCGTACGGTTCTGAGAATCCCGTGTTTTCTTTTCCTACCCGACCCCGTTCCCCGCCATGAACCCAACCCAACTCAGCCGCGAGCTGCGCACCGCCCAAACGCCCGACCTGAAGCGCCGCCGCTGGATTATCGGCCTCTCGCTGCTCGGCGTGGCCATGGGCCAGATCGTCACGCTCTACCAGACGGGCATCGTCAAGCACCTGCCCGACCCGCCCGTGGGCCCCTTCGACTCCGACAAGGTGGACGCCTCCGACTACGGCTACAAGCGCCTCGACACGCCCGACGCGGCCGCCATGATCGTGACCTACGGCCTGACCACCGTGCTGGCCTCGGCCGGCGGCAAGGGCCGGGCGTTGATGAAACCCTGGGTACCGCTGGCCATGGGCGCCAAAATCCTCAGCGACGTGGTAACCAACCTGGTGCTGGCCCGCGAGGAATGGAAGGAAAACAAGGCCCTGTGCTTCTACTGCCAGACGGCCAACGCCCTGTCCCTGGCCTCGCTCGCCCTGGCCGTGCCGGAAGTAGTGCGCGCCGCCAAAAACCTGGGCCACAACGGCCCCGACTCGGTGGCGCAGGTGTAGCCCGGTTCGCGGAAATTGTGCAGGTTGCAGCCCCGGCCACGCGCCCACCGCAGGGCGCGTGGCCGGGGCTTATTTTATGCGAATCAGCTGGTTTATGATGGGCATGCTGGCCCTGGCCGCATGCGATGCCCGCCGCGCCGAGCAGCGCCAACCCCCGCCCGCCGCGCCGGCAGCCCCCGCCGCGCCGGCAGCTGACACCCTGGCGGCCAGCCCCCGGGCCTTTTACCAGCCGCTGGTGAGCCCCGATACGGCCACCACGCCGCGCTTTCAGCCGGTGGAGGTGGCGGGCCAGCGCTACCAGCTGTACACCAGCGCCGTGGCCGACTCCACCCAGCCGCTGCAGAAAATCTACCGAAGCCGTGTCAGCGCGGTGGATGAGGCTGGCAACCCGACCCGCGTCACGCGCATCGATACCGCCCGCGGCTACGAGGTGCGCTACCGTTTCCGCTTGCGCGACGCGGCCGGCCGGCCAGTGTTCGACCAGACGCTGCGCAAAACCCGGGAGCTGGCCCCCGCCCTGGGCGAGGACTTCGTGCTTGATACCGACGCGTTCCGGCCGCGCTACTTGGGCTACCTGCCCGCCTTCGGCAGCCTGGCCTTCCTGGTGTATTTCGGCCCCGAGGGCACCGACGTGGGCGGCGAGCTGCTGCTCTTGCTCGATGCCCGCACCGGGCGGCTGCGGCACGCCGGGGTTAGCCAGTGGTTTCTTGAGGCCTACAACCCCGGCAACCCCTTGCTTTCGGCCGATGGGCAGGCGCTGCTGACCAGCTACGAGCTGCTGCGGGCCGACGGCGGGGTGGTGGCGTTTCGACGGCCAGGCATGAGCGTGGGCGCGGCCGCCTGGCTTAGCGAGCAGGCCGTGCTGGTGACCTACACGCCCGAGGCGGACTCGCTGGATCGGGAGCGGCCCCTGCCCGGACCCAACAACCGGGTGCTCGACCGGCAGGGGCGCGAGCTGGCGCGGTTTCAGCTCGATCTGGTCAGCAGCGAAATGCTGGGCTACAACTGGCTCTACCGCTACCTGCCCGCCACCCGCACGCATTACTTCGTCGACTTGGCCGGCGGGCGCCTGGCTCTGATTGGCCGCGGTGCGCCCACCCAGCCGCGCCTCGTGGCGCTGCGGGGCCTGCCGCGCTTCACCGGCAAGGCCCGCCCCACCGAGCAGCGCCTGGAGCTGGAAACCGAAACAGGCCAGCGCCTGGCATTGCTGGTCGATACCATCAGCGGTGCGCTGCGCTACCGCCTGTCAAAGCAATGAGCAACGCGTGAGGCTGCCGCTTAACCCCAAACAGGGCGCCACTGTCCACCTCTTCAATCGTATCGTTTGCCGAGGGCAAGCTGCTGGGCCTGGGCCTGCTGCCCCGCAGCAGCTCGCCGAAGTGGTGCTTGCGCGTCCACTCCGAGGCGGGCGCTGCGCTCATCCTCTGCGCCGGTACCATCAGGGAGGCCTTGCGCTAGCAGTTCCTTGAGTACCAGCGGCAAGGCAGCGCCCGCCGCGAATTCCCGCGCCGCCGCTGCATCTTGCGGGCTGTTTGGCCGTAAGCCGGGGCCGGGAGAGTATCCATTATGACGCTACGTAGCTGGCCGCTGGGCCTGGGGTTGCTGGGGGGCTTGTGCCTGAGCTGTGAGCCGAGCCGGCCCGTCGCCAGCACGGCCGGAGCCACTGCCGGTGCCGCTGCCCCGGCCGTGCAGTCCGTGGCCGACACCACCCAGCCCTTTGCTCCGCTCACCGCCCTGGGGCCCGCCGGGCGCAGCGTCACCATCGGCGGGCAGCTCTACCGCATCGAAACCGGGGCCCGGGTGGACGCGGCCCATCAGCTGCTGATGCGCGACTCCCTGGCCGGGCAGCCCGCCAGCCCGGCCGCGCTGGCCCGGTTGCAGGCCGTCGGGGCCGGCTACGACGCCCAGTACACCCTGCGCCTGCGCCACCCCAACGGCCGGGTGCGCTTCATCACCACCCTGCGCAAGGCCGATTTCGTGCCGGCCCTGGGCGCCGAGCTGGTGACCGAGAGCCTGCCGGCGGCCCCGCAGTTCTGCGGCTACCTGCCCCGCTTCAACGCCTTGGCCTTCACCGTGTGGTTTCAGGCCTACGACACCGACTGGGCGGCTTCGGCCCTGGTGCTGCTCGACGCCGAAACCGGGCAGGTGCGTCACCTGGGCCTGAACTACCGCGCCCAGGACGAGCCGGCCGCCAACGTGCCTACGCCCGACGGCCGCACCCTGCTCACCCGCTACGCCGTGCTGGCCGCGGGCCGCCCGCCGGTGGAGCTGGCCCTGCCCAGCCTCGCCGTGGCCGGCACCCGCCTCGTCAACGCCCGCACGGCCCTGGTGGCCTACGCCCCCACTTCCGACGAACAGGGCCCGCCGCTGCCCCGCGCCAACGCCCTGCTGCTCGACTTGGTGGACGGGCGCCTGCTCGCGCGCCTGCACCTGGGCGCCACGGCCACCGGCTACCAGGACGGCCGCGGCCTCAACCACCAGTACCTGCGCCAGACCGCCACGCACTACTTCCTCAGCCCCGACGACCAGAGCCTGGTGCTCATCCCGCGGGAGCGGCCCGCCGCCTACCGCCGCCTGCGCCTGGCTGCCCTCACACGGTTTCAGCTGCCCCAGCGCCCCACCGAGGTCCGTTTTGGCCTGCGCTTCGGTTTGGGGCCTCACCCTGTGCTCTACGCCGATACCCTCACCGGCAACCTGCGCTGCCAGCTGCCAACGCTCACCCTGGGAATGCGCTAACGCCGCCGGCGCTACGGCAAATTAACCGGCGTTTTCGGCCCCTTGGGGAGCCAGCTTTACCGGCCGGATGGGCAGCTCGCGCACCCGCACCCCGCAGGCGCGGTGCACGGCGTTGGCAATGGCGGCGGCCGTGGGGCCCTGGGCCGCTTCGCCGGCGCCCAGCGGGGGCTGGTCGGGCCGGTTGAGGATGCTGACTTCCACCCGCGGTACCTCATCGAAGCGGAAGATGGGGTAACTCTCCCAGTCGTGGCTGCGCACCGCCTGCGCATCGAACTGCACCTGCTCCAGCAAGGTCCAGCTCGCGGCCTGAATCAGCCCGCCCTCGGTCTGGTTGCGCAGCCCGTCGGGGTTGATGACTTCGCCCGCGTCGATGGCTGCCCAGAGCTGGCGCACCCAGGGCACATGGTCTTCGGGGTTGACCCACACGCGGGCCGCCACGGCGAGGTAAGCCGCTTGGTTTTTGTACTGCGCGAAAGCCACGCCCAGCGCCTCGTTTGGGCCGGTTTTCACGTCCTGGGTCAGCCGGCGTACTTCCTCCAGCACGGCGCGGGCGCGGGCGTCCGCCAGGTGGGCCAGCCGAAACGCGTAGGGGTCCTGCCCGGCCAGCTGGGCCAGCTCATCCATGGCCGACTCCAGCGCGAAGACGTTGCCAAAGGCGCCCAAACTGCGCAGCGCCGACACCCGCAGCGGCCCCTGCACGGCGTGCGCATTGATGAGCAGGTTCGGAATCTGGTACAGCGGCTCCGCGTTGCGGGCGGTGCCCCCGCCGTAGCCGCCGGGCTTGGGCGCCAGCGGGCGGCCCCGGTGACGCGCCGGCAGCAGCTTGTCGGCCTGCCCGCCGGGGCGCGTGCTGTGCGTATCCGACCACAGCTCCATATGCCAGTGCGTGAGGCGGCCGCGGGCATCGAGGCGGGCGTCAAGGTCGAAGAGCATGGCCGAGCCGTAGGGTTCCCACAGGTGCTCGTCTTCACGTGTCCACTGCAGGCGCACGGGGCGGCCGGGGTAGGCGTGGGCCAGCAGGGCGGCTTCGGCGGCCGCGTCGTCGGCGCCGTTGTGGCCGTAGCAGCCCGCGCCGGGCACGCCTTTGACGTGCACGTGCGCCTCCGCCAGCCCCAGCAGGTCGGCCACCGCGCCGCGCAGCGGGTACACGCCTTGGCTGTGCGTCCAGAGGTGCAGCGTGCCTTGCTCGAACAGCGCTACTGCGCAGGAGGGCCCGATGGAGGCATGCATCAGGTAGGGCTTGAAGTACGTGGCGCGGAAGGTTTTTTCGCCCGCCGCAGCCGGGATGCTCACGCTGCCCTGGCGGGCCACCTGCTCCACCTCAGCTGGTAGGGCGCGCAGCACCGCCGGCAGCGGCTGTTCGGCGGGCAGGGGCGGGCCAGCGCTCCACTGCGCGTGCTGCTTGCCCCAATCGTGAGCCCGAATAGCGGCCCATTCATCGGCAGCTACGATGCCCACGAACGAGCCGTCGACCACCGTGTGGAGCACTCCGGGCACTTGCCGCCGTAGCTCGGCCGCATCGAAGCTTTGTAGTCTGGCCCCATAGGCGGGCGGATGCAGCACGCGGGCGTGCACCATGCCCGGCAGGCGCAGGTCCTGCACGTACACTGGCTCGGCGCGCACCATGCGCTCGATGTCGGCACGGCGCGCGGGCTGGCCCACCAGCTGGTACTGGCTTTGAGGTTTGAGCGGGGTATCGGCCGGCACCTCGCCGCTGAGCTGCCGCCCGGCCAGCAGCTGCTGAAACGTGAGTTGCTGGCGTCCGTCGGCGGTGCGCACCACGCCGCCGGCCACGGTGAGCTGGGCCGCCGGGACGCGCAGGCGCTTGGCGGCCAGCTGCAGCAACTGCTGGCGGGCCGCGGCGGCCGCGTAGCGCACCGACATGGCGCTTTGCTCGATGGAGGCGCTGCCGGCCGTGTACCGCTCGTCGGGCGTGCGGCCGGTTTCGGCCAGCACCACCTCCACGCGCTCCAGCGGCAGGTTCAGCTCCTCGGCGGCCACCTGCGCCACGGCCGTCGTGATGCCCTGCCCGATTTCAATTTTGCCAGTCAGCACCCGCACGCGCCCGTCGGCCAGCACTTCCAGCCAGGCATTGAGGCGCGGGTTGCTGAGCAGCGAGTCGGGCCGCTGGTCGGCCGCCGCGGCCAAGACGGGCGCCGCGCTGCCGAGCAGGCAGAAGCCTATGGTCAGGCAGCCGGCATCCTTCAGGAAGGCGCGGCGGGAGGGAAGCGGCGGTGTAGACGTGGGCATAGCGTTAACGGGAAGGGGATAGGAGCAGCTGCGGCAAGGGCGTTTCGGGCCTGCGCCGCTACCCGATCAGCTCGGCGGCGCGCTGCACGGCGCGGATGTACCGCTCGTGGGTGCCGCAGCGGCAGAGCACGCGGAACAGGCCGTTGCGAATGGTTTGCTCGTCGGGCTTGGGGTACTGGCGCAGCAGCCCGGCAGCGGCTATGGCCACGCCGTTCAGGCAGAAGCCGCACTGCGCGGCCTGTAGCTCCACCAGCGCCTGCTGCACGGGGTGCAGCGAGCCGTCGGGGCGGGTGAGGCCCTCCAGCGTCGTCACCGACACGCCGCCCACGCGGTGCACGGGCAGCTGGCAGCTAGGGTAGGCAAAGCCATCGAGCAGCACCAGGCAGGCCCCGCACTGCTGCATGCCGCAGCCAAACTTGGGCCCGTTGAGCCCGAGCTGGTTGCGGAGCACGTAGAGCAGGGGCGTGGCCGGGTCGGCGCGCACGGCGCGGTCCTGGCCGTTGACGTGCAGGGTGAACGGAGCTTCTTCCATGAGCGTGCGGCAGGTTGTCGGAAGAAGATACTACCGAGGCGCGGAAAAGATGCCTTTACCGATTACCGCTTAGTTTTGATTTACTCCCTCTGCCTGCTTATGGCCTTTGGCTTTACGTTCAAAAAATTAGCGCTGCGTTTCGGATTATCACTAAGGCAGCTGGTGCGACCCAGTTCAAAAACAGAAGAATGCCTTAAACGAGTCTCAATTAGGGGGCGGGTGGCATTCGGAATTACGTGTCTGGAGCAAGCATTGGCGCATTACGACCTACGGCATGCACCCCAGGCGCAATACCTGCTCGCCAAGCTATGGGCCTTTGTCAGCAGTTCCGATTTAGGTGAATGGGAAGACAGCATCCGGGTTTATTTGGAAGCGGTCGAAACAGCGGCCCTATCCGAAAAACCAACGCAGCCAAGCGAAGCAACTGACTTGCAGGAATGGTATGCTACTCTGCCGGCAGCCGTGCAGGTATTAATCGAAAACGTAATAGAAACCGGGCGCGGCAATTTGTACGGCGCAACGGTTGGGTACAGTGCCGACACGCTGGATACAACGATGCAGGTTGTGGCAATTATGCAGTCGTCAGGGCTGCCCCTGCCGCAGTTGGGGCCTTTTGAGAAGTCACGGTTTGAGGAACGCCACGGCTGGGGCAACCGCGTAGACCGCAGCTTCTTTGCGGAAAGCTAAGCCCAACTCCTCTAACACCCAAACTCCAGCACTTCCTCCGTTTCGAAGTAGTACACCAGCCCGCGCACATCCGTGTAGCCCAGGCGCTTAAACAGCTGTCCGTACTGGCGCAGCATCTGCTGGTGCCGCTCCTCGGGCGGGGGCACGCGGAAGTCGATGAGCGTGACGCGGCCGGGGCCGAGGCCCACCGTCGGCTCGAACACCACGCGGTCGGGCTTGTAGTCCTCGCGCGGGGCGCCGCCGACGAGGATTTCCCGCTCGGTTTCGGCAATGACGTCGGGGCGGAAGTAGGGGGCCAGCCGCGGGTGCTGCACCAGCTGCCGCAGGCGCTGCAGCAGCTCGGGCTGCTCGCGGCGGCTCACCAGGCCCTCGGCGGTGAGCTGCCCGGCCACGCGCTCCACGTCCAGGGCCGTGATGACGCGGCGCAGGGCGAAGTGCAGCTTGCGGTTCCAGTCGCGCTGCTGCTGCTGCTCGGAGAAGTCGAAAACCGTGGTGGCGTGGCGCCGCAGCCGCAGGCGCTGCTCCCAGTCGGCCGTGGCCAGGTTGCGCAGCGCAAACAGGTTGGCCGCGGGCAGCTGAGCGGGGCGGGGCGGGGCCGGGGCCCCGGCGCTGAGCACGAAGCTGAGCTGTTCCTCGTTCCACTGGCCCAGGTCCACGAGGTAGCGGTGCAGCAGTTGGGCCACGTTCGAAGCCGGGGCGGTGTCGTCCTTGCTCGCCTTGCCGCCGTCGGGGCGGCGCGAGAGGATGTAGAGGCGGTGGCGCGGGCGGGTGAAGGCCACATAGAGCAGGTTCAGCGCCTCCACGAAGGTTTTTTCGCGCTCCTCGGCGTACTGCCCGGCCAGCACCGTCTGGGCCAGCTCTTTGCGCTGCTTTACCACGGCCACGGGCGGCATGCCGGCCACGGGCTTTTCGTCCTCGCCGAGGCGGCCCCACAGGTAGGAGCCGCCGAAGGCCGAGCTGGGCTCCAGGCTCCAGTCGGCCCAGGGCACGATGACCACCCCGTAGGCCAGGCCCTTGGCCTTGTGCACGGTGGTGATGGTGACGGCCCCGCCGCGGCCCGCCGGCGCGTTGATGCTCAGGTTGCTCTTGCGCTGGTCCCAGTAAGCCAGGAAGTTGCCGAGGTTGTTGCCGTAGCGCAGCGAGTATTCCAGCGTCAGGTCGAGGAAGCGAAACAGGTATTCGCTTTCCTCGCGGCGGTGCAGCAGCCCGAACAGGCCCATCAGCCGCTCGCACAGCTCGTAGAGGTCCTGGTTGCCGGTTTGCCGCTCCTGCACGTCGTAGCCCAGGCGGCGCAATTCATCGAAGAAGGGCCGGCTGCGCTCCTCCTTGGCAATTTCGCCGATGCGCCGGGCCCGGGTAGGGGTGGGCGGCACCCCGCGCACCACCTTGTCAACGAGCAGCAGCGCCTCCACCCGCGCCAGCGCGTCGGCCGGCTGGTGGAGCACGCGCAGGATGGCTACCAGCAGGTTGACCACCTCCGCGAATTCCAGGGAGAGGGAGTCGGCCGAGATGATGTCGTAGCCGCGCTCCTTGAGAAACTTGGCCACCCGCCGCGACTGGTCGCGGCGGCGGCAGAGCACGGCCAGGTCTTCGAGGCGGAAGCCGTCGGCCAGCGCCTGCTCCACCAAGGCCAGGGTGAGGTAGAGCGTGCTTTCGTCGTAGTCCAGCGCCTCAGCGCCGGTGTGGCCGGGCAGCGGCTCCTCGGCGTAGCGGCCCTCGGCGGGGCGGTACAGCCGGGCCGGGGCATCGGGTTGGGTAAACAGGATTTCGACGTGGCTGGGCGGGCCTGCCTGCCCAGCCCCTGGCGCCTCCTGCCCAAAATGCGCGTCGTAGATGCTCTGCACCAGCTCCAGCTGCGGGTGGCCCTGCGAGACGTGAGCGAAAAAGTCGTTGTTGAACCCGATGATCTGCGGGCCCGAGCGGTAGTTGGTTTGCAGCGAAGCCGGCTCCAGCGCGCCTTCCAGGCCGAAGTAGCGGGCTTCGAGGATGTCGCGGGTTTCCTCGTCCTGGGCGCGGTTGATGAGCGGCACGGTGTGGCCCTGGTAGAGGCGTAGGATCTGTTCCATCTCGCCGCCGCGCCAGCGGTAAATGGCCTGCTTCGCGTCGCCCACGGCCAGGCTGAGGTTGCCGTTGGCCACGGCGTTTTCCACCAGCGGCAGCAGGTTGTTCCACTGCAGCTCGGAGGTGTCCTGAAACTCGTCGATGAGCAGGTGCTGGTACCGCTCGCCCAGCCGCTCGTAGAGGAAAGGCACCGGCTCGCGCAGCACGATGCTGGCCAACCGGCGGTTGAACTCGCCGATGAGCACCACGTTGCGGTCCTGGCTGACCTGCTGCACGGCCTTGCTCAGCTCGCTCAAGAGCGACACGTGAAACAGCTGCGGCAGCAGCCCCTCGATGAGCAGGTACTGGCTCAGGTACCGGCCCTGCAGCAGCTCCAGCTCCTGGAAAGCCTCGGTCAGCTCGCCGGCCACAGCCTCCAGGGCCGGCTTCAGCGGGCCTTTTAGCGCGTCGCCGCTGCCCCACTTGCCCGATTCGGCCGCCTTGCGCGCCGTGCTGGTGGGCGTCGTGGTGGGCTCGTCGAGCCAGCGCAGCGGCCGGCTGAAGTGCGAGTGCACGCCGTTCTTGCCGCCCGCCAGCTGGTCGAGGCCGATGCCGTGCTGCGCGAGCAGCGCCAGCGCCCGGTCGCCCACGGCCTGCACCTCGGCCTGCATCTGCTCGCGGCGCTGCTTCAGGGTCTTGTGCAGCGTGCGGAATTCCTTGAGCTCCATCTGCTGCAGCTGCGCCACCGCCTCGTGCACCGATTCGTTGAGCAGAAACTTGCCGAAGCGCATGATTTCGTCGGGCAGCTGGTTCCAGCTGCGGCCTTCCTCGGCCTTGCTCAGGGCGTAGTCCTGCAGGGTGCGGGTGAGTAGCTCGTGCTCCTGCCCGCGGTTCACCTTGTCGAGCAGCAGGGCCACCGCCGCGTGCAGCACCGATTCGTCGTCCAGCTCCACCTCGAAGGCGGCGGGCAGGCCCAATTCGCGCGTAAAGGCTTGCACCACGCGCTGCACGAAGGAGTCGATGGTGCTGACGGCGAAGTCGGCGTAGTGGTAGAGCACCAGCTTAAACGTCTGCTGGGCGCGGCGGCGCAGCAGCCCCTGCCGTTCCTCCGGGGTTTCGAGCACCCGCGGCAGCACCCCGTCGCGGCCCATTTCCTCGGCCAGCTCGGCCAGCAGCGCGTCGGCCTTGGCATCGGTGCCGGGGTTGGCAAAGCCGCGCAGCGCCCCGATGATGCGCTCCTTCATTTCGGCCGCGGCGGCGTTGGTGAAGGTAATGGCCAGGATGGTCTTGTAGTAGCCCGGCTCGTCGGCCCCCAGGGCCAGGCGCAGGTATTCCTTGGTGAGCTGGTAGGTTTTGCCGGAGCCGGCGGAAGCGGAATAGATGCGGAAGGTAGCGGGCATGCGGGGCGGGAATAGCTTGGTAAAGGTCGGATTAATCGGTCTATTTGAACGATGGAGTACACTGCCGATTTGTCCACGGTGCGCTGGCTGAACCCGGCGTACTATTTCGGTCCTGCTGACGAGCCGCTCAAGGTCAAGCACTTGATTCCGGTGGCATATGAGCAGTACCTGACACTGCTGCCTGTCGTGGGAATAATTGCCGACTTCCCATTCGGAGAGGTCCAGCCCGACAGTACCGCTATTGACCAGATAAACCGAAACGTGGCCATCTGGACGCAGCACGGCGTCTACATTTCCGACCGTACACCTCATTATCAGTCGACTACGTTCCGGCAGTTGGCCGCCCGGTTCGAGCTGCCCTACGACATGAGCTTGGTTAACCGACTGCCGTGGGGAAGACGCGGCTTTGCCATTCTGGAAGAACCCTCCGCCGCCCGTTTGCGCACGCTGCTAAACGGCCTAGCAGCTGCGACCAAGCTCAACCTCTACGTGGAGGACTACTGGCGGTGGGGGCCTCAAATGCACCATGTACTACCTACCGACGACGAAGTGCTGTACCGCGTCACTGCGGACGAGTTCGTGACTTTCCTGCAGCAAGCCATGTTCGATGCCACCGCGTACCTGTTTCCCGATGACCGAAGCTGGTGCTTGGTCAACGTCGAGGACGGATTGGCCCCGATCATCGGGCTAAGCAGCGTTGCGCAAACCCGTATGGTCATGCCCGCGCACGTCGAAACGATGCTGCTGAACCCGGAAAGCGAAGTGTTTTAGACCGCAGGGAGGAAAGAAAGCGCCGGAAAACGGTGGTCCGCCACTGCCGCACAATGCCTACCTTGCGCCCCGATTATTAACGCCATCAACCGCCGCCTCGTCCGATGTTTCAGGCCATTGTCAATTCCATCAAGCGCAAAATCGCCCGCCGCGTCACCAAGAAATACCCCACGCGCATCGACTCGTTTACGGTTGGCCCGTACGGCACCATCAGGTTTGCCAACTGGGAAAACCCGCTGGTGGAGCCCAAGAGCATTGCGGCCGAAAACGTGGAGTTCTACAAGAAATTCCTGCGCGAAGGCGATGTGGCCATCGACATCGGAGCCAACATCGGCAACATGACCGTGCCGCTGGCCCTGGTCACCGGCAAAACCGGCCTCACCCTGGGCTTCGACCCGAACCCGTACGTGTACGAGGTGCTGGAGGAAAACACCAAGCTCAACCCCGACAAGACCAACATCGACGCCTACAACTTCGCCATCAGCGAGCAGGACGGCGAATTCTACTACAACTCCTCGGAGGCCTCGTTCAACAACGGCGGCATCAGCACCGAGAAGAGCAACCGCCACGGCAAGTATTCGCTCAACGTCAAGATCAAAGGCGTCAACCTGCAGCAGTTTCTGCAGCAGCACTACGCCGACCGCCTGCCGCGCCTGAAGCTGGTCAAAATCGACACCGAGGGCTACGACAAGGAAATCATCAAGTCCATCAGCGGTCTGCTGCGGCAGTACCGGCCGGCGGTCATCACCGAGTGCTTCGGCAAAAATGACAGCGCCGCCCGCTTCGAGCAGTTCGAGCTGCTCCGCGACCTGGGCTACTCGCTCTACTACTTCGCCGATTTCGCCATCGACGCCGAGGTGGTGCCCATTCGCCAGAAGGAGGACATGCTCAAATGGAAGCACTTCGACCTCTACGCCGTGGTGGAATAGCCCGCGGCCCCGCGCTGTAAAAAAGCCGCGCCGGAACACCCGGCGCGGCTTTTTTTGGTATAAGATCCTGTCTAAGCGTGCGAAAAAAGGCCGTCATGCTGAGCTTGTCGAAGCATCTCTACCGCTTCGCCGGATAGCATTCAACAAAGCAGTATAGCTGCTTCGACAAGCGGATGCCAGACAAAGCATGACGGGCGGGTTGGTGCGCGTACTCCCGTCATCCCATCAAGCCGGCGCCAAAGCCGCCGGCGTTTACTCCTCGGCCTCTTTCGGGGCCGGCGGGGCGCTGTTTTCGACCACGATGCGCGGCGCCCCGGCCCGCTGCACCATCACCTGCTTGCCCACCTCGGTGAGGCCCTTGCTTTCGTAGATCTTCATGGCCGTCGACACGTCAATGGCCTGCCGTGTCTGCTCGTCAAGATCAAAGGTGAGTGTGATGAAATTCAGGTGCACGCCCAGCGGCTCCAGCACCTTGTTGGACTGCAGCAGCAGATGATTTTCCAGCTCCGCCTGGTCCAGCTCCACGATGTCCTCCGCCAGAAACAGCGCCTTGCTCACGTCGCGAATGCGCTTGTCGATGACCATGTTTTCAGCGCCTTCAAACGCCGCCGCGGGCAGCGCGTCGGGGCTGTCCGGGTCGGCATTGGCCTTGCCGAGGTATTTGGCCTGCCGGATAAAGCTCAGCGGCTCCACGATGGTGTAATCGTAGTCGATGTGCACGGAGGCGCGCACCCGATCTTTCAGGTTGGTGATGAAGCGGCTGTTGCCCTGCATGGGATAGTTCGGAATGACCACCTTCATGTAGCAAGGGTTCATGGTCCCCTTGGGCACGGCTTTGCCCGCTTCGACCCGCTCCCAGTTCATGCCGCAATCAGTGGATACCAGCACCTGCTGGTTGGATTTGGCGTAGCTGCAGCCGGTCAGGACCAGGGCCAGCCAGGCCGCATGGCGCGCGTTGGATATCATCTGCATCGGTTCGATAATCCTCCAAATAACGCAGGGTTTGGGCGAAATCACTCCACCGGCCCCCACAGCCGCTCCACCACGCCCGGTTCCACGCGCTTGGGCCGCTGCGTCGTTGGGTCGAGCAGCACCCACTTGGTTTCGGCCTCGCAGAGCACCGCCCCGTCCGCCACGCGCTCGATGCGGGTGAAGCGCTGCGACGTGGCGCCTTTAAACTCGCCCAGCCACGTGCTGAGGCGCAGCTCGTCGCCGAGCAGGGCCGATTTCAGGTAGCGCACGTGGTGTTCCAGCACCACCCACACGTACTGCTCCCGCTCGCCCACAGGGTAGGCCGTGAGCCAGTGCGCGCCGGCAATGTCCTGAATCCACTGCACGTACTGCACGTTGTTGACGTGTCGAAGCTCGTCGATGTGGGCTTCCACGACGGTAACGGGGCGTGAAAAGCGGAAGGCGGGGGCGGGGTCGGCTGGGTTCATGGGCGGTGGCGCAAAGGAAGGCGATGGTACGCAAAAACCTTCCCCGCGGCCCGGCAGTACACCTTACTTCCAACCATTGCCCTACACAACCATGCCCTACGAACAGAATTTCGATTACCGCCCCAGCAACGACCGCCGCCCCCAGGACGAGCCCCGCAACCAGCAGGGCGGCCGCCAGGACCGCCGCGACGATAATCGCCACGACAACTACGACCAGCGCCGCCAGCGCGACGACCGCTCCGGCAGCCGTTACGACCACGATGCCCCCGCGCGCGGCGACCGGCACAACGACTACGACCGCTCGCAGCCCCGCGGCGACTACGGCCGCGACCAGGGCTCCTTCAGCTACGGCCGCCACGCTGAGTACGACGAGCGCCGCCGAAACGACTCCGCGTTCAGCACCTCGCGCGAGCGACAAAACCCTAACGCCTTCCACGGCGGCCTCGGGCCCGGCAACGAGCGGTACGAGGGCGACTACCGCGGCGGCCGCGGCCACTATTCCGACGAAGACAACCGCTGGCGCCGCGGCCACGAGGTGGACCGCCCCAGCAGCCGCGGCCGGCAGCACGACCCGTACGACGACCGCGGCCCGGCTCGCGACCGGCCTTCGGGCTACGGCCAGCCCGGCGAGCGGGTGCGCCAGATCAATGACCAGTACGGCCACGACGACTACGAGGGCAGCAGCCAGGGCGGGCGCTACCGCGAGGAGCAGCGCTACCGCCGCGACGATTACCCGGGCCGTGACCGTGCCCGCGACGACCGCGACGGCCGCTACCACTACGACGACCATGACCGCCGCTCCGACCGGCGGCGCTAGCCCGCGGGGGAATTTTGATAATCATTAAAAGGCGCGGAATAATCTTCCGCGCCTTTTTTATGGGGTTCTCATCATCCCATCAGCTTTTCAGGGCTTTGCGGGCCCACACCTTCGCTAAGTAAGGCCGGAGCTCAAAAGTCTGGCAGGCGGTGGCGCCGTGGTCGATGCTGATCGGGCCGATGCGGTCGGCGGCAGCTTCCACGCGTCGGCGCAGGGCTTCGCTGCGGCTGCCGATGGCAATCAGCGCGTTGTTCATGCCTTCTTTGGCCCGGTTGGGGGCCTGCTGCAGCGCCAGTTCCATGCGCGCCACGTACAGCTCAAAAGCCTCATCGGGCAGGGCATTGTCCTGTACGGCTAGGCGGGCCAGTACCGCGTAGCCCAGGCGCTGCTGGTACTCGCCCGGTGCCGTCATCCATTCCTCCGCTTTCGTCCATGCGAAATCGGTGCCGGCTACCAGCGCCGCCAATGCGTCGGCGAGGCTATGGTTGCTTAGGTCCGGGGCCCAGGACTGCGCCTGGGCAGGGGTCAGCTGCGCCGGATCGGCCACTAGGGTGGCCAGCGTGCGCGCCTCGAAGGTGCCACTGGCCCAGAGCTGTTCAGCCACCCGGTGGGCGTGCGTCCGGTCTTTGCCGCGGCCGACAAGCTGCTTTTTCAGCGTGCTCAGGTCGGCGAAGCTCACGCCGAAGGTGTTGTCGCCGAAGCCGTGGCGCAGGTAGGTGTTGCGGGTTTGCTCGCTGCCCAGCTCGCGCAGCCGGGCGTAGATTTCGTCGAAGCTCATGGGTGGGAAGTAGGGGCCTAAGCAATTGGCTTTTCGAAAGTAAAGGCCCTTTGCAGCACTTGCAACGGGTTTTGACGGGCTGAAAATCCGAGCGGATTTTTCTTTTGTCCCAAATAAATAAGCCTATATTTACCAGCGTTTAAGATAAAAAGCTTCTGTTCCGCTGTGCAGCATTGCGGTGTTTTCACAGGGTTCTGTAGCGGTTTGGCTTAAATAATTTTCTTCATCACCTCCTTACCATGCAGACAGGAACGGTAAAATTCTTCAACGAAACCAAAGGCTTTGGTTTCATCAAAAACGACGCAACTGGCCAGGACATCTTCGTCCACGTAACCGGTCTGATCGACGAAATCCGCGAAAATGACAAAGTGCAGTTCGAAGTGGCCGAAGGCCGCAAAGGGCTGAATGCCGTACAAGTGCGCCGCGCCTAGTCGCGCTCTTACCACGGAATAACGTGAGCAAGCGGCCCGCCTCCCTGAGGCGGGCCGCTTTGTGTTTGTGGATGGGGGCGCCCCAAGCAACGCGCGGCCATTAGCGTCACGCCTACAGCTGCCGGTGCACAATAAGCGCCTGAGGTTGAGCCAGCGGCGCGGTCGTTTGCGCCCGCGCTGAACTAAAGGCAGCACAATTTCGTCCAAGGGGAGCACCGCTACGGAAAGCATAGCCGAAGCGCATCGGGCAGGGCCTTTATTGGGCCTGTGCCGGGGCGCAGGGGGCGCTGGGCAAAAGGCAATTTGTCGAGGCATCCCCTTTTTCTACTATATTTTTCCCTATCTTTGCACCCGCAATTGCAAATCGGTCCGCGTCCCGGCCGAGGCGGCTTATGTTGTTTGCCGCTCGCCTCAAGTAAAGAAGAGTTCGTCTGCTGTCGTCGTCCGTTGTCCTGTCGTGTTGCGTAGGGAAAGGAACGCGCTGGTTTCCGATTGCCGTTTCTAACCCTCCCTACCAACATCATGGAGAAAGTAAAATTTGAAGAACTGCAGCTCTCGCCGGAGCTGCAGCGCGCCATTACGGACATGGGCTACGAGGAAGCCTCGCCCATCCAGACGGCCGCCATTCCCGTGCTGCTCGAAGGCAAAGACGTTATCGGCCAGGCCCAGACGGGCACCGGCAAAACGGCTGCCTTCAGCATCCCCGCCATTGAGAAAATCGACGCCGAAACGCGCGACGTGCAAGCCCTGGTGCTCTGCCCGACCCGCGAACTGGCCGTGCAGGTTTCGGGCGAAATTCAGAAACTCGGTAAGTACAAGCGCGGTCTGGCCGTGGTGCCCATCTACGGGGGCTCCTCGTACGACCGTCAGTTCAAAGCGCTGGAGCGCGGCGTGCAGATTGTTATCGGCACCCCCGGCCGCGTGATGGACCACCTGGAGCGCGGCACGCTGAAGCTTGATAAGGTGAAAATGATCATCCTCGACGAGGCCGACGAAATGCTCGACATGGGCTTCCGCGACGACATCGAGACCATTCTGGCGCAGATGCCGGAGGAGCGCCAGACCGTGTTCTTCTCGGCTACGATGAGCAAGCCCATCATGGACTTGACGCGCAAGTACCAGAAGGACCCGCAGATCGTGAAGGTCAATCACCAGGAGATGACCGTCTCGAACATCGAGCAGGCCTACTACGAGGTGCGCGGTCCGCAGAAGAAGGATGTGCTGTCGCGCGTTATCGACATGTACAGCCTGAAGTCGGTGATTGTGTTTGCCAACACCAAGCGCATGGTCGACGACATCGTGGCCGACCTGCAAGCCAAAGGCTACTTCGCCGACGGCCTGCACGGCGACATGAGCCAGCAGGCCCGCCAGAACACCCTCGACAAGTTCCGCAAGGGCACGCTGGAAATCCTGGTGGCCACCGACGTAGCCGCCCGCGGCATCGACGTGGACAACGTGGAAGCCGTGGTGAACTACGACCTGCCGACCGACGAGGAGTACTACGTGCACCGCATCGGCCGCACGGGCCGCGCCGGCAAGTCGGGCAAGGCCTTCACCTTCGTGTCGGGCCGCGACATTTACAAGCTGCGCGACATCATGCGCTTCACCAAGGCGCAGATCAAGCAGGAGCGCATTCCGTCCTTCGAGGACGTGTCGGAGGTGAAAACCACCGTGCTGCTCGGCCAGATCAAGGAAATCATCGAGAAAGGCAACCTGGAGAAGCACATCGGCCGCGTACAGCGCCTGATCGACCAGGAAGAGGAGGTAACGTCGCTGGACATTGCCGCCGCCCTGCTCAAGATGGTGATGAAGGAATCGAAGCAGGCCGACAAGGCCCTGGAATCGGACCGCCAGAAGGGCACGCCGCGAGAGGGGTACACCCGCCTGTTCGTGACCATGGGCAAAAAGGACCGCCTGCACCCGCGCGACCTGGTCGACCTGATCGTGTCGTCGTCGAGCATCGCGCCCGGCCGTGTGGGCGACATCGAGCTGTACGACAAGTTCAGCTTCGTGGAAGTGCCGAACGAGAACGTGACCGAAATCGTGGAGCAACTGGGCCGCACCTCGCTGTACGGACGCCCGGTGTCCTTTAGCCTGGCGACGCAGCGCGAAGCCGGTGCCGAGGGCGCAGAAGGCGGCGAAGAGCGTCGTCCGCGCCGCACCGGCGGCTTCGGCGGCCCGCGCGAAGGCGGCTTCCAGCGCCGCGAAGGCGGCTACGGGGGCGGCAACCGCGAAGGTGGCTACGGCGGCCAGCGCCGCGAAGGTGGCTACGGCGGCCAGCGCCGCGAAGGCGGCTACGGCGGCGGTCAGCGCTCGGGCGGCTACGGCGGCGGCAACCGCGAAGGCGGCTACCGCGGTGGCAACAGCTACGGCGGCGGGCAGCGTTCGGGCGGCTATGGCGGTGGCAACCGCGGCGGCAGCGAGGGTGGCTACAAGCCCCGTCGTGACCGTAACGAAGGCGGCTTCGACGAATAGTCCGACCGGCTTCGGCTTGGTGCTTCGCACTGAATAAATAGACAAAAGGCCCGCCTCAACTGAGGCGGGCCTTTTGTCTTATCGGCTGCTGGTAACTACTGGCGGATTCGAATCGCCTGAGCAGCCGGTAAAATCAGTGCGCTTACTTCGAGGAGTCGCGCAGGCTGCGGATCTGGTCGTGGGCCTGCTTGATGCCGTTGTACTGCTTCTCCACGATGGATTTGATTTCCTGGGGCAGCCCCTCGGCCTGGACGGCCTTCTGGAAGGCTTTCACGGCGTAGTCTTCGCCCCGCTCACACTCGTCGAGGATGGCCTTCCGGTCGTTGCCGGTGACCACCGATTTGATGTTGATCCAGGCGCGGTGCGCGGTGCCTACCAACGAATCCAGCTTGTCTTCTTTCGTGTCGGCCGGGTGCAGGTTCAGGTTGTGCATGGCGTTTTCCAGCTCCGTCAGGTAGCCGTCGCGCTGCACCGCGTATTGTTTGAACACCTGCTTCAGATCCTGGTCCTTCACGTCGGTCAGGGCTTCGGAGTAGCCCCGCTCACCGTCTTTCAGGGTTTCCACGAGTTCGTTCAGGACAGTCTTGAGTGCATTGTTTTCGCTTGCCATGGTGTTTGGAATGTTGAGTGGAAAGAATCAGGATGGAATAGGATAGAGTACTGTGCAGGCTGGCAGAAGGTTGCGGCCGGGCCGTTACGTTTAGGATTCCGCTTACTTGCGTAGGTTATGTGGAGCAAAAATGATATTCGGCCGGAAATTGAAAAAGCTCGGCTAGCTCTAGGGTTGAGCTCGGATCAATTTCGCCCCTTAAGGCTTACGGAGTGGCAGGCCGTAGAGAAGCGGATGTACTTGGAGTTTACCGAGCAAACCGGGGCGCTGAAACAATGGTCTTGGCCCTGGGCCCAGGTGGCTGCTGATAAGGCGGCGGCAACCTTAGGCCTCGGGAACGAATGGCCCTTCCCTCACCTGGTGCGGCTGGTCGGTAAGGAGGAGCTCTGCTTTATCTATGTTGAAGGCAATGCCCAGGAGCAGACCAAGTTTTGGTGGTACCAAGGCACCGTGACGGCCCTCGCGGCTATCAGCGAGGAAGTGTGGGGTTGCGAAATCGGAGTGCTGGACAAGCACCACTGCTGGCTGCTCAGCCTGGACCACCACGACGGCCTGACGGCAATTGGGGAGCCGATGGTAAAGCAGATGCAACGCTTAGCCATGGAACTGGGGCGGGCCGATGCATTGATCTACCGTTCCGCCATGGCCCGCCCAGCGAGGTAGCCCGTGGTCCAGGCAGCCTGGAAGTTGAAGCCGCCGGTGATACCATCGATATCGAGCACCTCGCCGGCAAAGTGCAGGCCGGGCACCTGGCGGCTTTCCATGGTTTTCATGTTCACCTCGCCGAGCGGAATGCCACCACAGGTCACGAACTCCTCCTTGAACGTGGTTTTGCCGCGCACGCCCAGCGGGGTACGCAGCAGCAGCTCGATCAGGCGGTTTTGCAGCTTGCCGGCCAGCTCGCTCCAGCGCGTTTCCGCGCCGATGCCGGCCTGCTCCACCAAGGTGCGCCACAACCGCTGCGGCAGCCCAAACAGCGGGTTCGACAGCACGGTTTTCTTGCCATTCTCAGCGCGGTAGGTGTGCAGCCACTGCCGCAACGACTCTTCCTTGTGCGCGGGCACCCAGCTTATTAAAGCGGTGCCGGTGTACTGCAGCTCGCTCAGCCGCCGGGCGCCCCAGGCCGAGAGCTTGAGCACGGCCGGTCCGCTCACGCCCCAGTGCGTGACGAGCAGTGGCCCCTCGTATTCCAGCTTCTCGCCCGCCAGCACCACCCGTGCGTGCGGCACGCTCACGCCCATCAGCTCTTTGAGCGGCGAGTCGGGCACGTTGAAGGTAAACAACGACGGCACCGGCTCGCACACCGAGTGGCCCAGCTGCCGCAGCCAGTCGTAGCCCGCGGACTTGGGGCTGCCGCCGGTGGCCACCAGCAGCTTGCGTACCTGCAGCGCCCGGGCCGGCGCCTGCGCGCCGCTGAGCGTCAGGCGGAAGCCGCTGGGCAGGGGCTCAATGAGGTCGGCGGCGGTGCTCAGCAGCACCCGCACGCCGGTGCGGCGGGCGGCTTCTTCCAGGGCCTGGGCAATGGTTTCGCTGGAGTCGGTGACCGGGAACATGCGGCCGTCGGCTTCGGTCTTGAGCTTGACGCCGCGGGCCGCAAACCAGCGCACCGTGTCCTGGGCACCGAACTGGCGGAAGGGCTCCTTGAGTTGCTTGCCGCCGCGGGGATAATGCTGCGCCAGCTCGGCCGGCTGAAAGCAGTGGTGCGTCACGTTGCAGCGGCCGCCGCCCGAGATGCGCACCTTGCTTAGCAGCTTGGTGGTTTTTTCGAGCAGCACCACGGTCAGGTCGGGGTTGGCTTCGGCACAGGCAATGGCCCCGAAAAAGCCGGCGGCCCCGCCGCCCAGCACGGCCACATCGACGGTAAGCAGTTCTTTCACCCGGCAAAGATACAGCCCGACCCCGCCGCGGGCATTCAGTGGGCGCAGTAGGGCAGGGCGGTAGCCGGGTCGGTGTAGCGGAACCGGTAGTTCACCGTTGCCTGCACCTGGTCTGTGCTGATGAGCTTGCCGCCGCGCGCATCGGCGGCGAACTGCGGCGCGGGTAGCCCCAGCAGCGCCGCTGCGGCGGTGTAAAACGCCTGGCGGCTGGGGTGCTGGGGCGAACACACGTTGAGCGTGAGCCCCCAAACCTCCTGGTCGAGCACGGCCCGTACCACGCCCACCGCATCGTCGAGGTGCAGCATGTTGACCGGCGCCGTGGGCTGCGGCAGATCCGTCCGGCCCGCCAGGAAGCGGCCGGGCGCGCGGCCGGGGCCCATCAGGCCGCCCAGGCGCAGCACCGTGGTTTGCCAGGGCTGGTCGGGCTGGGCAAATAGCCACTCGGCCTGCAGGAGGTGGTTCTCTGCCTCAGCGGAAGCCAGGGCATCGGCTTCGTGCATGATGCGCGGCTCGTCGGGGTACACGCCGGTGGAGCTGACAAATACCACCCGGCGCACGGCCGAAGCCGCGAGTGCTTCGGCCACGGGCTGCAGCGCGGCGGCGTAGGCCGCGCGGTCGGCAGCAGCGCGGGAGGGTGGCACGTTGATGATCAGCACGTCGGCGCCGTGCAGCAGGGGGGCGACCTCGGCGGGCGTGGTGGCGGGGTCGAGGCGCAGCAGGTGCGGCGTGAGGCCGGCGGCGGCCAGTGCGGGCAGCTTGTCGGGCGTGGTGGTGCTGCCGGCCACGGCGTGACCGGCGGCGGCCAGCGCGCGGGCCAGCGGCAGGCCCAGCCAGCCGCAGCCGAGTACGGCAATGGAAACAGACGCGGGGGAGAGAGCAGCGGCGAAAGCGGGCAGGGAGGGCATCGGAACGATGGAAGCGGGAAATAAGGGCAGGGCGAAGGTCCGGAAAAATGCGGACCGACCTTGCCGCGTGACTTCGAACGACGCTTTTTGCCCAACTTGGCGGTGGATCGGCCGGCTGTTTCCAGTTGCCCCGTAAGCATGAGCATAGACGCCCGTTGGGACACCCCGGCCGATTTCTTGGCCCGCATCCGCATCCGCCCCCCGGAAGAAGGCGGCCGCTACAGCGCACCATACAACGGCATCCGCTGGGATTTTTTTTACCTGAAGCCCGACGGGCAGATGGACGGGCCTGCGTACATGATCTGGCCGCTGTTCTGCGACGCGCAAGGCCAGCCGTTCAGCCCGGAGCTGCCCCTGCCCGTGGGCGAATGGCTGCGCGCGCGGATGTACATCCTGAACCAGCCAGCCAAGTACCAGGTGCACCGGACGCGGCTGTATCCCGGCTGCAGCTTCGGCTGCCGGGAAGGGGGCGGTGCGTGGCCGAGGGCGTGGTCACCGACGTTGATGTCCTGCGCAGCTCAACGGCGCCGGCTGCCGCCTGAGGTAAATACTCGGCATGCCGACTACTTTGTCGTAATAATTACCTTTCTTGCCACCCAACCCGAACGTTTCATTCCCAATGGCAACTGCACCCTACGCCCAACCCATGCTGCGCGACGGCGCCCTCGACGGCAAAACCATCATCGTCACCGGCGGTGGCACCGGCCTGGGCCGCGCCATGACCACCTACTTCCTGCAGCTCGGGGCCAACGTGGTCATTAGCTCGCGCAAGCTCGACGTGCTGGAAAACACCGCCAACGAGCTGCGCCAGCAGACCGGCGGCAAGGTGCTGGCCGTGCAGTGCGACGTGCGCAAGTACGACGAGGTGGAAAAGCTGGTGCAGCGCACCATCGAGGAGTTTGGCCGCATCGACGTGCTGGTGAACAACGCCGCCGGCAACTTCATCAGCCCCACGGAGCGCCTGTCGAACAAGGCTTTCGACGTCATCGTGGACATCGTGCTCAAGGGCAGCTACAACTGCACCCTGGCCGTAGGCAAGCACTGGATCAAGGAGCAGCAGCCCGGCACCATCCTGAACATCGTCACCACCTACGCTTCGGTAGGTTCGGCCTTCGTGGTGCCCTCGGCCACGGCCAAGGCCGGCGTGCTGGCTTTGACCCGCTCCCTGGCCGTGGAGTGGGCCAAATACGGCATCCGCTCGGTCGCCATTGCGCCCGGGCCGTTCCCGACGGAGGGCGCCTGGAGCCGCCTCTTTCCCGAGCCGCTGGCCTCCAAGCTCGACCCGGCCGCCTCGGTGCCGCTCAAGCGCGTGGGCTCGCACCAGGAGCTGGCCAACCTGGCCGCCTTTCTCGTGTCGGACTTCGCAGCCTACATCAACGGCGAGGTCATCACCATCGACGGCGGGGAATGGCTCAACGGCGCCGGCGAGTTCAACAAGCTGGAGCTGCTGACCCCGGACATGTGGGACATGATCGAAAAAACTATGCGCCGCTAAATCGCGGAGGTTTGATAGACGATTGAACGCAGTGGTGCCACGGCTTTGAGCCGTGGCACCACTGCGTTTACCGCGCGTCGTCTGGTTCGAAATAACGTGTGGCTTGAAACCAGTGGTGCCACGACTTTTAGAGTCGTGGCACCACTGGTTCCATCGTCCGCGAAATCCGGGATTAGAATTTATAGTCCTTGTAATCCTTGCTGAACTCGGCGGCGGGAATGGGCTGGTTGGCCACCACCTGCGAGAATTCAAAGCTTTCGAACAGCCCTTTGTCGTCCCACACGGCCACGGCCATGGGCAGCATCATCTTCTGATCGACGCAGAGAATGGTGCGACGTCCGTAGGCATTGGGCACCTGCAAGGTCTGGCCGGCGGGCAGCACTTCCTCGTAGCCGAGGTCGTTGCGTTCGGCAATGCGGAACTCCCCGCAGCCGAAGCGTTCGGCAATCTTGGCGGCGGTTTCCCCGCCCACGGTCTTGTAGCTCACGTACTTGAACTGCGGGAAGTCGGAGCGCAGCAGGTAGCAGGGGCGGCCCTGGACGGTGGTGTCGCCCTGGTAGCGGAAGGAGCGGCGGTAGGCCTCGGAGCGCTGCGGCGGGATGCGGATCAGGTCGGCAATGGTGCCGTAGCCCGCGTCGACGACGGAGTGGTGCTGGTTGCGCCGCATGATGGCCCCGTTGGGGTCCAGGCTGACGGTTACGTACGGAAACTTGGCCGGGTACACCCACGCGTCGCCGCCGTTCTGGCCCTGCAGGTACAGCACCTCGATGCCTTTGTGGTTGCGCAGGTAGATGCGCAGGGGCGAGGCGTTGATTTTCATGAGCGTGCGCGCCTGCTGGTAGCTGCCGGCGTGCCGTTCGTTGGCCTTCACCGTCACGCGCAGGGTTTGCAGCTTGCCGATGGCGCTGCTCAGGCGGTTGAGCAGCGTTTCGGTGGTGGGCGCCTCGGCCGGCACGGGCCCCGGCGACGGGAATGGTGCGGTGGCGGCCGGGTGCAGCTGGGAGAGCAGCGCGAGGGGCCAGAGCAGCGGAAATATCATGCGGGCGAAGAGGGCGAAGGTGGAGAAGGGGCGCCAAGGGAGGCCGCCGAGCTTAATTTAAGCTGATTTTGGGCAGGCGCGTAGCGGTGCTGTCGAATACAAATAATTCGTCGATTTCTATCTGCTGCAGGAAGCGGTACAGGGGAAACTGCTCGACCACGGCGCGTACGGCCTCCGGGGTGACGCCCTGCATGGTGACCTAGCCCCGGGAGCGGTCGGCGCTGATGGCGTAGGAGAGGATGATGTTTTCTTCGATCAGGCTGTTGACGAAGGCGCGGTGGCGGGGAATCAGCGCCACAAACTCTTCGTCGAAGACTTCGGGTAAGCGGAGCGTTACGACGTATAGGCCCATGGGAATGCGGAGCAGAGAAGTTGCCCCGGTAAACGCCACGGCTGACGGGAAAGTTGGGAATGGCTTCCGGAAGGTAACTTTTTTCGGCCGGGCCCGAACAAGCAAGTCCTATGCACTTTGCCGTCATCACCCCCACGCACAACCGGGCCGCCTTTCTGCCCGAGGCTGTGCAGAGCGTACGCGCCAGCGTCCTGGCCCCGCTCGATGCCTCCTACGAGCACCTCATCCTCGACAACGCCTGCACCGACAACTCGGCGGCCTTCCTCGGCGAAGCCCGCGGCTGGCAGGGCCCGCCCATCCGCACCTGGCAACACCAAGGGCCTGAGCGCCTGCTGCCCGGCCCGGCCCGCAACCGCCTCATCCGCGAAACCGACCCGGAGGCCTGGCTCGTGCCCCTCGACGACGACGACCTGCTGCTCCAGCGCTGCCTTTACCACTACGGCGCCCAGATCGAAGCCCACCCCGACCGGCCGTGGCTGGTGGCCGATTTCCTGCGCGTGGACGAAGAGCGGCGCTACCTGCCCGGCGAGGATTACTACGCCTGGCGCTTCGACACGCCCGCGGCCATGCTGCAGGCCATTTTCCGGGCCGAACACTTCATCCAGGGCAACGTGTGCTACAGCCGCCGCCTTTTCGACGAGGTGGGCGGCTACGACGAAGAGCTGCGCATGGCCGAAGACCTCGACCTCTACGTGCGCTTCCTGCTGGCCGGGCACCTGCCCGTCATCTGCCCCCACCTGAGCCACCTGCACCGCTTTCACCGCGCCAACGTGAGCATCGGCGTGGACGCCGAAAAGCACGGCGCCGACCTGCGGGTGATTTACGACAAGTACGCGGCGCAGCTCAAGGCGCTGGGCGTGGAGCGGCCGGGGTAATTTGTCAATGACAAACCATAAGAGACACGTAACAGGTTAACTCTGCTGACCTGTTACGTGTCGTTTTTTTACCAGAACTTCCACCAAGGCTTGGCCGCCACAGCCGAATCATCCATATTCCATAGCAGCACTGGTGGCGAGAGTTCTACGTTTTCTGCCTGTGAACCCGCGTTTAGCAAGTTGTTGACGGCGTGAAACTCGGCACTCCACATGGCTACGGGCCAGTGGAGTTCCTGACTCCATTGGCCGGTGGCGACCAACTGCCGAGCCAAACTGGTAGCAGCCAAAAACACAGGCTCAGCTGCCAAAGAGTATCCCGAATGGATGCGCCCACTGGCTCCTACGCGGGAGTATTCCTCGGAGAATTGCAGCGACAGTTGTTCCAGTACGATGCGGCCGAAGGCCAGCGGCAAAAAGGCTACGACCTGGTTGGCTAGGGCCTCATCAACGCCTTGGGCCAAAAGAAACTGCTGGACGGATTCGTCGTCGGCCTCGTCAGCGGCAAACGCCGGAAGGGCGGCGGCAAGGATGTCGGGTATGGAGGGCATAGGCTACAAGTTGCAACTATTCCCGCACCACCACCCCGCCCTTCATCACCCACTGCACCTGTCGCAGCGCCGCCACGTCCTGCGTCGGGTCGCCCGGCACGGCCACCAGGTCGGCGAGCAGGCCGGGCTGCACCTGGCCGCGGTCGGGCAGGTGCAGCAGCTGCGCGTTGCCGTGGGTGGCGCCGCGCAGCACGTCCAGCGGGCTGAAGCCGTACTCGCGCACCAGCAGCTCCAGCTCGCGCACGTTGTCGCCGTGCGCGAATACGCCCGCGTCGCCGCCCACCACCAGCGCCACGCCGGCCCGGCGGGCGGCCTGCACGCTCGCTTTCTTCTGCTGGATGCGCTCCGGCTCGGGCGCCTGGCCCTTGCGCCAGCCCTGGTACTGCAGAACGGCGTCGCCGGCGGCCACGGTGGGGCAGAGGACCACGCCGCGCTGCTTCATCAGCCGGAACACCTCCGCCGTGCCCTGGTCGCCGTGCTCGATGGTTTCGACGCCGGCCAGCGTGGCGCGGCGCATGCCCTCGGGCGTGGAGGCGTGGGCCACCACCGGGCGGCCCAGGGAGCGGGCGGTGGCGACCAACACGTTCAGCTCGTCCTGGGAAAACGTGGGCACCGAGGGCCCGCCGGGCGTCAGGCGGTAGTCGGCGTACACCTTCACCACGTCGGCGCCGCGGCTGACCTGCTCGCGCACGGCCCGCACGATTTCGTCGGCGCCGCTGACCTCTTGCGCCCCCTGCGGCACCGGCACGTCTACCGAGAGCTTGGGCCCGTAGCAGCCGGTGGCCACGAGGGCCCGGGTGGCAATGAGCAAGCGCGGACCGGGAATCAGCCCCTGGTCAATGGATTGCTTTAGCCCGACGTCGGCGTAGCCAGCACCCTCGGAGCCCAGGTCGCGGGCGGTGGTGAAGCCCGCCAGCAGGGTGCGCCGCGCGTGCACCGTGGCGCGCACCACCCGCTCAGCCTGCGACTCGCGCAGCACTTGGTCGTTCCAGCTGGTTTCGTTGTAGGGGTGCAGCAGCAGGTGGGCGTGGCCTTCGATGAGGCCGGGCAGCAGCGTGAGGCCCGGCAGCGGCACCGGCCGGCAGCCGGCCGGTGCCGCCAGCTGCGCGGCCGGGCCCACGGCCTTGATCCGCTCGCCCTCCACCAGCACGGCCCAGCCCGGGTGCAGCGTCTGGCCATCGAACACGGCGGCGGGTTGCAGCAGGTAGGCCGCCGGGGGCGGGGAGCCCGCCGCCGAGGGCTGAGCCTGGCTGCGCGGCGGCAGAAGCAGGCTTAGCAGCAGGCCCGCGCGGTAAAGCATTCTAACCATGTCGCAAGCTAAGCGCCTGACGAGGTTTTGCGGCAAGGCCACGCCGCGGTTCAGGTTGAAGAAAAGGCGTAAGCCTGACAAATCCGCCCCAACAACAAGGCCCTGCTCCCGGGAGGGAACAGGGCCTTAGGCACGGTGAGAGCCGGGCGACGCTTAGTTGACCGCCGCGGCCTTTTCGCGCTTCACCTTGACTTTCTGCTTCTTCGCCTTCTTGTCCGACGTGCCCGCCGGCTCGAAAGCCGGCTGATTGGGGCCGCCCACCAGCTTCATTTCCTTTACCAGGTGCGTCGCGCCGGCGAACTTATCGACCACGAACAGCATGTAGCGCACGTCCAGCGTGATGTTGCGCACGCGGTCGGGGTCGTACATGATGTCAGACATGGTGCCCTCCCAGTTGCGGTCGAAGTTGGTGCCGATCAGCTCGCCGCGGCCGTTGATGACGGGCGAGCCGCTGTTGCCGCCGGTGGTGTGGTTGGTGGCCGTAAAGGCCACGGGCACCGTGCCGTTGACGGCGTAGGGGCCGTAGTCCTTTTGCTGGTACAGCTCCACGAGGCGCTGCGGCACTTCGAAGTCCACGTTCGTCGGGTCAACCTTTTCCATGATGCCGTCGAGGGTGGTGTAGTAGGCGTACTGCACCCCGTCGGCGGGCTGGTAGCCGGCCACCTGCCCGTAGGCCACGCGCAGGGTGGAGTTGGCATCGGGGTAAAACTTGCGCTGCGGCTGCTGCTGGCGCAGGCCGGCCACGTAGGTGCGCTGCAGCAGCGTAATCTGGTCCTGGGCCGCCAAGTACAGGGGCAGCACCTTCTGGCGGTAGGTGGCCACGATGGGGGCCACCAGCTGGTAGGCCGGGTCATTCAGAATGCCGCTGATGTTGCCCTTGGCCACTTCGTCGAGCACCTTCTGGGCGCTGGCCTCGGAGGTGAGGCGGCTGCGCGCGTAGAGGTCGGCCACGAAGCGCTGCCAGGCTTCGGGCGTGGTGTGCTGCTTGCGCAGGGCCTTGATGTGGTCGGGCAGCAGCTCGGCGGGCGTGCCTTCGGCGTACAGCGGGAGCAGGGCCGCCGCCACTTTCTGGTCGGTGGCAATGTTGATGTTGCGGAACGTGCCGGTGGTGCCCTTGCGCGTCTTTTCCAGGGCCGCGTTGATTTCTGCCTGCGGGGCCTTGTCCTGAATCAAATCCACGTACTGCTGCAGGGCGCTGGCGTAGTTGAGCAACTCGATGCCCAGCGCGGCTTCCGTCACGTAGTCGCGGGCTACCACGTAGGGGCGCACGGCGCGGTACTGCTGCTCCAGCTGCGGCAGTACCTGCCCGTAGGCGGCCTGCCGGGCGGCGTCGCCCTGCTGCACCCACTGCCGAAACTGCTCTTCCTGCTGCTGCTTGCGGCGCACTGCGTCGAGGCGCTTAAGGCCGCGCATCTCGCCGATCCACTTTTTCCAGTAGTTGGCCAGCGAAGCGTATTTGGCCGCGTACTGAATGCGCACCTTGTCCGACGCTTTCATGTCGGCGTCGAGAATGCGCAGCTTGGTGTCGCGGATTTTCACCTTGATGGGGTCGGAGGCCGAGTATGTTTCGTCGACGCCCCAGGAGGTGAGGTACTCGGTGGTGCGGCCGGGAAAGCCGAACACCAGCGTGAAGTCGCCGGGCTGCACGCCGCTGAGCGAAATGGGCAGCGAGTGGCGGGGCTGGAAGGGCTTGTTGGCCTTAGAGTAGGGCGCGGGCTTGTTGTCGGGGCCGGCGTAAATGCGGAAGATGCTGAAGTCGCCGGTGTGGCGGGGCCACATCCAGTTGTCGGTGTCGCCGCCAAACTTGCCGATGCTGCTCGGCGGGGCACCCACGAGGCGCACGTCCTCAAATACTTCGGTGACGAACAGGTAGTACTCGCCGCCCCCGAACATGGGCCGCACGAAGGCGCGGTAGTGCGTGCCTTCCACGGCTTTCTGGGCCACCTGCGCGATGCGCTGCTGCACGATTTTTTCGCGCTCGGCCTCGGCAATGCCGGCCGGCAGGCCCTGCAGCACGGGCGCCGTCACGTCCTCCATGCGCACGATGAAGGTAGCCGTCAGGCCCGGGTTGGGCAGCTCCTGCTCGCGCGTCATGGCCCAGTAACCCTTGGTCAGGTAGTCGTTTTCGACCGACGAATGCTGCTGAATCTGCCCGTAGCCGCAGTGGTGGTTGGTGAGCAGCAGGCCTTCGTTGGAAATGATTTCGCCGGTGCACCCGCCGCCGAACTGCACGATGGCATCCTTCAGCGAGCCGCGGTTGACGGAGTAAATGTCTTCGGCGGTGAGCTTGAGGCCTTTTTTCTGCATGTCGGCTTCGTTGAGCTGCTTGAGCAGCAGCGGCAGCCACATGCCTTCGTCGGCGCGGGCCACGGCGGGCAGCAGCAGCGCCAGCAGCAGCGCGCAGGCACGCAGGCCGCGCAGGGGAGAGAATGTCGTCACGAGCGGGAGCTTGAATGGGGAATGGTTGGCGCAAAATTACGCCGCAATGCCGAGACGCCCTGCGGCGGGCTTGGCCTACCTTTAAGGCTCCCGTGCCCCGCGCCGGGTTCCCGCCGCGCCTAGCTTTTTGCCGCCGATGCCGTTTACGCTCTGCCATCCCGCCGCCGTTGTGCCACTGGCCCGCCCCCTGGGTTTGCCGCTTTCGGCCCTGTGGATCGGTAGCCTCGCGCCCGACCTGATTTACTTCGTGCAGCTCCAGGCCACTGGCAACATCGGCCACACGCTGCCCGGGCTGTTTACCTTTTGCCTACCGGCCGGGCTGCTGGTGCTCTGGCTGTGGCACCGCGTGGTGAAGGCCCCGGCCGCGGCGCTGCTACCCGCCTGGGCAGGGCGCCGCGCCGCCCAGGCAGCCAATCAGCCCTTTGCCTTCGGGCCCGGCCGCCGCTTCGGAGCGGTGGTGGCGGCCCTGCTGCTCGGGGCCCTCACGCACGACGCCTGGGATGCTTTCACCCACCTCGATGGCTGGGTGGTGCAGCACTGGCCGCTGTTGCAGCGCGAGGTGCCGTTCCCGGTTTTCGGCTCGATGCCGCTCTGCAAGGTGGGGCAGCTGGCCAGTACGGCCGGCGGGGGCGTGCTGCTGGCCTGGTGGGCGTGGCGTTGGCTGCGCCGGCAACCCGCTGGTGCCACGGCCCCGCCGCTGCGCCGCCGCCTGGGCTGGACCGTGGCGCTGATGGCGGGCGCGTTGGTGCTGGGCGTGGGCTACAGCCGCTGGCAGGCCGCCCCGCTGCAGTCGTATGCGGCGCTACGCTGGTTTCTGGTGCAGTCTATCGTGGCCAGTTGCTCGGCGCTGTGGCTGGGACTGGTGGCGTTTGGGCTGTGGTACCGGCGCCAACACGCCAACGCCGGCCCCGTGGAGCCGGCGTTGGCGTGGAAGAGCAAGAAAAATGCGTCGGTTTAGGAGTGGCCGAGCTCAGCCACGGCCGCCGCTTGTTGCGCGGAGCGGGCCGAGGTAGTCGGGGGCAGGGCGGCTTCGGGGGCCGCAGCGGCCGCGCTGGTGGTTTCCCACTCGCGGAAGCGGCTGATTTCGCCCTGAAACTTGCCGATAAACCAGCTCACCAGGCTCAGGTCATCCAGAAAACCCAGCAGGGGAATGAAATCCGGTACCAAGTCGATGGGCGACAGCACGTACAGCAGCACGGCCAGGCCCGCCACGATGGTGCCCGTCTCGATCTGCCGGTACGCGCCGCTGATGTAAGCCCGCACGAGGCGCACCAGGGTGAAGGCCGCGTCGAAGAGCTGCTTGAACTTGTTGTCCTTGCTGCCCTGGGTGGCCAGCTTGTCGGCTACCTCGTTGAGCACGAGTATCACCTTGAAGGGCTTGCCCAGCAGCTTGCCGGCGCGGGAGGCAAAGAGGCTGAACAGGGCATTTTTGGAAATTGACAGGCCGCGTTGGGCGAGGGAAGCCATAGAGGAGAGGAAAAGTAAACGGATGTGTCCCCCTGTACGCGGCCACCGGCCGGGGCGTTGTTGGCAGCCGGGCTTGACCAACCGGCCCAAACCCGTTACGTTGCGGCGCCACTCCCCAACGGCTGCCTTTATGCGCATTCTGGCCCTCCACCTGCTGGCCCCCGACCTGCCCGCACTCCGCGCGTTTTACGGGCAGGTGCTGGCGCTGCCGGTGCAGCAGCCCCATCCCGCCGAGCTGCACGTGACCGTGGGCTGCTCCCGATTGCTGTTTCGGCAAGCGCCGCCCGGTGCGGAGCCGTTCTACCATTTCGCGTTCAGCGTGCCGCACAACCGGCTCGAGGAGGTGTACACCTGGCTGCGCGCCCGCACGCCGCTGTTGCCCTTCACCGATGGCCAGCCCATTGCCGACTTCCCCAACTGGCAGGCGCGGGCCTTTTACTTTCTTGATCCAGCCGGCAACATCCTCGAGTGCATTGCCCGCCGCGGACTGCCCAACGCCGCTCCCGATTCCTTCACGGCGCCCGGCCTGCTCGACCTCAGCGAAGCCGGCCTGGTAACGCCCGACGTGCTGTCGACCGCCGAGGCCATTACGGCGGCGCACGGCGTGCCCGGCTTTCACCGCGGCCCGCGCCTGCCCAACTTCGCCGCCCTCGGCGACGATGAGGGCCTGCTCGTCCTGACCGCAACCGGCCGCGGCTGGCTGCCCACGGGCCGCCCCGCCGAGCGCCATTGGCTGCGGCTGGCCGGTGAGCAGGACGGCCAGGCGTTTGTGCTGGAAGATGGGCACCCGCCCTTGGCTGGTTGAGGCGGCGGGCTGGACCAAACACCACAAAAAAAGCCCCGCTCCAGAAGGAGCGGGGCTTTTTTGCGGAGCCGGAAACGGCGGAGAAGCCTATTGCTTCACGAAGCGCTCCACGTAGGTCTGCTGCTCGCCCACGATGCGTACCACGTACATACCGGCGTGCAGGCCACCCACTTTGGCGTTGAGCTGCTGGTTGAGCTGCTCCACCGAGCCGGTGCTGCTGATAACCAGGCGGCCGTCGGTGGTGTGCACCTGCAGCTGCAGCGACTGGCTGCGCTCGGGCACTTCCACGCGGATCGACTTGCTTACCGGGTTCGGGTACAGGCCCAGCTTGGCCACGTGGCCCTTGGCCGTCGAGGTGGGGTTGGCGAACGAGAAGCGCGTCAGAATCGGGTAGTGGTCGGAGGTGGAGTTGGCGTAGTTGGTTACCAGGCCGGCCACTTGCGTCTGCACGGCGGCCGAGGCCGGCACGTAGTAGGCGTTCATCTCGTTCGATACCACCACGTGGTCGATCATGTCGTTGAAGCTCACCGTCGACTTCTGGCCGGTCAGGCTCAGCGGCAGGGTCAGGGCCGGGTAGTTGGCGGCATCGGCGGTGAAAGCGCTGTACGAAGTCGTGTTCGGGGTGATGCCAGCGGTGATGGTCTGGTCCAAGTCGTCGTTGAAGTCACCCAGGATGACCACGTTGGCCGTCGGGTAATCGGTGTCGAGCTTGGCTTTCAGCGCGTCGGCGCCGGTTTTGCGGCGGTTATAAGAGGCCACCAGGTCACCGGTGTTGGCTTTGGCGTGGATCAGTACGAAGCTCACCTGCTTGGTGACGCCGCCCAGCGTTGCGTTGGCCGTCATCACGAACGGGAAGCGGCCCGACGACCAGGCGTTGAACTGCGGGCAGTTCTGCACCTCGGTGCAGCGGAAGAAAGCCGTGAATTGCGGGTTGCTGATAACGCTGGTGCGGTACACGAAGGCCAGTTTCTGGGCATCGGCGTAGTCCGGGTCCTGGCGGTTATCGGCGTACGAGCCGAAGTCCGATACGCGGTAGGCGTAGCCCGGCATGGCGGCCACCAGGGCGCGCAGGCGGGTGGTATCCACCACTTCCGCCAGTGCAAACACGTCGGCGTTCAGCGCGTTGAGGATGGTGCGCACGTTGGCGTCCTGCTGCGGCTCGTTAGTGGGCCCGTTAGCCGTCGAGCCGAACCACTCGATGTTCCAGTTGACGACCTCCAGCGTGTTGGCCACGTCGTAGGTGTTGCCGCTCAGGGCCACGGTCACGCTGGTAGCGCCGGCCGTGGCCAGCGTCAGGGTGCCAGTGTAGTTGCGCGACGCTGCCGTGGGGGTGAAGCGCACGGTGACCGTCACGGGGCCGGTGGCGGCCGTAGCGGCCGGTACCGTGACCGAACTGGCGAAGGTCGTCCCGTCGAGCGACACCTGAAAGGCCGGGTCGGAAGAAGAGATGGTCGCGTTGGCGGTCAGGTTTTCCAGGTAAGCGGCGAAGGTCTGGGTGGGCGAGGTGCTTACGGCCTGGTAGCCAAAGGCCACGCTGCTCGGGCTGGTGCGGATGGCCGGCGCCGGCGCCGTGGCCGAGTTGGTCACGCTCACGTCGTCGATGGTCCAACGGGCGCCGTCGGCGGCCGTGGAGGTGTACACAAACGCCACGTACACGCCCGCCTGCTTGTAGGCGCTCAGGTTGAGGTTGCTGGTCTGCGTCCAGGCGGCCGTGCCGGTGGGCGGGAAGTACGCGTTCAGATCGGTCCAGGTCACGCCGGCGGCCAGGGGGCTGCCGGTGCCGGAGTAGTTGGTCGATACCTTCAGGCGCGGGGCCGGACCGGCAAAGGCGACGCGGCTCCAGAAGGAGAGCAGCGGGAAGTTGGTGCCGGCCAGGTTCAGGGCGGGCGAAATCAGCCAGTCTTCGTTGACGTTGTTAATGCCGTTGGCGAAGCCGTTGATCTGCACCGCGCTCGGAAAGGCGGCCGTCGACGCCGGGTCGGCGGGGTTGCGGCCGAAGGTGGTGCAAGCCCAGGTTTGGGCACCCGTCACGCTAAACTGTGTCCAGCCGTCGGAAAGGCTGGTCGTGCCGGTGCAAGCCTGGAAGTCGAAGCTCAGCTGGTTGGGGTTCAGGCCGGTGCCGCTCAGCGCCAGCGTACGGGCCGGAGCGCCCGCGCTGGTGTGCGTGATGCTGCCCGTGGCCGCGCCCGTGGCGGTGGGCGCAAACTTCACGTACAGCGTCTTGGCGGTGGTCACTTCCGCGGTGGTCAGCGTCAGCGACGTGCCGTGGGCGGTGTTGTCCTTCGAGATGGTGAACGGGCCAGTGGCCGTCACGGTCACGTCGCCGGTCAGGTTGGCGCCCGTCAGGGTGTAGGTCTGCGCGCCCGACGTCGAGCCCACGTTCTGGCCCGGGAAGGTCAGCGTGGCCGCCGACAGCGTCAGCACCGGCGAAGTGGGGTTGGTGGCACCCCAGCTCAGCGAGAAATCGTCGATGGCCATGCCATCGTCGGCGCCCGTCACGTCGGAATCGGTCCAGCGCAGCCAGATATTGGTGCCGGCCGGCACGTTCAGGCCCGTGATGGTGCTCGTGATGGTGGCCGAGTGCGCCGGGGTCGTGATGCCGTTGGTGGTGGCGGCGTTGCCGGGATTGGCGTAGTCCAGGGCCGTCACGCCAGTCCAGGTGCCGGTGCTCAGCGAGGTGGCGTCGGTGCTGTACTGAAAAGACAGTTTGTCCGCGCGGTTGATGGTGCCGATGCGCCAGGTTTCGCCGGTGTAGGTCACCGTCAGGCTGGTCAGGGCCGCGCCGGTGTTGTTGGCGAAGGCAGCGCCAAACGAGGGCACTAGGGAGCCGCTGCGCAGCCCACCAAGCGCCCGCTCGGTGCTGCCGGTGGCGCCGTAGCTGTAGGTGTTGCCCCCGTTGGACCCGCCGTTATCGGCCGTGTACAAGTCGTTGGCCCCGGTGCCGGTGCCCGCGTTGGTCTCCAAAAAATCCCACCCGGCCGGCAGGGTCGTTTTGTTGTTGCTCGCCCCGGTGTTGCCCAGCGCGTCGAAGTTCTGGGAGTACGGGCTCGTGGCCAGCGGCGTGGGCGTCACTTGAGCCTGGGCTGCCTGAGCCGCAAAGCCCAGCACGCCGGCGCTCAACAAGCCTAGGAGTAAAGGTGATTTCATCGACATGAAGGTCGGTTTGGTGAGAAAACAAAGGTACTTCTGCGTGAGGGTTACAATGTTACCTAAATGTTACCAAAACGTCATGAAGTTGACCTGCAGGTAGGAGAGGGGGTTCCCGACGGCGGCGCGTAACTTGTCGCGTCGTCTTCATGTTCATTGCCATGTCCGCATCACTGCGCCCGGCCCCGGGCACTTATCCGCCTTACTTCGACAACTATTTCCACCACATCGGCGAGGGCATCGACCCGCTTGCTATGCTCAGCGTGGAGCCCTCGGCGCTGCACCAACTGCTCGCGGCCGTAGACGACGAGCAGGCAAGCCTGCGCTACGGCCCCGGCAAATGGAGCATCAAACAGGTCGTGCTGCACTTAGCCGATGCTGAGCGCATCTTCGCCTACCGCGCCCTGCGCTTTGCCCGGGGCGACGGGCAGGAACTGCCCGGCTTCGACGAAAACGGGTACGCGGAGCATTCCGGCGCCGATGAACGCCCGCTGGCCAGCTTGCTCGACGAGTACGCGGCCGCGCGCGGGGCCACCCTGGCTTTGTTCCGGAGCTTTACGCCCGAGCAATGGGCGCGCGGCGGCAAAGCCAATCACCAGCCCGTCACGGTGCGGGCGCTGCTCTACTTGCTGGCAGGCCACGAGGCTCACCATCTGCACGTGCTGGCCGAGCGTTACTTGCCGCTGCTGACGCTCGAGGCGTAAGCTGCCCAGGCCGAAGCCGCGTGCTCGGCGGCCGGCTACGCTTTGGTGTAGTAGGGCTCTTTTTCCTTGTCGTGGTAACGCAGGTAGCCGTGGAGCACCAGCTTGATAAGCATGCGGTGCGCTCGTCGCTTGGACACGTTGATGAGCTTTTCGTACTGCCCCAACGTCAGGCGGGGATGCAGCCGCACGTAATCCAGCGCCGCCTGCTCGTGGCGGCTGAGCGGAATCCATTCGAACTGGCTGCCGGGTGGTGGGTCACGGCGCAGCACTTTTTCCGTGAGTTGGCTGGTTTGCACGCTTTCATCGCCCACGCGCACATAGCCCCGCCAGTCGTCGTTGCCGACGCGGGCACGGTGGGGCTTGTGGGCGCTTTCAGCCACCGTCACCACCAGCACGGTACAACCATCAACGTCTACCTCGTCCAGGCGCAGCGTCAGCGGCGGGTCTACGTAGTGCGTCGCGGCCTCACGCAGCAGGTAGCGTTCCTCTTCCGCGTCGCGTACGCCCACGATGCGGCCGTTGTCCTCGACGCCTACCAATACACGTCCCCCGCGGGCGTTGGCCAAGGACGCCAGGGTGCGGGATATGCGGCTGGGGTGGGTCGTACGCTTTTTAAATTCGAGGCTTTCGCCTTCGCCCTGCGCAATCAACTCGCGCAAGCGTGTCGGGGTTAATGTCATGGGGATGTGGCAGCTTAACAAAGCCCCTGACGTCTGGCAATTAATAGCTATTGGCAGGCGACGGTGCTGATAAAGAATAACCAAACGGAAAGACCCCGGGTTTCCACCAGGCAATAGGCTGAGCCGAAACGGGCGAAATAATAAATAGGCGCGTGCAACTTCGAAGAAAAAACGGGAGTGAGTTGCCTTTCGAGCAGTTGCAGAAGGCGTAGCCAACCCGGTCTGGTAAGCTGCTGGGGCAACCGTACGCTACTGGCCTGGATAGGAGGAGGGTGAACTAAAAAAAGGTCCGCCAACACTGATGTTGACGGACCCTCTAAGCTTTGAAGCAGGCAATTACTTAGGCGTTGCCGGCAGTGTTTTTGGGCGGGCGGCCCGGCCCGCGGCGACGGCCTTCGCCGGTTTCGCCGCCTTCCGCCGACGAAGTCTTACGACCCGGCTTTTTGCGTTCGGTAGGCTCGTAAGCCGGATCCAGCAATTCAGCCAGCTCATTCAGGGCCAACTGCACCTTGCCGTGCGCGCGGCGAATTTCGCGAACCAGGTTTTCGTTGCGGGTCGCATCCGTGAGGACTTTTTGCAGATGCTGCAGATTCAGTTCGGCCATTGTTATGTAGAAAGTAAAAGTGTGCAAGACCTGAACAAAGGAACGAGGAAATGAAAATAAAGTAGCGTGCAGGCTGGAGTTTTTTTTGTGACATAGGTTGAAATGGCGCTAGATGTCTTTTAAAGCCATTTTCTGAGCGATAAATAAATTTAGATAATGCTTAATAACGCCGATTTCATAGCCAGTTGCCCGGCATTAATTGCTTAAAGTAATAAGCATTAATTATTCATTAAGCAATAAGCGCAGCGTGGCTGATTATTCCCCAATACCCGTTTCCTGGCATTGCTACAACCTCATAGCTATCTGTATCTTGGGGCATGACATGTACGCGGTGTGGCAGT